>DASUXW010000221.1:0-3724 GCA_036377715.1 Gemmatimonadales bacterium
CCACATCGACCAGCTGTTCATCCCGCCCATGGACCGGGAGGACATTCACCTCCTGTCCATCCGGCTTGCCCTGGTAGCGGATTTCATCGGCGGCGCGGCGCGGCGGGCCGTGAGTCTCAAGGCCACCGCGCGCCGCGAGCCCGCCGTGCGGCTGGCCCGTATCCTGGTCCGGGCCGCCGGCGAGATCGAGCTGGCGGTTCGCCACATCCGCAACAGCGACGAGGTCCTCGCCCGGTGCCTCGAGATCAAGCGCGCCGAGCAGGATGGGGATGCCGCCTGGGGGGCGGCCGTGGCGGAGCTGTTCGACGGCACGCCCGATCCCATCGAGGTGATCCGGTGGAAGGCGTTGTACGATCAGCTCGAGGATACGCTCGATGCCTGCGACGACGTGGCCAACGAGCTGGAGACGCTCACCGTCAAGCACGCCTGAGCATCGTTCACGAGCGGGTCATGCGGCATCTCCGCCCCCGATGCGACTCGTTGCCGCCCGGGCCGCGCGCTCCTCCAGCTCGGCTTCCTCCGTGCTGCCCAGCACCGAGTACGCCTGCGATAACAGGAGCCGGGTCCGGGCGAGCTCGAGCGGCAGGTCGATCTCGGTCCAGATCCGGCAGGCGCTCCGGAGGTGTACCAGCGCCTGCTCCGCCGCGCCGCGGGCCAGTTCGACCCTGCCCCGCGCGAGCGCGGCAGCCGCCACGAGTGCGGGCGTCGAGTACGTGACGCTGATCGTCTCCAGCTCCTCGGCGCCCTCCGCGGCGCCGGCAAGCTCACCGCAGGCGACGCTGATCTCGACCTGCGCCGGCAGCAGCTTGGCACGGTCGAGGGCCGTGCGCCCGGGGTCGGTCAACGCGCGCTCGAGCATCGAGCGCGCCGCATCGTGTCGGCCCTCGGCCAGTCGCAGGAGCGCCAGGCCGGGCTGTGGCTCCCTGCCCCTCGCATGCGCCTCACCGAACAGTGTGCCGGCAGCGGGCAGGTCGCCCATGCGCAGGCGGATCTCGCCCAGCTCGTAGAAGGCCTCGCCCGCGACATCGGCCAGGAAATCGCCCAAGTCGTCGGCCGCGCGCCGGGCCTCCTGCTCGGCTTCGGCCAGCGCGCCGCGCAGCCGGAGCATCCCGGCGCGCCGCACGCGGCAGATGCCGGGAAACCCCGAGTCGCAGTGGAGAGCCGACCACTCCTTGGCAGCGTCGAACCACTCCGCCATCCGGCCGACGTCTCCCAAGCGGTCGCACACGTCCAGCATGTTGCAGTAGGTTCGCCCGGTCGTGTGCGGGGTCAGTGCGCCGGCAGCCGCGACGGTCATCGCCTCGTCGATCAGGGCCATCCCCTGCTGCACCATCCCCCGCGCCACCAGCGCCCTGCCATGGTCCTGCAGCGACAGCGCTTCGAGGTCGGCGTCGCCGGTCCGCCGGGCGATCTCGAGCGCGCGCTCGGCGTGCTCCGCCGCCTCGTCCGGCCGGCCTCCGCCCAGGGCCATCACGGAGTTGAGCCGGTACAACCAGCCGAGCTCGGGGACGTGCGAGAGCCCGTCGAGGTGGCGCTCGGCGCGGCGCAGCCATCCCTGGCCGACGGACCGCGCCAAACGATGGAAGTGGTCTTCGGCGAGAGCGAGGGCGACCCCCGCCGCGGCGCGAAGCTCGCCCCGCTCGAGATAGCGCCGATAGGCCCGCTCCCGTGCGCGGATGCACCCGGTCCCGTCCGAGAGCCACCAGGCAGCTTCCGCCAGGCGCTCGAGATCTTCGGCCTCGAGCCCGCTGTCGACATCGGCCGCGCTCAATGCGTCGCGCGCATCGCGCCAGGCCCGGCGCGCGAAGGCCGCTCTCCCCAGCGTGAGGGGCTCCGAGCCGGCGGCATCCGGCGGCGGCGCGGTGCCGTCGCGCACGGCCTCGAGCGCCGCAACCAGCGCGGCGGTGTCGTCGTAACGGCGCGAGGGATCCTTGTCCAGGAGGCGGTGCACGAGCGCCGCCAGCGTGGGCGGCACGTCGGCCCGAACCTCGGCCAACGGCGCCGGTTCCCGGAACTGCAGCGCGTGGAACAGGGCGATGGGGGCGTCGGCCGTGAACGGCGGCCGTCCGGCAAGCATCTCGTAGAGCAACACGCCGAGCGCCCACAGGTCCGTGCGGTGATCCACCGGATCGCCGCACGCCTGCTCGGGGCTCATGTAGGCGAGCGTGCCGAGGACCGCACCCGCCTGCGTGAGGCCGGCGCTCGCGTCGGCCACCTTGGCGATCCCGAAGTCCAGGATCCGCGCGCGGGTCCCGGTCGTCACGACGACGTTGGCCGGCTTGATATCGCGGTGCACCACCCCCGCCGCGTGGGCGTGGGCCAGGCCGGCCGCCACCTGGAGGGCGAAGTCCACGGCCTCGGATACCTGCAGCGGTCCCCGCGCGATCCTCTGCTTGAGCGTCTCGCCCTCGTACCAGGGCATGACGATGACGAGCTGTCCGGCCTCGGGCTCGGCCACCTCGAAGATGGTGCAGACGTTCGGGTGATCGAGCGCGGCGATGGTCTGGGCCTCCTGGAGGAAGCGCCGCTTGTGCTCCCGGTCGAGTCCCAACACCGGCGGGAGGAACTTGAGCGCGACGTACCGCTGCAGCCGCGGGTCGCGGGCCTTGTAGACGACGCCCATGCCGCCGCTGCCCACCTGCTCCAGGATCTCGTAGTCCGGCATGCTCGGCGTACGGTGCGCCGCGGCGGCGACCGCCCCCGCGATCTCGGACGTTATGCCGCTCCGTTCGGCGGCCGCGAGCAGCGCCTCCACCTCGCGCCGGAGCTCCGGGTCGGACTGGGCGGTGCGCGCGAGGAGCGCGGCGCGCTCTCCGGGCGCGAGGTCGAGCGCCTCATCAAGGAGGGCGTCGACGCGCCGGCGCCGCGCGGCGGGGGGGTCGTTCGGCAGGTCGGCTGATGGGCTCATGCGAGGTGCCCGCACCGGGTGGAGGCCAAGGGGCCAATTTGCCGGCCGGGGACTGGGGCAGCAAGGGCACGCGGCGTTGATTACCCTCGACCCACCGCCCTACCGCAGCCCGATCCGCTCTACCAGTCGAGCGAACCGGGGATCCCCCCTGAGCGGCTGATAGCCGGGGTCCACGTGCAGGTAGATGAGCCCGGCGGACCGGACCTGGAAGGCACGCTCGAGGCAGTCGAAGGCGCGATCGAGATCGCCCACCGCGGCGTAAGCCATCGCCAGGATCTCGGCCCGCACGTAATGGTGGCGCGACTCCTCCTCCAGCCGGTTCAGGATCTCGACCGCCTCCTCGCGACGGTCCAGCGGCGCGAGCGCCCGCACGATCAGGGCATCGTAGGACCGCACGCTGGTCTCGAGCCCCTGGCCCCGCTGGAACCACTGCAGGGCCGCTTCGGCGTCGCCCAGGCCGAGATGGGCGGAGCCGATGTCGAGATACGCGTAGGCGTAGTCGGCGTTCAGGTCGATCGTCTTCCGTGACTGTGCGATCGCCGCGTGGTAGTCGCCGCCGAACAGGAGCAGCCGGCTGAGCCACCGGCTGTAGATCGCGTTCAGCGGATCGAGGATGAGCGCCTTTCGCATCTCGGCGACGCCTTCGGACAGCCGCCCCACGGTCGGGAGCACGCTGCCGAAGGCCCAGTGCGCCTCGGCGTAGTTCTCGTTCAGCGTCACCGCCCGGCGGAGCTGCCGCTCCGCGCCGGCGAAGTCCCACTCGTACCAGCAGAGCACCTTGCCGACCGCGGTGATCGCCTCGACCAGGTCGGGGTC
>DASUXW010000222.1:0-2905 GCA_036377715.1 Gemmatimonadales bacterium
ATGAGCCGCTGGACGATCTTGTCGAGCAGCTCGCCGAGCTGCCGCTCGATCTCCTTGTCGTTCGCCGCGTCGCCGGTGGACTCCCCGCGCAGCACCTTGAGCATGTCGGGGGTGAGCTGCCCCGAGTCCATGAGCGCCTGCAGGATCGCCTGCCGGAGCGCCTCCAGCGACCGCTCACCCTCGGGCAGATCGTCGTGCCAGAACGACGGTGCCCCGCCAGCGAACCCGCTCTGCAGCAGGAAATCGCTCAACTGATCGAGCAGCCCCTGCAGATTGACGGCGTCGGCGAGCTCGGGGTGGTACTTGGAGTACGTGGTGAAGCGCATGGTCTAATGGATAACGGAGCGCCTTGGGAGACGGTAGACGGTGAGCGGTGAGCGGGAATGGCACACCAAGCCAACCTCGGTGTGCCATTCCCGCTCACCGCTCACCGCTCACCGTTAACTTGCCTCCGTGCCCGCCCCCACCTTCCCCGCCCTCGGCAACCGCAACTTCCGGCTGTTCCTCTCCGGGCAGTTCATCTCGCAGTGCGGGACCTGGATGCAGTCGGTGGCCAGGGGATGGCTGGTGCTGCAGTTGTCGAACTCGGCGTTTGCCGTCGGGCTGGTGACGACGCTGGGGTCGCTGCCGATTCTGCTGTTTACCCTGTACGGCGGAGTGGTGGCGGATCGGGTGAACAAGCACCGGCTGGTGGTGATCCTCCAGTCGCTCATGATGATCGAGGCGCTGCTGCTCGGGCTGTTGACCGAGTTCGACCGGATCACGGTGCACTGGGTGATGGGGCTGGCGGCGTTCTACGGGCTGCTCGCGGCGTTCGAGGTGCCGACGCGGCAGGCGATGATCTCCGAGATCGTGGGGCGCGACGATCTCATGAACGCGATCGCGCTCAACTCGAGCGCGTTCAACGTGGCGCGGGTAGTGGGACCGGCACTGGCGGGCGTGCTCATCTCGGCCGTGGGCATCGCCGCCTGCTTCTACGCCAACGCGGCGAGCTACCTCGCGGTGGTGACGGGGCTGCTCCTGATGCGGCTCGGCCCCCGCGCCGAGCCCAAGCTGACGCGGACGCTGGACGCGATGCGGGAAGGGTTCGGGTACGTGTTCGGGAACCGCTGGCCCCGGGCGCTGGTGACGATCATCGCGACGTTTGCCGTCTTCGGGTTCTCGTTCATGGTGATGATGCCGGTGTTCGCGCGGGACGTGCTGCACCTGGGCGCGAGCGGGTACGGCGCGATCATCTCGGCGGTGGGCGTGGGCGCGGCGGCGGCGGCCATCCTCATGGCGGCGCTCGGGAGCCGGGTGGAGCGGGGGAGAGTGGTGCTCGCGTCGTCGGTGCTGTTCGGGCTGCTGCTGACCGCGTCGGCGTTCGCGCGCGGGTTCTGGTCGGCCGCGGCGCTGTTCACCGTGACGGGGGGGCTCATGGCGCTCAACAGCATCGCCGCCAACACCACGCTGCAGCTCGAGGCGCCCGACTGGCTCCGCGGACGGGTGATGGGGTTCTACTCGTTCGTCGTGCTCGGCATGGCCCCGCTCGGATCGCTCCAGGCGGGATGGGTGGCGGAGCACTTCGGGGTGAGGACGTCGCTCGCGCTGGGAGGAGCGATCTGCTTCGTGGTGGCGGTGACGGTAGGGATCAGGGTGACCCGGGCGGATCGGGAGAGCGAGGCGGGCATCGAGGCGCGTCCGGACCTGATTCACCACGGAAGCACGGAAGGCACGGAAGCGACACGGACACCGGAAACCGTCGGGGAGCGGGGCGAACACCAACAAATTTGATGTTGTCCGGGTCCGAGGAACCCTTCCAGACCCGAGTCCCTCCGTGGCCGTTTCCGTGCCTTCCGTGCTTCCGTGGTTCCCGACGATCTAGCCGATCCGCAGTGCCAGCCTCATCTTACATACATGCTGATCACCATTTCACGGCAGTATGGCGCCGGCGGGTCGGAGGTGGCCCGCCGGGTGGCGGATGCGCTCGGGTGGCGGGTGGTGGATAACGAGCTGGTGGAGGCCGTCGCGGCGCGGGCTGGGCTCCCGCCGCAGCAGGTGGCCGAGCGCGAGGAGCGCTGCTCCACCTTCGTGGAGCGGCTGGCGCGGACGCTCGCGGCCGCCACGCCCGAGGTCTTCCCTCCGCCCGCCTCCGCCGTCACCGTGGCCGACCTCTCGGAGACGGAGCTGGTGCGGATTACCGAGACCGTCGTGGCCGAGTTGGCGGCCCAGGGAAGGGTGGTGCTCGTCGGGCGCGCCGCGCCCGCCGTGCTGGCCCGCGAGGCCGACGCCCTCCACGTGAAGCTCGTCGCCCCCCGCGCCTACCGCATCGGCACCACCATGCAGCGGCTCGGCTGCGACCCCCACCGCGCCGCCTCGATCCTCGACGACACCGACAAGAACCGGGCACGCTATCACCGCGAGCACTACAAGCGGGACTGGAACGACCCCGCCAATTTCCACATGGTACTGAACAGCGGGGCGCTCGGCCTCGAAGGCGTCACTGACGTCATCGTGGGAAGGGCGCGGGCGATGGGGTGGACCGCAATGCGGTGAGCGGTAAGAGGTGAGCGGGCACGGCACACCGGGATTGGGCTGGTGTGCCGTGCCCGCTCACCGCTCACCCCTACCCGAACGAAATCCCCCCCTTCCCATACCCCGGCTCCCTCCGCTCAGGCTTCGCCCGGCTGTAGCCCAGCTCTTCGCTGCGACTGATTCGCTTCTGGGCGGCCAGACCTTCGAGGACCAGCTCGCATGCCGCGACGGCGGTGGCGTGGTCGGACTTCGGCGCCAGGCCGAACTCGATGACGGTGTCGATCAGGTTGGGGACCACGCTGAAGCCCTTGTAGCAGAGCTCGGTCTTTTCGTCGCCCGGGACTTTGAGGGCGCCACCCTGGTCGAACCAGGCGACGATCTTGCCGAGGTC
>DASUXW010000223.1:0-8883 GCA_036377715.1 Gemmatimonadales bacterium
GTTCGAGTTGTAGGTGGCGAGCGGCATGCGACGCCGGGCATCGAGCTCCATGTAGCGCTCGTACGAGGCGAGGTAGTACTCCTGCCCCGCGTGCGGTCCCTCCTTCTCGGCCCAGTACTGCCCCGGCATGAACTCCGCCATCCCTTCGTTGAGCCAGTAGTTGGCCCAGTTCTCGGCGGTGACGAGATCGCCGAACCACTGGTGCGCCAGCTCGTGCGGAATGAGCGAGCGCCGGTACCACGGCCGGTCGCGCAGCGCGCGCGCGTCAGGGAGCCAGTCCACCAGTGTCGTCGCGCTCACGTTCTCCATCCCGCCGATGAAGTCGGCGGCGGTGACCTGCGCGTACTTGACCCACGGGAACGGCACCCCGGTGAGGCGGCTGTAGGTCTCCATCATGTCGGGGGTGACGCCGAAAACCGGCCGGGCGAGCGTGCTGTCCTCGCGATAGACGTAGTAATCCACCGGCACGTTGCGCCAGCGGTCGGAGAGCTTCACGAAGGGCGCCGCGGCGAACGAGATGAGATAGGTGGACGCCGGCTTCTCCTGGCGCCAGTGGACGGTGCGCAGTCCGCCGGGGGCGGGCCGGTCGCTCACGAGGCGGCCGTTGGAGACCACCGTGAGCGGGGCGGGCACGGTCGCGAGCAGGTCCCAGGTGGCCTTGTCGGCGGGGCCGCCCCACGTGGGGAGCCAGCGTGGATTGCCGTCGGTGCCGCCGCCGGTGTAGACCTGCTTCGGCTGGTGCGGACGGTCGCCCTTGAAGAAGTAGATCCCGTAGCCCTGCCGGATCCGTCCGTGGTACTCCACCGTGAAGCGCACCGTATCGCCGAAACCGGCCCGGCGGGCGAGCCGGACCACGAGCGAGTCGCCCGGCCGAGCGTAGCCGCGCGCGGGCGCGACGCGGCGCACCTCGAGCAGGCGGCCCATGTCGAGCGTGACCGAATCGAGGCGGGGCCGGAGCGAGACCAGCGTGATGCCGACCGTGGCATCGAACGCGGTCGAGTCCCAGTCGAAGTTGCGGACTTCGATCCGCTGATGGATCAGGTCGTAGTCGTGCGACGGGGTGAGCCAGCCGCCCACCACGCGCTCGACGTTGCCCTGTGCGGTGAGCGGGGCCGCGGCGAGGAGCAACGTCAGCGTGGCGCAGAAAATGGCTGAGCGCATCGGGCGGAATGTAATGGTCCGGGAGTCGGGCTACGCCAGGAGGCGTGACCCCCTTCAGAACAGCGCGAGCTGCGCGATCGGCGCGAAGCTCCGCCGATGATGCCGCGTGGGCCCCTGCGCGCGGATCGCCGCCTGATGCTCGGGGGTGCCGTAGCCCATGTTGGTCTCCCAGCCGTAGCCGGGATAGCGCGCGGCGAGCCGCTCCATCAGGCGGTCGCGCACGGTCTTGGCGATCACGGCCGCGGCGGCGATGGAGTGACAGTGCGCATCGCCGTCCACCAGTGCGTCGTGCGGATAGCCCACCTCGGGGAGGGGAAGGCCATCGATGAGGATCCGGGGGCAGCGGCCGGAGAGCGGCGCCCGGCAAAGCAGCCGGGCCAGCGCCCGGTGCATGGCGAGCGCCGTGGCCACCCGGATGTTGAGACGATCGATCTCGTGGGTGGAAGCGGCACCGACGCCGAAGCAGAGCGCGCGGGATCGCACCTGCTGCGCCAGCGTCCGGCGCACGGCCGCGGGGAGCACCTTACTGTCGCGGAGCCCGCGAACGGCGCGGCAGCCGGGGGGAAACACGACGGCCGCGGCCACCACCGGTCCCGCCAGTGGGCCGCGGCCCGCTTCGTCCACCCCCACGAGCAGGGCCTCGTCGGCCCAGGCCGCCCGTTCCCGGAGGAGCGAGGGGCGCGGGGGCACCGCTCAGCCCTCGCGCTTCTCCCGGATGCGCGCCGCCTTGCCGCTCAGCGCGCGCAGGTAGTAGAGCTTGGCGCGGCGCACGCGGCCCCGGCGCACCAGCTCCACGGACGCGATGGTGGGACTGTGAATCGGGAAGACCCGCTCCACCCCCACGCCCGCCGAGACCTTGCGGACGGTGAAGTTCTCGCTGACGCCCGCGCCGCGCTTGGCAATCACGAGCCCCTCGAACGCCTGCAGCCGCTCCTTGTCGCCCTCGCGGACCCGGACCATGACCCGAACGGTGTCTCCCGGATCGAATGCAGGAATGTCCGTGCGCAAGCCCTCACGGGCCACCTCTGCTAGCCGTTCCATTGTCGAGATCTCCGTGTCGATAGTCGTGAGTCGTGAGTCCTGAGTCGTGAGAGGGAGCCCCGCCGGTCGCATCTCACGACCCATGACTCACGACTCACGACTGTACTTCTCCCACATTTCCGGCCTCCGCTCCCGCGTCAGCCGTTCCGCTTCCGCCTGGCGCCACGCTTCGATGCGGGCGTGGTTGCCGGAGAGCAGCACGTCGGGCACCGTGAGCCCGCGGTACTCCGGCGGCCGCGTGTAGCTCGGCGGGCTCAGCAGGCCCTCGTAGTGCGAGTCGCCGCTGGCGCTCTCGTGGTCGCCCAGGGCGCCGGGGAGGAGCCGCACGACCGCGTCGAGCACGCAGATCGCCGCCGGCTCGCCGCCCGAGAGCACGAAGTCGCCGATCGAGAGCTCCTCGGTGGCGAGCCCGTCGGCCACGCGCTGGTCCACGTCCTTGTAGTGGCCGCACAGCAGCGTGAGCCGCTCGCCCAACGAGAACCGCACGGCATCGTCGTGCCCGAACCGGCGTCCTCGCGCCGAGAGCAGCACCACCGGGCCGACGGGTCCGAGGCTCTCCACCGCCTCGAAGAACGGCTCCGGCTTGAGCACCATCCCCGCGCCGCCGCCGTACGCGTAGTCATCGACGGTGGCGTGGCGGTCGTGGGTGAAGTCCCGGAGCTGCACCAGATTGAACGTTACCAGCCCCGCCGCCGCGGCCCGCCCCGGGATGCTCGCCTGCGTGAAGGGGGCGATGACCTCGGGGAACAGGGTGACGACATTGACGGTCAGGCGGACGGGCGGACGGGCGGACGGGCAGGCGCCCGCGCTCTCGCTCGGCATTTCATCTCTGCCCGCCATCAGCTCCTCGTTCGCTCCCGAGGTCGCCCCGCTCGCGGCCGTCCGTCCGCCTGTCCGCCCTAAATCAGCCCCTCCGGGGGCGTCACCACCAGCTTCCGCCCTGCCCGGTCCACCTCGCGCACGAACTCCCTGCGGTACGGGAGGAGGAACTCGCGCCTGGGCCCCTGGACCTCGATCATGACTCCCGACGGCATCTCGTACACCGCGCTCACCAGGCCGAGCGGGGTCTCGTCGGGGAGCCGGACCGCGAACCCATCGAGCTCGTGGAGGTAGACCTCGTCGTCATCGGGCGGCGCGAGCTCGGCGGCCGGCACCGCCAGGAAGAGCCCCCGCCACGGCTCCAGCGCCTCGCGCCCGTCGGCGCCGGCGAACTTGACCAGCCATTCCCGGTGATACGCCCGGCTCCGCTCGATCGTCACCGGTCCGGCCACGATCTCCCCATCCAGTCCCACCAGCCACACCGACCGCCCAGGCGCGAACACGACCTCGGGAGCATCGGTGATCGGGAAGAGCGCGATATCGCCTTTGAGGCCGTGGGGTTTTCTCAGGCGGCCGACGATCAGTCGTGAGTCGTGAGTCGTGGGTCGTGAGTCGTTCGCCGGCGACTCACCGCTCACGACTCATGACTCACGACTCACGACTTCCTTCGCGAACACCCCCGCCTTCTTGAGCAACGACTGCACGGTATCCGACGGCGTCGCCCCATTGGCCAGCCAGCGCCGCGCCTTGTCGGCATCGACCTGGACCTTGTCGGCCGCGGTGGCGCCCCTCGGGTCGTAGGTGCCGATGATCTCGATGAACCGGCCGTCGCGCGGCGACTCACGGTCGGCGACGACGATACGATACAGCGGGACCTTCTTGCGGCCGACGCGACGCAGGCGAATCCGAGTTGCCATGTCCGTTCCTGGTGTCCTGGGTTAACCGGGGAAAGGTCCACGCCCAAAGGGGAGCTTCATGCCCATCCCCCCGGTCTTTCCCACGCTCTTCATGACCTTCTGCATCTGCTTGAACTGCGAGAGCAGCGTGTTCACTTCCTGCACCGTGCGCCCGCTGCCTTTGGCGATCCGGAGCCGCCGCTGCCCGTTGATGACGTCCGGGTTGGACCGCTCCTTCTGCGTCATCGAGAGCACGATGGCCTCGACGTGCTTGAGCTTCTTGTCGTCGATCTTCGCGGCCTGCAGCATGGCCGGGCTCATGCCGGGCAGCATGCCGAGCACGTTCTTGAGCGGACCCATTTTCTGCATTTGCCGCATGGCGTTGAGGAAGTCCTCGAGGTCCATGCCCTTCTTCGAGGTGACCTTCTTCGCCAGCCGCTCGGCCTCTTTCTCATCGACCGCCGTCTGCGCCTTCTCCACCAGCGAGAGGATATCTCCCTGCTGGAGGATGCGGCCGGCGAGCCGGTCGGGATGGAACGGCTCGAGCGCGTCGAGCTTTTCGCCTACGCCGATGTACTTGATCGGCGCGCGGGTGACGCCGTAGATCGAGAGCGCCGCGCCGCCCCGGGCGTCGCCGTCCATCTTGGTCAGGACGACGCCGGTGATGCCGAGCGCGTCATGGAAGCCCTGGGCGATGCGGACCGCGTCCTGACCCGTCATCCCGTCGGCCACCAGCAGGATCTCGTGCGGCTTGACAGCGGCCTTGAGCTTCCTGAGCTCGTTGATCATCTCGTCGTCGATCTGGAGCCGGCCCGCGGTGTCGACCAGCACGGTCCGCGCCCGCGCCTTGCCCGCCTCGACGATGCCCCGCTGGACGATCTTGACGACGTCCGTCGAGCCGGTATCGCCGTACACGCCCACGTCCACCTGGCGGCCGAGCGTCTGGAGCTGCTCGATCGCGGCGGGACGGTACACGTCGGCCGCCACCATGAACGGCGCCTTCTGCTCCAGCTTGAGCCGCTTGGCGAGCTTGCCGGCCGTGGTGGTCTTGCCCGAGCCCTGCAGGCCCACCAGCAGCACCACGGTGGGTGGCACCGTGGCGTAGGCGATGGGCGCCTGCTTCTCGCCCAGCAGTGCCACGAGCTCGTCGTAGACGATCTTGACCAGCTGGTGGCCGGGGCGCACGTCCTTGAGTGCGGTGACTCCGACCGCGCGAGCCTGCACGCGCTCCAGAAACTCGCGCGTGAGGTCGAAGCTCACGTCGGCTTCGAGCAGGATCCGGCGGATCTCCCGGAGCCCCTCCTTGACCGCATCTTCAGTCAGGACGCCCCGCCCCGTGAGCCGGGTCAGCGTCGCGTTCAGTTTCTCGGACAGCTCGTCGAACATAAGCCCGTAAGCATAACCGGGAGACCGGCTTTGAGCTAGGGGCCCAGGGTGAGGATCCTGGCGGTGGAGGGCACGCCGTTCCCATTCACCAGGAACAGCATGTACGGACCGGGCGGGGCCAGGTTGGGTGTGGCCGGGGCGGCGGCTTCGAGCGTGGCGGCGCCGGCAGCCGTGAACGTGAGCGGATAGATGAGCTGGCTCTCGTTGAAGGCGTGGGTCACCGAGGAGAGCCGGATGAGCGTGCCGCGGGTCACGGTGGCGGCATCGGCCGTCTGCACGGTGATGGTCTGCCCATAGCTCAGGCTGGCAGGCGCCGAGCCGATCACCGGACGGGTCGCCGGGGTGCCGTCGGCCTTGAACAGATAGGGCGGGGTGAAGATCTGCGCGGTCAGCTCGCTCGATCCGAAGGTGACCCCGTCGCCCTCGCCGCTCCCGCTCGAGAGCACCCGTCCGTCGGGCAGGAGCAGCGTCGTCGAGTGATAGACCCGTCCGGCCGCCTCGCGGGCCATGGTCGTCCAGGTCTCGGTGGCCGGATCCCACAGCTCGGCGTAGTGGACGGCGGCATCGAGGTTGTTGAAGCCTGCGCCACTGCTGCCGTTGGTCACCAGCACCCGCCCGTCGGCGAGCAGGGTCGCGTTCATCTGGCGGCGGGCGTAGGCCATCCCGGCGACGCTGCGCCACGCCGGCGAGCCCTGGTTGAGATCGATCACCTCGGCCGACGCGGTGGGCGGATCACCGCCACCCACCATCAGGATCTTGCCCGGCGCGTACATCACCGCCGAACCCGCCTCGCGGTCGGCCACGATCCGGTCGCCGACGACGCTCCACGCGCCGGTGCCACTCGGGTCGAGGTAGCGCGTGGTGCGGCCGGGGCCGGCCAGGAACACCTTGCCGTTGGGCGCGACGAACATCCTCGGGTAGTACGGCAGCACCAGACTGGCGCCGGTGAGCTTGCGCCAGCTGCTGCCGTTCCAGATCTCCGGCAACGCCACCATCGCGCCGTTCTGGTCGGCGCCGGCCGTCACCAGGAGCTCACCGTCGGGCAGGATGGTGGTGGTCGGATACCAGCGCCCCCACGCCATGGGGCTCGTGTTGGTCCAGACGCCGGTTCCCGGGTCGAAGACCGAGGCGTACGGAAGTCCGCGATCGGCATCGATGTGCCCGCCGGCCGCGAGCAGTCGCCCGTCGGGCAGGAGGGTGTGGCCGCTGCAGAAGATCTCGAACGTCTTGCTCGAAGAAGCGAACGAGCCGGGGCTCGCCGGGTCCCACTCGTACGATCCGCCCTTGTGCCCCCACAGGAGCACCTTCCCGTTGGGCAGGAGGTGCATGTGCACGGCCACCGCCGGCGTCGGGAACGAGGGCTCCCACCGGCCCTGGACCGCGAACGTGCTCGAGCCCCGGGTAAATCCGGCGGGGATCGTGAGCCCCTGGACCACGCTGAAACGGCAGGTCCCGCTGCCGGCGCATGGGCCGGCGAGCCCGCCGCTGAACCCGGCCGCGGGCGTCGCCGTAAGCGCGAGGTCCGTGTACGCCGGGTACTTCGCCGAGCAGCCGGTCGAAGCGGGCGTGCCGTTCGTGATCACACAGTTGATGACCGGCGTGAGCCCGGGCTGGCTCTTCACCGTACCATTGCCCACACCCGTGGTCGCGCTCGTGATCCGGATGGCGAACGGTCCCTTGAGGAACCGAGCGCGCACGGACCGGTTGGACGTCATCGGCACGCGGCACGGGTCCGTGCCCGTGCAGTAGAGCTGCCAGGTCAGGAAGGAGTGCCCGGCCCTCGGCGCCGCTGTCAGGGTGACCGTGATGCTCTTGTCGAACAGCGCGTTGCACCCGGTGGCGGCCGCGACGCCGGCGGTGATGGTGCAGTTGATGCCGGCAGGGCTGGAGGTGACGAGTCCGCTGCCCGAGCCGCCCCCGGAGACGGTCAGGGTCTTCTGGATCACCGTGGTGGCCAGCGACGGCTCGGCCGGTTCCGGGGTGTCCTGGCACCCGTGGAGCAGGGCCAGGGCCGCAAGCCCGGCCAAGGTGCAGCCGGCACCGGTCAGCAGACGAAGCGAAGCCATGCGCCACCTCGGCGATGGACCAGCGTGCAGGTTATTGCGCGAGTACATGCCGGTGTGTGGACGGCGGCCGGCCGGCTAGTGTGCACCCCGAAATCCGGCGCTGTCAAGGAGCCCGATTCAAGCTGCGCCCGGGTTTTCAAGTGGCCGTCAAGAGCGGTCGGCCCGTGTAGGTTTCACCCGTGATTCCCGAAGTCACCGACGCAGAGACCAAACGGCTTCAGCTCGACCGCATGAAGCGGCGTGCCACCGGCCTGCTCGTGCTCATGGCGGTCGTCTTCGTCGTGGCCTGGCAGCTCGAGGCGGCGCACCCCTGGCTCGGCTACGTCCGCGCCACGGCTGAGGCGGGGATGGTGGGCGGCGTGGCGGACTGGTTCGCCATCACCGCCCTCTTCCGGCATCCACTCAATCTCCCGATTCCCCACACCGCGATCATTCCCCAGCGCAAGGACCGGATCGGCCGCAGCCTGGGCAACTTCGTCCAGAACAACTTCCTCTCGCCCGAGGTGCTGGGGGCCAAGCTGCGCGCGGCCAGGCTGAGCCGCCGCGGCGCCGAGTGGCTGCACGAGCCGGAGCACGCGCGCGCGGTGGTGCGGCAGACGGCGGGGGTGCTCAAAGGCGCGGCGGCGGTCGTGAAGGACGAGGACGTGTACGCGTTCCTCGAGCGGACGGTGATCGAGCCGCTGAAGACGCGCCCGATCGCCCCCGTCCTGGCCGATGGGCTCACCCTGCTCACGCTCAACGACCGGCACCAGCAGCTGCTCGACCGGGTGGTGCAGGGGCTCTGGCGGTTCGTAACCGAGAACGACGACCTTATCCGCCAGCGCATCCGGGAGGAGAGCCCCTGGTGGGTGCCTCGGTTCGTGGACGAGCGGATGCACGACCGCATCATCGAGGGAATCGGCCGGACGCTCCTCGGCGTGCAGGCCGACCCCGGTCATCCGTTGCGCCGCCAGGTCGACGACCTGCTGATCGACTGGATCGGCCAGCTCCGGGAGTCGCCCGAGGCGATCGCGCGCGCGGAGGCGTTGAAGCAGCAGGTGCTCGATGACCCGACCAGCGAGCGGCTGACCCAGTCGCTCTGGCGCGAGCTCAAGCAGGTGCTCGATCGGCAAGTCATGGCTGCGGAGCACGGCGCGCCCGGCGGGCTCGAGCGCGGGCTCACCGCACTCGCCTCGGCGGCGCTCGAGGACGAGGCGCTCCTGGCCAAGCTGGACGAGTGGCTCATCGGCGCGGTGCTCCGCACGGTGGAGCAGCACCGGCAGGAGGTAGGGCAGCTGATTTCCCAGACGGTGAGCGCGTGGGACCCGGAGGAGACCTCGCGCCGGATCGAGCTGCAGGTGGGGCGCGATCTCCAGTTCATCCGGATCAACGGGACGCTGGTGGGGGGATTGGTGGGATTGGTGCTGTATGCCCTGACGCGGATCGGGGCGCCGGCTGTGCCCTGAGGAAGCGTGCCGCAAGAGTCCCCTGACGCCCGTGGGACCCAGCGGTACCTTGAAGGACTTCTGACGACG
>DASUXW010000224.1:0-9132 GCA_036377715.1 Gemmatimonadales bacterium
GGCCGCGGCGCTGCGGCAGCACCCGGCGTGCAACGCGTGGTGGCAGGACGACCACATCCGCTACTGGCACGAGGTGCACCTGAGCATGGCGGTCGCGGTGGAAGACGGTCTCATCACGCCCGTCATCCGGCACGCCGACCTCAAGTCGCTCCGCGAGATCGCGGCCGAGACACAGGACATGGCGGCCCGCGCGCGCGAGCGGCGGCTCCGGCCCGAGGAGTACACCGGCGGGACCTTTTCGGTCTCCAACCTCGGCATGCTCGACATCGAGGAGTTCACCGCCGTGATCAATCCACCCGAAGCCGGCATCCTCGCGGTGGGGCGCATCGCCGAGAAGCCGGTGGCGCACGACGGCGCTGTCGCCGTTCGCCGCCGGATGCGCCTCACGATGTCCTGCGACCACCGCGTCATCGACGGAGCGACGGGGGCGGAGTTTCTGAAGACGGTGAAGAGGATGCTGGAGAACCCGCTGACGATCGTGTGGTAAACGGTGAACGGTGAACAGTGAACGGTGAACGGGCCGCCCAACCCCAGTCACCGTTCACCGTTCACCGTTCACCGTTCACCGTTCACCCTTTTCCGGAGCATCCGTGGCAACCAGCTTCGACCTCCTCATCCTCGGCGGCGGCCCCGCCGGCTACGTCTGCGCCATTCGGGCGGCCCAGCTCGGGCTCGCGACGGCGGTGGTGGAGCGCGACAAGCTCGGCGGCGTGTGCGTCAACATCGGGTGCATTCCGACCAAGGCGCTGCTGCACAGCGCGTACGTGGCCAATTTGGTGGCGCACGACGCGAAGGAGCTGGGGGTGGAGGTCGGCAGCGTCAAGACCGACTACGGCGTGGCGATGCGCCGGTCGCGGAAGGTGTCGGAGCAGAACTCGAAGGGCGTCGAGTTCCTGATGAAGAAGCACAAGGTGACGGTCGTCCGCGGCACCGGCACGCTGGGGAAGGATCGCACCGTCAAGGTGGGGAACGACACCTATCAGGCCAAGAAGGCGGTCGTCATCGCCACCGGGTCCCGGGTGAAGGGGATCCCGCAGATCGGGCTCGAGCTCAACAGGACGACGGTGATCAGCTCGGACGAGGCGCTGTTCCTCACCGAGGTGCCCAAGACGCTGGCCGTGATCGGCGCGGGCGCCGTCGGGACCGAGTTCGCCGATATCTTCAACGCCTTCGGGACGAAGGTCACCCTGATCGAGGCGCTGCCGCGCATCCTCCCGCTCGAGGACGCCGAGGCGTCCGACGCGCTGGCCAAGAGCTATCGGAAGCGTGGGATCACGATTCACGCCGGGGCCAAGGTCACCAGGGCCACCCTGGCGTCCGACAAGGTGACGCTCGAGCTCGAGGCCGGCGGGAAGAAGGAAACGCTCGAGGTCGAGAAGGTCCTCATGGCGGCGGGGCGCGCGGTGAACACCGAGGGTCTCGGGCTCGAGGCGGCCGGCGTCAAGCTGGACGAGCGCGGATTCATCCGCGTGGACGCGACCACGCTCCAGACCACGGCTCCCGGCCTCTACGCCATCGGCGACGTCGCCGGGCCGCCGATGCTGGCGCACAAGGGAAGTCGTGAAGGCGTGAACGTGGCGGAGCTCGTCGCGGGGCAGCACCCGCACCCGATCCGGTACGACAACGTCCCCAGCGTCACCTACTGCCATCCGGAGGTGGCGAGTATCGGCCTCACCGAGGAGCAGGCGAAGGAGCAGAAGCTCGACTTCCAGGTGGGCCGGTTTCCCTTCAGCGCCAACGGCCGGGCCCGCAGCACCGGCGAGACCGACGGCTTCGTCAAGATCATCCGCGATCGGAAATACGGCGAGATCCTGGGCGCGCACATCGTCGGGAGCCACGCCTCGGAGCTGATCCATGAGCTCGCCGTGGCCCGCGAGAACGAGTACACGGTCGAGGAAGTGGACCTGGCCATCCACGCGCATCCCACGCTCTCCGAGGCCGTCGCCGAAGCCGCGCTCGACTCGATGGGCCGGGTGCTGCACATCTGAGCGTGGGCCCGGCGCGCTTCGTGGCCTCCGCGATGGGCGCCGCCGTGGCGGTGGGCCTCGCCGTCATCAGTCTGGCCCTGATCGGCGTGGATCGGCTGCGCGGCGCCGCGCCGGCCGCCAATCCGGGCGAGGGTCCCGCCCTGTATCTCCTGATGCTCGGGACTGTCGGCGGCCTGCTGGCGGCGGGGGTCGTCGCCTGGTGGCTGCTGGCGCCGATCCTGTCGCTCTACCGGCGCGGGGGGCTCTCGATCGTGAGCGCGTTCGCAACGGTGCTGGCGATGCTGCTCTGCATCCCCGCGCACCAGCTTGCCGGCTGGGCAGGGCTCGCCGTGCTCGCTGCCGCCGCCCTGGTGCTTGCCCTGGTGCTGGGCCGGTGGTCGCGCCGGCTGGCGATGGTGCCGTGAGCGCGCGGCTCGGGGTACTCGATCTCGGCCGGCGCGGCTACCTGGAGGCGCTCGAGCTCCAGCGCGCCCTCTGCCGTCGCCGGCTCGCGGGCGAGCTCGACCGGGATCTGCTGGTACTGGTCGAGCACGAACCGGTGGTGACGCTGGGCCGAGGTACCCGTCCGACCAGTCTGCCGCTCGCGCCCGCCGAGCTGCGCCGCCGCGGCGTGGACGTCGTCGACGTCGAGCGCGGGGGCGACGTGACCTTTCACGGGCCCGGGCAGCTCGTGGGCTACCCCATCCTGCACTTGAGCGAGCACCGGGAAGACCTGCACTGGTATCTGCGGCAGCTCGAGGCGGCGCTGATCGCGGGGCTCGGGGAGCTGGGCATCCATGCCGAGCGCAACCCGGGCCTGACGGGCGTGTGGACCGGCGGGCGGAAGATCGCGAGCATCGGCGTGCACGTGAAGCAGTGGGTCACCTTTCACGGCTTCGCGCTCAACGTGACCAACGACCTGCGGGCCTTCGATCTGATCGTCCCGTGCGGCATTCAGGACGTGGTCATGACCAGCGTGGCGACGGAGCTGCGGGACGGTGCGCCGCCTGAACTCGGCGCGAGAGCACGGGGCGCGGTCATCGGCGCGTTCGGGCTCGCGTTCGGCTATGCCGCAGTGGACCGGATTGCCGAGGCCGACGTTGTCACCGATCCGGCGCTGCACCCGCGATGAGCCCATTGCGCACCGCCGGGCCCGG
Source organism: Gemmatimonadales bacterium (assembly GCA_036377715.1). GTDB lineage: Bacteria > Gemmatimonadota > Gemmatimonadetes > Gemmatimonadales > GWC2-71-9 > CAVVWJ01. Next base: position 3,125 of record DASUXW010000224.1, read on the forward strand.
GCGCCTCCCGCCCGGTCAGATCGTGACCCGCAAGTGGCCGGTCCTGCACTACGGCACGGTCCCCTCCGTGGACCTCGCGTCCTGGCGTTTCGAAGTGACGGGCCTCGTGGAGCATCCCCTGTCACTCTCCTGGACCGACCTCCTGGCGATGCCGCGTCGTGAGACGATCTGCGACATCCACTGCGTGACCCGCTGGAGCCGGTTCGACAACACGTTCGGCGGAGTGCCGGTCCAGGCGGTGCTCGAGCGCGCGGGGCCGCGACCCGACGCGCGCTACGTACTGGTCCACGCCGAAGAGGACTACACCACCAACCTCCCGCTCGGCGACCTCGATCGTCCCGAGAACCTGCTCGCCCTGACCCACGGCGGCGAGCCGCTTCCGCGCGAGCACGGAGGCCCGGTGCGGCTCCTGGTCCCCCATCTGTACTTCTGGAAGAGCGCCAAGTGGGTCACGGGGTTCGAGCTGCTCGCGGAGGACGAGCCCGGGTTCTGGGAGCGCAATGGGTACCACATGAGGGGCGACCCCTGGCGCGAGGAGCGCTACGGGCGACCGGACCCGGCGCGCATGCGGCGAGGCCCGCGCTAGCCGCCGCGAGCGCTTGTTTTTCCCGCCCAACCCGGTTTTCCTGTCTAGCATGGCTGAATCGCCCCGACGGCCCACGCCCGAGGCGCAGGCGGCAGAGCGGATCCGGGACATCCTCCGCGCAGCGGAGAGCTGGTCGAGGGAAGCGCCCGGAGCGCTGACGCCCGCGATTCGAGCGGTGTGCATCCGGCTGGCGGAAATGGTGGCCGATCAACGACACTATCTCGCGCCGCTGCCCGAACCGCAGGAGAGCGAGCGTCGCGCCGTCCTCTCGCAGGTGGCCGACCGGCTTCGGTCGGCGCCGGTGACCTCGGGCGTGGAGTCGCACCTCAAGGCGCTCGAGGAGATGGAGCTCCGCTCCACGGGCTCCTGGGCCATCGTGGACTCCGCGCAGACCGAGTGGATCACCACAGCGATCCGCTACCTGGAGAGCTGCGCCGCCGAGCTGCCCGAAGGCGAGCGGCCCGATCCGTACTGGGCCGACGACGTGGTGGCCGGCGTCATCGCGAGCGTGCGCGCGCTCATCGGCATCGACGAGCTGCACGCCCGGACGGAGGCGCGCTACTCCGGCCCCGTCAAGCGGGTCACGCCCGAGGAGGACGAGTAGCCCCGCCCCGCTCGGCCAACAGCTCGAAGAACCGACCGAAGATCTCGATCCCGCTCCAGAGCTGAGCGAGATCGAGTTTTTCATTGGGGGAGTGGAGACCGTCGTCGGGGAGCCCGATGCCCGTCAGCAGCACCGGCGCGCCGGTCAGGCCCAGCTCCGGGATGATGGGAATCGAGCCGCCGGCGCGCACCCGCACCGCCGTGCGTCCGGTCACCCCCGCGAAGGCCTCGTCCAGCACGGCGAAGGCGGGATCGCTCACGTCCACCTGCACCGGGTCGCCGCCGTGCAGCAGGGTCACCTTGACGTCGGCCCACGCCGGCGCGAGCGCCGCCACGGCGCGCGTGAGCTGGCGGCTCACGTCCTCGTAGCGCTGCCCCGGCACCAGTCGCAGACTCACCTTGGCCGTGGCCTGCGCCGGGATGACGGTCTTGGCGCCCTCGCCGACGAACCCGCCCTTGATCCCGTGCATCTCGAAGGTGGGGAGGGCCCAGACCCGCTCGAAGACCGTGCGGTCGCGAAGGCCCGTCAGCGCGCGGCCGGTCACTTCCTCGCGGAGGAATTCGCCCTCGTCGAACGGCAGCCGGCGCCAGGCATCGAGCTCCTCCGTGCTGGGTGGGCGCACAGCCTCATACAGGCCGGGGATCAGGATCTTCCCGTGCTCGTCCTTGAGGCCGGCGAGGATCCGGACCAGCGTCTCGATGGCGTTCGGGGCGACGCCGCCGTAGGTGCCGCTGTGGAGGTCGCGCTTGAGCGTGCGGACCGAGATCTCAGCGTAGCACATCCCCCGCAGCGCGGTGTACACCGCGGGCCAGCCCGGCGCGTAGTACGACATGTCGCACACCAGCGCGGCGTCGGCCCGGGTCCGCTCCGGCTCAGCGTGCAGGAGGTCGGAGATGACGTGCCCGCCGCTCTCCTCCTCGCCCTCGAACAGGAAGTGCACGTTGAGCGGCGGCTTGCGCGCGTCGTCCAGCACACCCTCGTACGCCTTGAGCAGGCAGTAGACCTGGCCCTTGTCGTCGGCCGCTCCCCGGGCGTAGAGCCGGCCGTCGCGCACGGTCGGCTCGAACGGCGGCGTGACCCATTCGTCGAGCGGATCGGGCGGCTGGACGTCGTAGTGGCCGTAGATGAGCAGCGTGGGCCGGCCGGGGACGGCAGGGCTCTCCGCCCAGACGACGGGGTGCCCGTCGCCCTCGACCAGCTGCACCGTCGGGCAGCCCAGGCGGGCCAGCTCGGCGCGGAGCCACTCGGCCGCGCGCCGGCAGTCGGCCCGGTGGGCCGGCAACGCGCTGACACTGGGAATCGCGAGGAAGGCGGAGAGCTCGGCGAGCATGCGCTCCCGCTCGCGAGTCACGAAGGAGGTGTCCATGGCCGGAATAGTATATGGGTGACCTGCCTCACGGCTCCCCCCTGCCGCGTCCGGTACCGTCCAAGCCCGTGGATACGGGAGGCGGACGGCCGCAAAGGCGGCCGAGCCCAATCCCGTGCAGGCAGGAGGCAGGATGACCGGACTTCAAATCACCGCATTGAGCGCGGCGCTGGCAGTCGGGGCCGTCGCGCCTCTGGCGGCGCAGGATACTTCGAACGCACGTACCTCTCCCGACACCTCCGCGTATCAGGGCGCGGCCGGCGTGGACACCAGCGCCCAGGGCAAGCCCGACTCGATGTGGGGCTACAAGGTGGACACCAACGCCGCGCAGAACCCGCCGGGCTACCGGGGCATGGAGCGGCCCAGCAACGTGCTGCCGGACTCGGGAATCCCGCAGGACACCGAGCACGTGAAGGGCCGGGTGACCGGCGTCTACAGCGACAGCAGCTGGAACGACAGCACGGGCGCCGAGCAGAATCAGGATACCTCGGGCGCGGCGGCGCAGGGCAACGCGCCGGACACCACGAAGGTGGGTGATACCTCGACCCGGAAGCCGCACAAGGCCAGTCAGCGCATGCACCCGGGCAGCGACACCGCGAGCAAGGCGGGCGTGACCGGCGCGGCCGACAGCGCCGGCCAGTCGGGGATGAGCGACACCAGTGGCATGTCGGGCAGGCACCAGAACAGCGACACCAGCAGCTCGACGAGCCAGCAAAGCACCAGCGACACGAGCCAGTAGTCGCAACCGAGGCAGCACGATGCCCGCACCGGCCGAACGATCCGCCGGTGCGGGCATCGTCATTCACCCATCCGCGAACCAACGGAGCACATCATGACCATCCGACTCCAGGAGGTCCACCCCGCTCTCGTGCACCTGCCGATCGCGCTGGTGCCGATCGCGATCGGCGCCGACCTCGCGGGACGGGCGACCGGGGACCGCGACCTGCTCGAAGCGGGGCGGCGAGGCATGGCCCTGGCCGCCGCCGGCGCCGCCGTCTCGGCGGCGACCGGACTCATCGCGCAGGAGGAAGTCAACGTCCACGATTCCACGATGGACATGCTCATCACGCACCGCAACATCAACCTCGCGGCGACGGTAATGACGGGGCTCATGGCGCTCTGGCGCTCGAAGCGGGACCGGCCCTCGGTCACCTACCTGGGGCTCGGGCTCGCCGGGATCGGCGCGCTGGCCTATTCGGCGTATCTGGGAGGGAGGCTGGTCTACGAGTTCGGCGTGGGTGTCGCCCCGGCCGGCGGGCAATGGCGGGAGGACGCGCCGGCACTGGGCGCCGGGCACCCCGGCCGCTTCGCGAGAGACGCCGCGACCGATCTCGCGCACGGGGTGAAGCATCTGGCCCAGGAGCTCGCGAAGGGCAAGATCGTGCCCTGGCTGACCAACGGCTCGGACGGTACCGCTCAGGGCGCGACGGAGGCCGAGTCGCCCACGGCGGCCTCGAGCCGCGCGTAGGCACTGTCGCCGGGCACGTCGTGCATCAGCTCGTCGAGCGCGGCGACGCTCCGGCGAATGTCGCGGTCATGCTCCCGGAACCAGCGGTCGAACAGGTCGAGCCGGGTGCGATAGATCCGGGCGCTGATGAGGCGCGCGTTGTTGACCGGCCGCTCGGGCACGCGCCCGATGGTGAACGTGCGGAGCCGGTCGCGCAGCGGGCCCTCGAGCTGGGCGCGAGCCCAGGCGCCGGCCTCGGCCCGGCCCTGCTCGAGGGCCGCCGAATCGGGGTGGGTGTCATACAGCGCCTGCAGGCGCGCCACGAGGCCGGCGTAGAACTCGCCGAGCACGATCTCGTCGTGCCAGCGGTCGGCGGCGCGCCGGGCGAGCAGCGTATCGCCCTTGTCGCGGAAGAACGACTGCGCGGAGTGGTAGCCGACGAACTGGGCGTAGCTCTCGTTGAACGGGGTGGCGCTCCTCACGTAGAGGGTGTTGTGCGCAATCTCGTGAAAGACCGTCGCCGCCAGCTCGACCGAATCGGCCGTCACGGCCGTCGAGAGCAGCGGATCGTTGAACCAGCCCAGCGTGGAGAAGGCGCCCGAGGGGCGGAGCCAGATGTCGTATCCCCGCGCCGCCAGCTTGTCGGCCTCGCGGCGGGCGGCCTTCGTATCGAAGAAGCCCTTGTAGGGAATGCGCCCGACGATGGGGTATTTCCAGGTATACGGGCAGATGCAGTCGCGCGGGGCGGCCTGCAGGACGAGCAGGAGCGTGTCGCGGCCGACATCGGCGTAGGTGGTATAGGTCTCCTTCGCCTCGAGGCCGAGCTTCGCGGCGTAGTCGCGGCTCTCGAGCACCAGGCCCAGCTCCGCCCGGAGCGCCGGGTCGGTGTGGGGATCGGCCACCAGATCGGCGATGGGGCGCCGGGCCTGGAGGATCCGGGTCTCCTCGATCCCGGCGCGCGTCAGGTAGCGGATGTCGTCGCTCGCCAGGTACGCGGTGCCGTAGCCCGCGAAGATGGCGGCGACCACGACCAGGAACACCATGCGCTTCACCGCACCCTGACGAGAGCGATCCGCGGCAGCGCCGTGCTCGCGACGGGGCTGGTCCCGTCGGGCGCGGTGAGCCGCACGTCCACCTCAGCCGATCCGGGCGACTGGATGATCCGGAGGTGCTTGCCCGACCCGCCGCGCAGAATCCCGGTGTGCTGGTAGCTGCTGCCGGTCCGGAGACTGTCGGGGACCAGCGGGTAGGGCTTGTCGAATGCTCCGTTCTGGAAGTTGACCAGGAACAGATTGCGGAAGTCGATGGTGGTGTACTGGAGCCGGTCGCTGGACGGCGTGAACCCCGGCAGGTTGTCGAGATAATTGGCCATCTGCCACTGCGACGCCAGCTGACCGAAGTCAGCGCCGGCCACGGCCGCCACGTTCGCGCTCCCCACACGGTTGGTCTGCACCAGAGCCCGCGTGGCCTCGGGGGCGAGCGGCTCCGAGGTCGCGAAATGATCGGCGAACCAGCGGACGAACAGCCAGTTGGCGCCGCGCTCCTCGAGCGTGCCCCCCGAGCTGCCTGGCTCCACCAGGAAGTTGGCCTCCGGGTTCTCCAGGTACATGAAGGCGTTGTTGATGTTGCCGCCGAGGAACTGGCTCTCGCAGCTGTCGAAGTCGGGGCAGAGCGCGTCCGGGATCTGCCGGCCCGCCAGCTCCTCGGCGAAGTGCGAGAGGCCTTCGTTCAGCCAGGTGTCTTCGGTGGTTCCGTTTCGTACCAGCACGTGCTGGTTGAAGCTGATCATGTGCTGGAACTCGTGCACGAACACGCCCGGCAGGTTGGCCTTCGCGAAGGTCTTGCTGATCGTGCACTGGGGCGTAGCCGTCCCCGGGACGACGCCGTAGAAGATCTCGCCGTCGTTGGAGTGCGCCTGCGACGGCAGCAGATCCAGACCGAAGAAATAGCCGAGGATCACGCTGGTGCTGCAGTCGGGCGTGAGCTCGTTGACCCGCTGCGTGAG
>DASUXW010000225.1:0-9702 GCA_036377715.1 Gemmatimonadales bacterium
CGACCTCACGACTCACGACTCACGACTCACGACGATCAGAAGAACCCGAGCTTCTTCGGGCTGTAGCTCACCAGCAGATTCTTGGTCTGCTGATAGTGCTCCAGCATCATCCGGTGATTCTCCCGGCCGATCCCCGACTGCTTGTAGCCGCCGAACGCCGCATGCGCGGGGTAGGCGTGATAGCAGTTGGTCCACACCCGGCCGGCCTTGATCCCGCGGCCCATCCGGTAGCAGGTGTTCATGTCACGGCTCCAGACGCCGGCGCCGAGCCCGTACAGGGTATCGTTGGCGATCGAGAGCGCGTCGTCCATGTCCTTGAACGTGGTGACGCTCACCACCGGCCCGAAGATCTCCTCCTGGAAGATCCGCATCCGATTGTGGCCCTGGAACACCGTGGGCTGGACGTAGTAGCCCTCGGCCAGCTCGCCCGCGTGGATCCGGCGGGCCCCGCCGGTCAGCACCTCGGCCCCTTCCTGCTTCCCGATCTCGATGTAGCTCAAGATCTTCTCGAGCTGGTCGCTGGAGGCCTGGGCGCCGATCATGGTCGCCGGCTCGAGCGGGTTGCCCTCCACGATCTGCCGCACCCGCGCCACCGCGCGCTCGATGAAGCGGTCGTAGATGGATTGCTGCACCAGCACCCGCGACGGGCAGGTGCAGACCTCGCCCTGATTGAGCGCGAACATGGCGAATCCTTCGAGCGCCTTGTCGAAGAAGTCGTCGTCGGCCGCCATCACGTCGGCAAAGAAGATGTTGGGCGACTTGCCGCCGAGCTCGAGCGTCACCGGGATCAGGTTCTCGGAGGCGTACTGCATAATGAGCCGGCCGGTCGTGGTCTCGCCGGTGAAGGCGACCTTGGCCACCCGCGGGCTGCTCGCGAGCGGCTTGCCCGCCTCGACCCCGAAGCCCTGCACCACGTTGACCACGCCGCTGGGCAGGATGTCGGCGATCAGCTCCATGAGCGCCATGATGCTGACCGGCGTCTGCTCGGCGGGCTTGAGCACCACGCAGTTTCCTGCCGCGAGCGCCGGCGCCAATTTCCACGTCGCCATGAGCAGCGGGAAGTTCCACGGAATGATCTGGGCCACGACGCCGAGCGGCTCGTGGAAGTGGTAGGCGACGGTATCATCGTCGAGCTGCGAGATCCCGCCCTCCTGCGCGCGCAGGCAGCCGGCGAAGTAGCGGAAGTGGTCCACCGCGAGCGGGAGGTCGGCGTGGGTGGTCTCGCGGATCGGCTTGCCGTTGTCGACGGTCTCGATGAACGCCAGGGTATCGAGGTTGGCCTCGATCCGGTCGGCGACCCGGTTGAGGATGTTGGCCCGGTAGGCAGCCGAGGTCGCGTTCCAGCTCAGGGCGGCCGCGTGGGCGGCATCGAGCGCCTTGTCGACGTCTTCATGCGTCGAGCGGGCCACCTCGCAGAGCGGCTGCCCGGTGATGGGACTCGGGTTCATGAAGTACTGGCCGCGCGTCGGTGGCGTATACTCGCCGCCAATCCAGTTGTCGTAGCGCGTCCGGATGGGCACGGAGGTCTTGAATTGCGCGGCGGCCTTGGGAAGGCCCGGGGCCGCGGGGGCTTTGGCGGCGGTAGCCATGCTGGGACTCCTTCGAACGGGGGAAACGCGGCGGCCGCGGGAGCGCGCCACCGCGATCGGCCCACTGTACCAGCCGGTGCATGAGGGGACGATGAAGCCGGGATGAGAGGTATGGGGCGGGTGGGTGGCCGCCTGACCGACCGGACTGTAATGTTGAGGCATCCCGGACCGGACCCCTCCGCTGCTCGACCCGATCACCCACCTCTCGGCCGCCCTCGACGGCCGTTACCGCATCGACGGCCCGCTCGGCCGCGGCGGGATGGCGGTCGTCTACCGAGCGCACGATCTCCGTCACGACCGCCCCGTTGCCCTGAAGGTGCTCCGTCCGGAGCTCGCCGCCTCACTCGGCGCGGAGCGGTTTCTGCGGGAGGTACGGTGGGCGGCTCGCCTGCAGCATCCGAACATTCTTACGGTGCTGGATTCGGGCGAGGCAGTCGTTAGTCGTGAGTCGTTAGTCGCTGGTGAAGGTCTAACGACCAACGACCAACGACCAGCGACTCTCCTCTGGTACACCATGCCCCTGATCGACGGCGACTCCCTTCGCGACCGCCTCCGCCACCAGGGCCAGCAGCCGCTCCCCGACGCCCTCCGCTGGACCGCCGAGCTGGCCGATGCGCTCGCATATGCGCACGGGCAGGGGATCATCCACCGCGACATCAAGCCCGAGAACGTCCTGCTGAGCGCGGGGCACGCGCTGCTCGCCGACTTCGGGGTGGCCCGCGCGCTCGAGGTGGGCGCGACGGAGCGGCTCACCGAGACCGGTCTCGCCCTGGGCACGCCGGCCTACATGAGTCCCGAGCAGGCGATGGGGACCGGCATGCTGGATGGCCGGACGGACCTGTACAGCCTGGGCTGCGTGCTCTACGAGCTGCTCACGGGCGAGCCGCCTTATACCGGGCCCACCGCGCAGGCGATCGTAGCCAAGCGGCTGACCGATCCCATTCCTTCCGCCCGCCGGCTCCGGGAGACGGTGCCGCCGGCGGTGGACATCGTGCTCCAGCGGCTGCTCGCCAAGTCGCCGGCCGACCGGTACGGGAGCGCCGAGGAGCTGGTGACGGCGCTCGCCGCCGTGCCGGCGTTCTCGGGGGAGCTTCCCGCGGCGCTGAGCGCGCGGCCGCGACGGCGCCGGGTCGTGGTCGCGGCGGCCGGGCTCCTCGTTGCCGGCGCCGCTGCGCTGCTCGGCGCGCGGCTGTTCGGACGGGGGACGGGCGGCGATGTCGCGCTCGACCCGAATACCGTCGCCGTGCTCCCGTTCCGCGTCACCGCGCCCGATCAGTCGCTCGACTACCTGGGCGAAGGGATCGTGGACCTGCTCGCGGTCAAGCTCGACGGCTCGGCGGGCCCACGCGCGGTGCCGCCGCGCCAGATCCTCGCGGCGCTGCACTACCGGTCCGACATGGCGATCACGCCCGACATGGCCGATGCCGCCGCCCGACGCACCGGCGCGGGCCGGGTGCTCGACGGCAGCCTGGTCCGCTCGGGCGCGAACGTGGAGCTGAGCGCCACGCTTCGCCGCACCGACCGCGGCGGCCGTGCGCTCCAGGCCCAGACGGCGGGAAGCGCCGACTCGCTCCCGGTGCTGGTGGACCGGCTGGCCGCGCAGCTCCTCGCGGGCGAGGCCGCCGTCCTTCCGTCGCTCGGCGAGCTCTCCTCGGCCAAGGCGATTACCGCCTATCTCCGCGGGAAGGCGGCCGACCGCCAGGGCCGCTACGAGGACGCCTCGGCGGCATATGGCGAGGCGCTGCAGGACGACTCCACCTTCGCGCTCGCCGCGCTCGATCAGATCGGCGTGGCCTTCAGGTACGGCGATGAGGAGATCGCGCAGCGCGCCCGGCGCCTCGCGTGGGACAACCGCGCGCGGCTCAGCGCCAAGGGCCGCATCCTCCTTCGTGCGAGGCTGGGTCCCCGATACCCCGAGCCCTCGTCCATGATCTCGTCCATTGCCGCCTGGCAGGACGCGGTAACCGCGGCGCCGGAGGTGCCTGACGCCTGGTTCGAGCTGGGAGACAACCAGCTCCACGACGGCGGCGTGAACGACATCCCCAATCCGGTGGCACGTGCCGAAACAAATTTCCGCCGCGCGCTCGAGCTCGACCCGTCCTGGGTGCTCCCGCTCGACCACCTGCTCATGGCCAAGCTGTGGCTCGACGACACGACGGGGCTGCGCGCCCTCGCGCAGCGCTGGCTGGCGCAGGACACCGTCCCGGGCGATCGCTCGCCCTACCTGCGCTGGCGGCTCGGCGTGGCGATGGGAGACTCGGCGATGGTCCGGCACCAGCGCGCCACGCTCGACCGCTGGAGCGACGACGCGATCCTGTGGCTCGCCGGGAATGCCCAGGCGGACGCGGTGGGGTTGGGCGACGTGGAGCTCGCTTTGCGCGAGCTCGAGCGCCGTGCCGTCACGGGGCCGAAGCTCTGGCGGGCTCGGCTGTACCGCCGCGACTGGCTGCTCAACTCCGGCCGGCCCGCGGCGGCCTTGGCGCTGACCGACAGTCTCGGCTCCACGCCGGCGTTTCCCGGCTGGGCGCGGCTCACGCGCGTCGAGGACGCGCTCTTCTGGGATGGCGACACGACCGCGGCCGCGGCCGACGTGCGGGCGCTCTCCGCCGAGACGGGCGAGCGGCGCGAAGCCGCCGGGCCCGCGCCCGGCCACGAGGTGCGCGGCCACTGCCGGCTCGGCTTCTGGGCAATGCACCGCGGCGACCGCTCCGGCGTGCGCGCCTGGGCGTCCCGGCTCGATGGCGAGCGGACCACGGACGACGAGGCGTTCAACGACGACGACCGGCTGATGTGCGCCGGGCTGCTCGACGCATGGCTCGCCTGGCGCGACGGCGATGCCGCGAGCGCGCGGCGGCTGCTGGAACGGACCGACTCGATCTACATCGCGAGCGACGTCATGAACGACTGGCCGCTGACCAACCTGGTGACGGCACGGCTCCGCGAGTCGATCGGCGACCTGCCCGGTGCGGCGCGGGCCATCGGGCGCGTGCGGGTGGCGCTCCCCGTGAGCCCGGTCTACTGGTCCACCTACCTGCGCGAGGGCGCGCGGATCGCCGAACAGGCGGGCGACACGGCCACCGCGCTGCGCGACTGGCGGCGGTTCGTGGCGCTGCGGGAGCGCGCCGAGCCGTCGCTGAGACTGGATGCGGACAGTGCCCGCGTACGCCTCGCGGCGCTGGTCGGGCGGTGAAGCCGGTCAGACCTCCTGACGCGCCCCTACCGACCCGCACCAGCTCACCTGCGTGAACCCAAAGGACGATCCAACGAAGCAGTGATCTCGTAGACGCCCGCGCCGAACCCGCCCAGCGCGTCGCCGAACTCGCCGTCGAACGCTTCGAGCACGGTGGCCGACCCGTCGGGATTCAGCCGCCGCACCGACCCGACCACTGCCGCCGGGAGCCGGAACCGGACCCCCATCGGGCTCGCCTCGAGGTTGACGGCCAGGAGGGTGTACCCGCCGGCCGTCGCCTTGAGCATCGTCCTGATCGGAACCGCCGTGCGGTTGTCGCCCGCGAAGCGCACTTCATACGGCAGCCGCGCCGTCGGCGAGAGCAACGCCGGCGTGAGCCGCTCGAGCTCCGCGTTGAGCGCGGCGGCCCCCGACCAGAGCTCGCGGCTCCGCGCCGCCTCGGCGGGAGTGGCCTCGGCCCCGCCGCCCCGGTTCTCCGGCGTGTCGGGCGCGATCCCGACCACGTGCCCCTCGCGCGTCACCCGGCTGTCGTAGGCGAAGAAGATGAGCCCCGTCGCGCCGTGGATGATTGCGGTGAAGGCCATCCCGCGCAGCTCGTCCGCGGCCGGCATCCGCAGCGGCACCTCGAGCCCGGGAAGGCCACCGAATGCCTGAAGCGTGATCCACACCGGCTTGCGCTCGCCGGTGAGGCGGGCCGCCCGGAGGACCGACTCGGCCATCCCCGAGAGGTCCGCCGCGCCCGGCCGGAGGGGATAGTAGTCATGCGCGCTGACGTCACCCGAGCTGTTCCACCGGTCCCACCAGGCTCCGAGCCCGGGAGGAGCGTACGGTCCGTCCAGCACGAACACCGGGTGCCGAGGGTCCATGGCCTTGATCGCCGACATCCTCGAGACGAACGCCTGGTAGCGCTCGGCCATGAGCCCGGGATTCCCGGAGCGCGCCATGTCGAGGTGCGTCTGACTGGTGGGCTCCTCGTCCAGGTACCAGCCAAGGATCCGCGGGTCCGACGCGAACCGGCGCACCTCGTCGTCGGTGGGCTGGTGCCGGATGAGCTGGAGCCCCGTCGCCCGCAGCTCGCCGATCATGTCGCCGACGCCGAGCCCCTCCCAGGTATGGACGCAGTTGAAGCCCGCGTCCCGGATGGCCGCGAGCGAGCCGGGCATCGCGTGATAGATGCAGCGGGGAAAGAACGAGCCGGCCCCGTAATGCGAGCGCGGCGAGCCCTGCGCGTCCGTGTGGGGGACACCGGCCTGGTACATCGACTGGACGGCGTGCGAATCGGGGACGGTTGCCGGCCCGGCCAGCCCGGCCGCGAGCACCGCGGCGAGCGGCAGGCGGAGCGGAACGCTCACGACGCGTCGCTCCGCATTGCCACGACGATGCGGTACGCCGGCCAGCTCAGCCCGAGCAGCACCAGCGATTTCCAGCTGTTGCCCCAGTCGCTCGCCATGGCGCCGACCAGGAACGCCACGGACACGGCCAGCGCGACCCCGGTCGTCACCGGATAGCCCGGCACCCGCCACGGGCGCGGTGTCTCGGGCTCGTTCCGGCGGAGCGCGAAGACGCTCAGGAAGCACATCGTGTAGTTCGCCACGAAGAAGAACGCGCACAGGGCGAGCACCGTCTCGAACGTCCCCGTGACGATGAACCCCGCGGCCACCCCCATCCCGGTCCAGTGCGCCGTCACCGGCGTCCCGCCCGGGTTCACCCGCTGGAGCGAGGCCGGCAGGAGTCCGTCGCGGCTCATGGCCAGCATGATGCGGGGCGCCATCAGCGCGCACGCGTTCATCCCGCCGAGCAGCGAGACCAGCACCAGCAGGCGGATCACGGTGTCGCCCTTCTGGCCGAACAGCGCCTTGCCCGCGCTCGCGGCCACGAACGGGTCGCCTGCCATCCCGCCGATGCCGAGCACCCGGACGAACGCCGCGTTGACCCCCACGTAGATCAGGATGACGAGCAGCACGCCGAGGATCATCGCGCGGGGAATGTCGCGGCCGGGGTTGCGGTTCTCCTCGCCGAAGTAGAGCGGCCCGGTCCACCCGTCGTAGGTGTAGATCACCGCCTGCACCGCGAGCACCACGGCCGTCACCAGCGCGAGCCCCGACGCGAGCGGCGGGGGCGGCGCCGGCGTGCCGCCCGGCAGCGGCGCCGTGAGGCACACCCCGACCAGCGCGCCGAACGCCAGCGCCTTGATCGCGCTCAGAAGCTGCTGCGAGAAGTCGCCGATCCGGATCCCGCGCCAGAGCAGCAGCCCGAACAGGAGCACCAGCGCCACGCCCGCCGGCACCCGCCGGCCCTGGAGCGCCGGAACCAGCGGCTCGAGATACTCGGTGAACACCATCGCGCCCAGGGCGATCGGCGCGCAGGTGGAGAGCCAGTCGCTCCAGCCCACGATGAACCCGGGATACTCGCCCAGCCCGCGCCGGACGATCGGATACTGTCCCCCCGAGCGCGCCACCATCGCACCCGGCTCGGCCAGCGAGATCGTGCCCAGCAGCGCGTACACTCCCCCGATGACCCAGGCCCCGAGGAACAGCGCCGGGCTCGGCAGCCGCGCGGCGACGTCGCCCGGGGTCCGCAGAATGCCGACGATGATGGTGTTGCCGATGAGGACCGCGATGCCGAAGGTGACGCCGAGAACACGGAGGAGCCGGCCGCGGGCGGAGACCGGTATCGCCGCGGGGGTCGCGACTGCCACGATGAGCCTCCATTGGGCCGGATGGGTCGCTCAATATGGCCCTGCCGGCACCTGGTCGGCCAGCGCCCTCTTGCCAAGCGAGCACCGCCGCGACACACTCTACGGCTTCACGCACCTCCGGCGCTCGCCCCCCGGCGCCGTGATCGCACGGAGGCGAAGCCATGGCCATCACCTTCCTGGTGGATAGCGTGCATCGGGTGGTTCGCGCCACCTACACCGGCGCCGTGACGCTCCCGGATCTCACCGAATACAGCCGCACGCTGTTCGCGCTCCAACTGCTGGCCTTGCCGCAGCTCATCGATGCCCGGAGTGCCACGCTCCTCCTGAGCGAGGACGACCTCGAGGACTTCTCCGCGTTGATGGGCTCGCTGCGGCGGGTGTTCGGCCGCGCACCGGTGGCCTTCGTGGCGGGCAACCACCTCTCCTACATCACCGCGGAGCACTACGAGGATCTCGGTGCCGGGCACAATCCGGGGTTCCGGGTTTTCGAGGACGTGGCGACGGCGGAAACGTGGATTGTGGGATGTGCGACCGGGTTCGATCCAGGGCCCTGACACGGCCAACCGTCCCGCGCCTCACTCCACGAAATTCACGCACCCCGACTCGTCCGCGATCACCGCGAGCCCCCCCGAGTACCCGAACGCGATCCGCCGCGGCGTCCGCCCGCAGCTCTCGATCGTGTGTACGATCGTCCGGCTCGCCGCGTCAATGATCTGGATCAGTCCGGGCCCCTCCTTGGTGATCACCCCGACGTACACCGCGGCGCCGTCCGGCGACATCGCCACCCCGAACGGGCCGCCGTCGCTCGTCGTCGCGCCCGACCGGATGGACGCCTCGTGAACGAGGTGGACCAGGTCATACACGTCGATGTGTCCCGTGCCCGCCTCGTCCGCCACGTAGAGCTCGGTCCCGTCGGGCGAGAGGGCCAGGCCCTGCGGCTCGCCGCCCACGATGAAGTCGCGGGACACCGACCCTGACGCCAGGTCGATCTCGGAGATCGTCCCGGTCGTGAACGAGCTGACGTAGAGCAGCGTGCCCGCCGCGTTGAGCGCGAGGTGGTTCGCCCGGCTCTTCGCGATCTCCAGGTCGATGGACGCCCTCACCCTGGCCGACGCGGCGTCGAACACGAGCACCCGGCCGTCCTCGGTCCCCAGGTAGACCGTCCGCCCGTCCGTCCCCGTCACGGCGGCCTCCGCGTGCGCGCCGAGCGGGACCCGGGCGAGCACCCGATCGGAGGCCGGCTCGATCACGCTGGCGCCGCTGGTGTCGGGCCCGGTCGGGGTGACCAGCGCGGCGCCGCCGGCAAGGAGCGCGATGGAGGTGGGAAAGCCGCCGACGTCGCGGGTGCTGAAGCTGGTGATCGGAAACAGGTCGGAGGCGACGCGACCGGTATTGGTCTGCGAGATCAGAATCCGGCCGTCCGGGTCCACGGCGGCGGCGAACGGGCCGTCGCCCTGCGGGTCGCCCGGGAGGCGCACCGACAGTCTCGTCGTGCCGAGCGGGTGACCGGACTGCAGGCCGGTGTAGGGAACGGTGGCGAGCAGGTCGTCGCTGGTGGCGGAGATCTCCGCCTGTCCGGGGCCGGCGTAGCTCACCAGGCCGTCGGCGCCGACCTCGGCGATGTCGGGGTCGCTCGAGCTGAAGCTGACCGCGGCCTCGGGAACCGGCGCGCCGGTCGGATCCAGCACCGTTACCGAGAGCCGGCGTGACATGCCGACGCCCAACACCACGCTCGCGGGTGTCACGACCAGACTCCCCGCGGGCTCCGGCGGCGAGGTCGGCTCATCAGAACCGCACGCGGCCGTCATGCCGAGGACGGCGCCCGCGAGCAGCGAGCGGAGCGGTACGCCCATGCCGATACAATGGGATCCGTGTCCCTAGACTCGCAAGGCCGCACGGGCTTCGCCGTCGAAGCTAGATTGTGGCATGACTCGCAAGCGCCCCGTCCGCCAGACTGCGGGCGGCGCCATGCTCGCCCTGCTGCTCCTGGCGCCGCCGCGCCCATGGGTGGACCGCTCCCCGCACCAGATCCGGTTCGTCACGGTCGCACCGGACGTGCGGCTCGAGGTGCTCGACTGGGGCGGCCAGGGGCCGCCGCTCGTCTTCCTGTCGGGCCTGCAGGACGTGGCCCACGGGTTCGACGACTTCGCGCCGCGGTTCCGGGATCGCCACCGCGTCCTGGCCATCACCCGCCGGGGCTACGGCGCCTCCAGCCGGCCTCCTTC
>DASUXW010000226.1:0-72591 GCA_036377715.1 Gemmatimonadales bacterium
GGCGCCGAAGGTCGAGACCCCCACCTCGGTCACCCAGACCGGACGCGAGGTCACCTCCTCCACCTCACGCAGCTTGTCCGGCCACTCGTGGATGGTCCAGTGATTCCAGTCGAGCGGGAAGCCGTGCACCGCGACGACATCCACGTCGTCGAGCACGCCCTGCGCGGCCATATTGCGCAGGAAGCCGGGGTCGATCGGTGAGATGCCGCCCAGCACCCGGGTCAGGTGCGGACGCTCCGCCTGGACCGCGGCGGCCGCCGCATGCACTGTCCGGGCGAAGATCGCCCAACCCTGGTCGAGCTCGAAGTCCCAGTGTGAAAGATTGTTCGGCTCGTTCCACAGCTTCACCGCCTCGATCATCGGGCCGCCTCGAGGGTGGCGCGCGCGCTCAGCACGCCGATGGCCTCGCGATAGCCGTGCAGGGTTCCCACGTCCACGTAGGTCTCGCCGGCGCGCACCCCCACCGCGCGGCCGCCGCCGGCCAGCCAGGCGTTCACCAGCGTTCCGATGTACTCGTCCCGCCGCTCGCGCGCCTCCCAGAGATCGTGGAGCGCGTGGAGGGTCTCACACGAGAGCTTGAACGCGCCCCAGACCCAGTGCGAGCCCGGGTCCGGCTGCTTCACCCGGACTTCGCGCACCCGGCCCGCGTGGTCGGTGAGCACGGCGTCGAACCGCTCCGGTGCGTCCACCGGGAAGAGCAGGAACGAGAGCGGATCGTCGCCCAGCGCACAGAGCGCGTCTTCCGGAAACCAGATCGTATCGGGAAGCCCTACGATGGCGAACTCGTCGGTGCCGATGAACGGGAGCGCCTGGAAGATGGCGTCACAGAGACCGGCCGGCCGAGGCTGCACGGTGTAACAGACCCGGGCCGGAAGGTCGCGCGCGCCGTAGTACTCGAGGATGTCCGACTTGCCGGGCGCGATCACGAAGCAGATCCGACTCGCTCCCGCCACGAGCATGCGCTCGACCAGATACTCGCTCACCGCGCGCGGCCGCTCGGCATCCCCCTCGAGCCGGCTGCCGACAGGGAGCAGCTCCTTGGAAAAGGCGAGCGGCTGAATGCGCGTGCCGGCGCCCGCCGCGGGAACGATCCCCCACACGGCTCAGGCCTCCACGCCGATGGCGGCTTCGAGCAGCGCGACCAGCTCGCCGGCGCGCCGGGTCGCGGTGTGGTCGGTCAGCGCGCGCTCGCGCGCCGCCCGCCCGATCCGCAGAAGCTCGGCATCGTCCATCCCGACGGCCTGCACGCTCTCGTCGGTCGTCCGGGCCACGAGAATCTCGGAGCCCGGAGTGAAGAACTCCTCCAGCCCGGGCCAGGGATCGCTCAGCACCGGCGCTCCGCAGGCCGCCGCTTCGAACAGCCGGCCGGATGGGCAGTAGCCCATCTCGGCCATCGCGGCGCGCGTCACGTTGAGCGTCAGCCGCGAGGACGAATAGAACGCCGGGTGCTCGGAAGGCGGGAGGTGGCGCACGAAGTAGATGTTGTCAGCCCAGGGAAAGCCGACCGGGTATTGCGCACCACCGAGCAGAAACCGGCGTGCGGGGAGGCGGCGCGCGGTCTCCACGAACATGCTGACCAGGGCCTGCTGCCGGTCCTCCGCATAGGTGCCGAGGTACGACAGGTCGGACCGATACCCGTCTACCGCGGGCACCGGGTAGTGGATGTCCGGATCCACGCTGCCGTAGAGCGGGGCCACGCGGCGCGCGCCGAGCTGCTCCTGGAGCGCCTCGAGCGCGGCGCCCCCGGTGTAGCTCAGGACCAGATCGAAATCGGCGAGCCCTCGCGGGCCAATGTAGGGCACCGGCAGGCCCGCGCGGAGCCGCTCCAGGGTGACCGGCGTGTCGAGGTCGTAGAAGACCCGGAGCTCGAGTTCGGCGTCCACCAGCGCCTCGGCCGCCGGCACCCCGTCCGGACAGTAGGACGTGACCATCGCCACGTCCGCATCGGCAAGCTCCGCGCGGGCGGTCGGCAGGGCGGTGTGCCAGTCGGGGTACAATACCAGACGGCCGCCGGGGAGCTCGCTCAGGTCCCGGTGTGCCGCGTAGTAGGGAAGGTTCCGCTCGAAGAACACCACCCGGTGCCCCAGGGTGTTCAAGCCCCGGATGAGGCCGCGCCAGAGGGTGGCGTGCCCGTTGCCCCAGGACGAGCTGACGGAAAGTCCGAAAACAACCAGCTTCATTTGATCCGTACGACTGCGGGTTTCGCCAACGTACTTACGTTCTTCAAGCTTCACTTTCGCGCGCTCCGGAGGGATGCCCCACGTCACGCTGCGACTGTGCGGAGTGACCGGGCGGCTCACCCATGACCTCGACCGTCCTGCTGATCCGCCATGCCGCCTGCGACCACGTGGGGCGACGACTCGCCGGGCGCTCCCCGGGGGTGCACCTGAACCAGGAGGGCCGACGTGAGGCCGACGCCCTGGCGGGGGCTCTCGCCCGGCTGCCGCTCGAGGCGGTGTACAGCAGCCCCCTCGAGCGGGCCAGGGAGACCGCGTCGGCTCTCGGCAAACGCCTGGATGTGCCGGTCGGCGTGGCCTCGGGCCTGAACGAGCTGGACTATGGGGACTGGACCGGTCGAAGCCTGGAATCGCTGGCCGACGACCCGGTCTGGCGGGCGTACAACGCGTGTCGGAGCTCGACCCGGATTCCGGGCGGCGAGAGCATGGGGGAGGTGGTCGCCCGCGGAGCCGCGGAGCTCGAACGGATCAGACGCGCGCACCCGGACGGTATGGTCGCCGCGGTGAGCCACGGCGATGTGATCCGGGCGCTCCTGCTGCATGCGATGGGCGCGTCGCTCGACCACATCCACCGGCTGGAAGTCGCGCCGGCCTCGGTCAGCGTGCTCCGGCTGTTCGAGGATGCCTGGCAGGTCGTCACGACCGGGTGGATGGCAGGAGGGCCACTTCCACCGGGCTGAGCAGTTTCATGCACTCTGCATACGGTGTTGCCGGTTGAGGCGATACAACTGCGCGACCGGCAGCGCTGCTCCGCTGGAGCTCGCAGGCACTGAAATTGCTCGCTACAGGCCAACCCATCCCCATCGGCATGTCACCCGCACATACCGCGCTTCCGATTCGGTCGCTCGAGTTCGTCCGTCCGTACCACCGCGCGCTCGCGGCGGTGCTCGCGCTCGCTTTGACGCTGGCCACCCTGAGCGCGCTCGATCCGCTGCTCATGAAGTTTCTTTTCGACCAGCTTGCCCAACCCGGTGGGGGGCATGGGTTCGCGGTCGGTATGGGGGCGCTGCTCGGCCTGGAGTTGCTCCGCGCGGTGCTCCAGTGGTGGCTCGGCGTCTGGAGCTGGGACGTCCGGCTGGGGGTGGAGTACGCCGTACGCGAGCGGGTGGTCGGGAAGCTCAATACCCTGCCCCTCGCGTTCCACGAGCGGGAGGGAGTTGGCGGCACCATCAGCCGCATGAACCAGGCGATCACCGGCTACGTCGCGGCGTTCAGCGACCTCGCCTTCAATCTGCTCCCCACGGTCCTGTACCTGTGCCTGTCACTGATCGCGATGCTCCGGCTCGACTGGCGGCTGGCCTGCGTGGTGCTGGTGTTTACCCCGATTCCGGGCCTCATCGGCGCACGCGCGGCACCCGAGCAGATCACCCGCGAGCGCCGGCTGGTCGAGCGCTGGAGCTCGATCTACGGCCGGCTCAACGAGGTGCTGGCGGGGATGATGACCGTGAAGGGCTTCGGCATGGAGGACGCCGAGAAGCGGCGGTTCCTCCAGGGCGTGCGCGAGGGCAACGAGGTGGTGAGGCGCGGGGTGCGGGTGGACGGCGTGAACGGCGCGCTCCGGAATCTGGCCGCGACCTCGGCCCGGCTGGCCGCGCTCGGACTGGGAGGCTATCTCGCCTTCGAGGGGCAGATCGGCATGGGGACGCTGGTGGCGTTTCTCGGCTACATCGGCGGTCTCTTCGGCCCGGTTCAGGGGCTCACCAACACCTACCAGACGCTGCGCAAGGCGACGGTCTCGCTCGAAATCATCTACGGGATTCTGGACGCGGAGGACAGTGTGGCCGACAGCCCGGATGCCGCGCCGGTGGCACCGCTCCGCGGTGACGTCCAGTTCAGCGGGGTGGAGTTCGCGTACAAGCCGGGGGTCCCGGTGCTGCACGGGATCGACCTGAGCGTACGCCCCGGCGAGACCGTGGCGCTGGTGGGGCCGAGCGGCAGCGGCAAGTCCACCCTGGTGACCCTGCTCCAGCGGCTGCACCCGGTCTCGGCGGGCTCGATCCGGATCGACGGCATCGACATTCGCTCGATGACCCAGCGGTCGCTCCGGGGCCAGCTCGGCGCCGTGTTCCAGGATCCGCACCTGTTCAACGATACCGTGCGCGCCAACATCGCCTATGGCCGGCCCGAGGCCGCTCAGGAGCAGATCGAGGCCGCGGCGCGAGCGGCGCAGGCGCATGACTTCATCGGGAGCCTGCCGGAAGGGTACGACACGATGATCTACGAGCGGGGCACGCGGCTCTCGGGCGGCCAGCGGCAGCGCATCGCGATCGCCCGCGCGCTGCTCAAGGATCCGCCCATCCTGATACTCGACGAGGCCACGTCGGCGCTCGACGGCGAGTCGGAGTATCTGATCCAGCTCGCGCTGCGACGGCTGCTGCAGGGTCGCACCGCATTCGTGATCGCCCACCGACTCTCGACGGTCCGGGACGCCGACCGGATCGTGGTCATCGACGGGGGCCGCATCGTCGAGACCGGCACCCACGACGAGCTCTGCGCCCAGCGCGGGTATTACGCCTCGCTGGTCGAGCGGCAGCGACTCGGATTTCTGGGGGAGCCGGAGGCGGGGAGGGCGGCGTAGGGGACAGACGGACAGACGGACAGACGGGCGGACGGTAGAAGCACACCCCACGGTGTGCCGTTTCCGTCCGCCCGTCTGTCCGTCTGTCCGTTACTCCTCCAGCCCCGTAAACGCGGGCACGTTCGCCAGCCAGAATCCGGCGAGCCCGCCCTGCTGATCTACTTCCACGTAGAAATTGTCGGCCACGCGGACCACTTCGACGGCGCGGCGGGGGCCGATGCGGAGGTGGAAGACGCTCTCGGCGGCGTTGGTTTCGACCGACAGGGTCGTGTCTACCTCGACCGAGGCCACGCCCGGGCGCGAGGGCCGGGACGGCAGCACCACGCGGCCCACGGTGAGCTGGGCCGGGACCTCGAGCGTGGCGCTGGTGGTCACCTCGGGCCAGACCACCACGTCCAACCCGCAGATGACCCCGTTGTTGACGTCCAGCACCGCCACCGAGCCCTCGGCGTCGGTGAGCTCGACGGTGCCGGTGAGACCGCCGGTCTTGCGGTTGCCCTTGAACGCCCCCGAGAGGATATCGGTCTCGGGATCCCACCGCCAGCCGATGGAGGGGAGGCTCCCCGTCAGCGGCTCGACCCGCGCCTCGACGCTCACGCTCTGCGCCTCAGGCGGCACGGGCCGACGCCAGGCGGTGGATCAGTCCGAAGATCCGATCCAGCGCCCGCTCCAGTTCCCCATCGGAGACCGCGTAGCTGAGCCGGACCCAGCGGTCGTCCGCGAACGCGCCGCCGGGCACCAGGGCGACGCCCTCCTGCTTCATCAACTGCTCGCAGAATGCCGTACCGGTGATCGGGTCCTGTTCCCGGATGCCGTCCACCCGGAAGAAGAAGTAGAAGGCGCCGTGGGGCTCGACGAATTCCACGCCGGGCGCGTCGCGGCGGAACCGATCGACGAGCAGATCGCGCCGGCGGCGGAACGCGGCCACCATCCGGGTGACCTCCGCGTCCACCTTCTCGTCCGTAAACGCCGTGGCGGCCGCCCACATCGCCGGCTGATTGGCGCCCGTCGTGGTGTGCGACTGGAGCGCGGCCATCGCCTTGGTGAGGTGCGGCGGGGCCAGTGCCGCCCCGATGCGCCAACCGGTCATCGCGTAGGCCTTGCTGGCGCCGTAGATGACGACCACGCGCTCGAGCAGGTCGTCCGGGAGATCGAGCAGCGACGGCGCGGGGCCCGGGCCATAGTTGATGCGGCGATAGATCTCGTCCGAGATGATCCACACGTCGTTCGCCTTGGCCCATTCGGCGATGGAGCGCAGCTCGGCGAGCGTATAGACGGCCCCCGTGGGATTGCAGGGCGAGCAGAGGATGAGCCCCCGCGTGGCCTTGTTGCTGGCCCGGTCCAGGTCGCGTGCGCTCACCTTGAGCCCCCACTCGAGGTCGCCGGGCACCAACACCGGCTCGGCGCGCGAGAGGTGGACGATCTGCGGGTAGGACACCCAGGCGGGTGCGGGGATCAGCACCCGGTCCTTGGGACCGAACAGGGTGAAGCAGGCGTTGAAGATCGACTGCTTCGACCCGGAGCTCACGATGATGTGGTCGGGATCCACCGCCCGGCCGCCGGACATGCGGCTCAAATTCTGGGCGATGGCCTTCCGCAGCTCGGCGATCCCGACATTCGGAGGATAGCGCGTGAGCCCCTTCTGGATCGCCTGGATGCCGGCCTGCGCGGCCGGCGCCGGCGTATCGAAGTCGGGCTCGCCGACGCCGAGATCGAGCACGTCCTCGCCCGCGGCCTTCCGCCGCTTGGCCTCATTGCTGATGGCGACCGTCTCGGAGGCCTTGAGATTCTGTACGTTGATGGAAAGCGGGTCGGGCATGCGCGGGTCCGAAGCGAAGGTGCGATGTGAGGGAAAGTCGGGGGAAAGGTCAAGCCCCAACAAGTCGATGTCAACTGCCGAGCCGGCCGCTGCATTGCCCGCGCGACCCGGCGCTCTTAGGTTGGCGGGTTCGTATCTCCGACCCTCGAGGGAGCCGTGGCCGGCTTCGAAGATCTGCACCTCTCGCCACCGATCGCCGCCGCGCTCGAGCACCTGGGCTGGAGCCCGGACGACCCGCTCGTGCGTGAGGCCGCGCCGAGCGCCGCGCGCGGCCACAATCTGGCGCTGGTGCTCCCGCCCTGCCCCGCGGCGGCAACGCCGGCGCTGGCCGGCTTGCTCAGCCGGCTCGGTGAGGGCGCCGCCGGCCTGGTGCTCGCGCCGGCGGGGCAGCTCGACGAGTGGGGCCGCGTGGTCCACCACGTCGCCGGCCGTGCGGCGCCGCGGGTGCAGGTGGCGCACGGCACCGCCCGCGCCACCCGGCGTCTGCGCGACGCCGCGGTGGACCTCCTGCTGGCCACCCCGGAAACCGCGCTCTCGCTCCAGCGCCGCTCCGCCCTCCGTGCGGAAGCGTTCGCGTGGGTGGTGCTCGCCTGGCCGGAGGAATGGGAGGACGAGGAAAGCCTCGCCCCGCTCATGCAGGATCTGAAAGAGGCCCAGCGAGTGGTGCTGACGGCGATCCCGGAGCAGGCCGCCGGCCTGGTCGAGCGCTACGCCCGGCGGGCGCTCACCCTGGGCGCGACGGGCGCGCCGCCGGAGCCCGCGGGACCGGTTCGGACGGTCAGCGTGCCGTGGGGCCGCCGGGTAGCCGCGCTCCCCGATCTGCTCGAGCTGCTCGATCCGGCCACGGTGGCCGTGTGGACGGTGGACCGCGGCTACCACGAGGCGATCGCGGCTGCCGCGGCGCTGCGCGCCCCCGAGGGCGTCGTCGTCACGGGCGATGCCCCCACGGCCCAGGTCGTGGTCGCGTTCGACCTCCCCGACGCGGCCCGGCTCCGCCAGCTCACCGGCGCGGGCGCGGTGGTCCTGCTGGTGCCGCCGGGCACGGAGCGGTATGTGGAGCGCATCGCGTCGCCCCGGCGGCCGATCCGGCTTCCCGGCGCGCTCGACGCGGCCACCACCCTCGCCGCGGCACGGCGCGCGGCGATCGTACGCACGCTGGAGACCACCGCGCCCGAGCGGGCGCTCCTCACCCTGGCACCGCTGTTCGAGCGGCATGACCCCGCCACCGTCGCCGCGGCGCTGTTCGAGCTCTGGACTACGGCGGCGGGCGCCGCCGCGCCGGCCCCGATCCCGGATATCCCGGCCACCGCACGCGTCTATGTCGCGATCGGCCGGAAGGACGGCGCCACGGTCAACGATCTCGTCGCGGTCCTCACCAAGGAGGTGGGCGTGGAGCGCGGGAAGATCGGCCGGGTGGACCTGCGCGACGCCTTTGCGCTGGTCGAGGTGCCGGCGCAGGAGGCCGAGCGCATCGCCTCGTCGCTCAACGGCACCACGATTCGCCGGCGCCGGATCAGCGCCCGGGTGGATCGCGGCGGACCGCCGCGCCCGTCGGGAGCGCGAGCGGGGGCTCCGCGCCGGGGACCGCGCCCGCCGCCCGAGACCCGCTAGATTCTCCTTCCCCTCCCCCAAAAGCAGCGCACGCGACAGCGGAGCAATGGGATGAACTACGGGTCCCACCCGGGCTGGATCGAGGTGATCGGCGGGGTCATGTTCTCGGGCAAGAGCGAGGAGCTCATCCGGCGGGTGCGGCGCGCCATCATCGCGCGGCGGCGGGTGCAGGTGTTCAAGTCCCATCTCGACCGGCGCTACACCGGGCTGTACGCGGTGTCGAGCCATGACGGCACCGAGCTGGAAGCCTCGCCCGTCGACTCGGCGGCCGAGATCTTCCGGCTGGTCCGCTCGGATACCCAGCTCGTGGCCATCGACGAGGCCCAGTTCCTCGATCCCGACATCGTGACCGTCGCCACCCTGCTGGCCGGCCGCGGCGTGCGGGTGATCCTCGCGGGTGTAGACACCGATTTCCGCGGCGAGCCGTTCGGCTCGATGGGCGAGCTGATGGCGATGGCGGAGATGGTGGACAAGCTGCATGCGATCTGCGTGGTCTGCGGCGACCCCGCCTGCCGCAATCAGCGGCTGCTCGACGGCAAGCCCGCCCGCTACGACTCCCCCACCATCATGGTGGGCGGCCGCGAGAGCTACGAGGCCCGCTGCCGCCACTGCCACAAGGTGCCGCGGCGGGACGAGGACCAGACCCTGCTCTTGTGAGGCGCGCCGCTGATGCTCAATGTCGGCCTGACCGGGAACATCGCGGCCGGCAAATCGGCCGTCGCCGAGCTGTTCCGCGGCTGGGGGGCGACGATCATCGACGCCGACCGGTTGACCCGGGAGGTCCAGACGCCGGGAAGCCCCGTCCTGCGCGAGATCGCGACCCGGTTCGGTGGCGACGTCCTCGGTCCCGACGGTACGCTCGACCGGCCGGCGCTCCGTCGGCGCGTCATGGCCGACCCCGCAGCGCTCGCCGAGCTCAACCGGATCGTCCACCCGGCCGTCTACCGACGGCGCGCCGAGCTCCTCGCGGAGGCCCGGGCACGGGGTGACCGGATCGTCGTGAGCGACATTCCCCTGCTGTTCGAGGCCGCCGATCCGGCGGAGTTCGACGCCATCGTGCTGGTGGACGCGCCCGAGACGGTGCGCCGCGACCGACTGATGACGCATCGCGGCCTCTCGGCCGAGGAGGCCGGCCGGATGATCGCGGCCCAGGCGCCGAGCGGCCCGAAGCGCGCCCGCAGCACGTTCGTCATCGACAACGACGGCGACCTCCCCATGCTCGAGGCACAGGCCCGCGCGGTGTGGGACCGGCTCGTGGCCCGCGCTTGACCCCGCCCCGAACCCCGCCTATCCTCCCACGCGCCACCCCAGCCCCGAGCCTCCCGTGTCGAACGTTCCGGACGAGCTGGCCTACACTCCCGAGCACGAATACGTCGCCAAGACCGATCAGGACGGTGTCGTTCGCATCGGCATCACCGACTACGCCCAGGGTGAGCTGGGCGACGTCGTGTTCGTAAGCCTGCCCAAGCGGGGCGAGCGGCTCGACTCCCACCAATCGTTCGGCACCATCGAGGCGGTCAAGGCGGTCTCCGAGCTGTACAGCCCGATTGCCGGCGAGGTGGTGGAAGTGAACGGCGCGCTCGACGGCGATCCGGCGGCGGTCAACCGCGACCCGTACGGAGCAGGATGGATGATCGAGGTCCGAGTGGCGGACGCCGCGGCGCTCGACGGCCTGCTGTCGCCGTCGGCGTACCGGAAGCACATCGGGGAGTGACACCGATGCGGCTGCCGTCGTTCGATACCCCGGGACAGCGGTCTCGGGGTTTTTTCATTCACGTGAGGAGTTCGCTGTTCCGATGACCACCGCCGTGCCCCCAACCCCGGCCCCGCCCGAAGTCGACGTCCTCCATCCCGGTCATTTCGCCTACCGGCACATCGGGCCGCGCCGGGAGGATCTTCCCGAGATGCTGCAGTTCCTGGGCTCCGGGAGCCTCGACGAGTTCATCGACGCCGTGGTGCCGCCGGAAATCCGGCTGCGGCGGCCGCTCGCGCTTCCACCCGGCCGGAGCGAGCGCGAAGTGCTCCAGGCGCTGCGCGGACTCGCCGGGATGAACCGGGTCTTCCGCTCGTACATCGGCCTGGGCTACGCCGGCACCTTCACGCCGCAGGTGGTGCAGCGGAACGTGCTCGAGAACCCCGGCTGGTACACCGCCTACACGCCGTATCAGGCCGAGATCTCGCAAGGCCGGCTCGAGGCGCTGCTCAACTTCCAGACGATGGTGTCGGACCTGACCGGGCTCGAGATCGCCAATGCGTCGCTGCTCGACGAGGCCACGGCCGCGGCGGAGGCGATGAACCTCACGCTGGCGGTGAGCAAGACGAAGGAGCCGCCGGTCTATCTGGTGGACGAGTACTGCCATCCGCAGACCATCGCGGTGGTGCGTACCCGGGCCGAAGCCCGTGGGGTGCGGATCGAGGTGGGCGAGCCCGAGACCTTCACCTTCGGTCCCGGCGTGATCGGCGCGCTGGTGCAGTACCCGGCCACCGACGGCGCCATCCGCGACTTCCGCAGCCTGTGCGAGCGGGCTCACTCGGCGGGGGCGCTGGTGACGGCGGCCACCGACCTGCTGAGCCTGACGCTCCTCGTGCCGCCGGGCGAGTGGGGCGCCGACATCGCGGTGGGCAACACCCAGCGGTTCGGAGTGCCGATGGGGTACGGCGGCCCGCACGCCGCCTTCTTCGCCACTCGCGACGCCTACAGGCGGTTCCTGCCGGGACGCATCATCGGCGTGTCGAAGGACGTGGATGGCCGCCCCGCGCTCCGCATGGCGCTCCAGACCCGCGAGCAGCACATCCGGCGCGACAAGGCGACCAGCAACGTGTGCACCGCGCAGGTGCTGCTCGCGGTGATGGCGAGCATGTACGCCGTGTATCACGGCCCGGGAGGACTGCGCCGGACCGCCAATCAGGTGCACGAGCGCACGGTGCTTCTGGCCAACGCCCTCCGGCGGCTGCGCTACCGGGTGGTGCACGACCACTTCTTCGACACCATCTGCGTCGAGGTGCCGGAGTGGGCCCTGCCCCGGCTGCTCGACGCCGCGCGCGCGCGGATGATCAACCTGCGTCCGCTCCCGCCCACCCGGCTCTGCGTGGCGCTGGACGAGACGGTCACCCTGGGCGACCTGGCCGACGTCATCGCGGTGTTCTCGCTCAACGAGGCGCTGCCGTTCATGCTGGAGGACTTCGGGGTGCGGCCGGAACGCGCCATTCCCGCCACGCTCGAGCGGACGTCAGCCTTCCTCACTCATCCGGTCTTCCATCTGCACCACTCCGAGACCGAGATGCTGCGCTACATCAAGCGGCTCGAGGCGCGCGACCTCTCGCTCACGAGCGCGATGATCCCGCTCGGCTCGTGCACCATGAAGCTCAACGCGACGACGGAGATGATGCCGGTGAGCTGGCGCGAGCTCAATCGGCTGCACCCCTTCGCTCCGCGTGACCAGGCGGCGGGATACGAGCTCATGTTTCGCCAGCTCGAGTACCAGCTCGCCGAGATCACCGGGTTCGCCGCCGTCTCGCTCCAGCCCAACGCGGGCTCCCAGGGCGAGTTCGCCGGGCTGATGGTGATCCGCGGCTGGCACCGCTCGCGCGGCGCGGCGCACCGGAACACCTGTCTCATCCCGATGTCGGCCCACGGCACCAATCCCGCCAGCGCGGTCATGGCCGGGATGCAGGTGGTGCCGGTCCGGAGCGACGAGCACGGCAACATCGATCTGGACGATCTGCGCGCCAAGGCGGCTGCCCACCGCGAGACCCTGGCCGCGCTGATGGTGACCTACCCGTCCACGCACGGCGTGTTCGAGGGCTCGATCCGCGAGATCTGCCGCATCGTCCACGAGCACGGCGGACAGGTCTACATGGACGGCGCCAACATGAACGCCCAGGTGGGCCTCTGCCGCCCGGGCGACATCGGCGCGGACGTCTGCCACCTCAACCTGCACAAGACGTTCTGCATCCCGCACGGCGGCGGCGGCCCGGGCGTCGGGCCGATCTGCGTGGCGCGGCATCTCGCGCCGTTCCTGCCGGGGCACCCGATCGTGGACCTGGACCATGCCGAGGCGTGCGGCACCATCTCCGCGGCGCCCTGGGGCAGCGCCTCCATCCTGCCGATCTCGTGGGCGTACATCGCGCTCATGGGGTACGACGGCCTCACGGAGGCCACCAAGGTCGCGATCCTCAACGCCAACTACGTCGCGAAACGGCTCGAGGGACACTACGGGGTGCTCTACAGCGGGCCGGGCGGGCTGGTGGCGCACGAGTGCATCATCGACACCAGGCCGTTCAAGGCGTCGGCCGGCGTGGACGTGGAGGACATCGCCAAGCGGATCATCGACTACGGTTTCCACCCGCCGACGGTCTCGTTCCCGGTAGCCGGTACGCTGATGATCGAGCCCACGGAGAGCGAGTCGAAGGAGGAGCTCGACCGGTTCTGCGACGCGCTCATCTCGATCCGGGAGGAAATCCGTGAGATCGAGGAGGGCCGCGCCGACCGGGAGCACAACCTGCTCACCAACGCACCTCACACCCTGGAGCAGGTGATCGCCGACCGGTGGGACCGCCCCTACCCGCGCGAGCGTGCCGCCTATCCGTCCCGCCCCGTGCGCGAGCACAAGGTGTGGCCCACCGTCGGGCGGATCGACAGCGCATACGGGGATCGGAATCTGGTGTGCACGTGCCCGCCGGTGGAGGCATACCTGTAGGGCGGACCGGCGGACCGGCGGACGCGGGGACCGAGTCACCCTGAGCGGAGCCGCGTGGGGAGTGACTTCCGTCCGCCTGTCCGCCCGTCCGCCATGAAAGCCATGCGCGACTACATCCTCTGGATAGACCCGATCCCCCGCGCGGGATGGCAGAACATGGCCATCGACACGGCGCTCCTGGAGTGCGCCCAGGCTGGGGAGCGGTGGATCCGGCTTTATGGGTGGGAGCCGCATTGCCTCTCGTTTGGACGGCACGAGCCCGCGGCGCGGCGGTACGATGCGGCGCGCGTGGAGGCGCTCGGGCTGGCCACCGTGCGCCGGCCCACCGGCGGACGAGCGGTGTGGCACGCGCGGGAGCTCACGTACGCGGTCGCGGCGCCGGGCGAGTGTCTCGGAGCGCTGGACGAAGCGTATCGCGACATTCACCTCGTGCTGCGGGACGCGCTCTGCGCGTTGGGCGTCGAGGCGGCGCTCGCACCGGCGCAGCGCGCGGCCGGCGTGGACGCGGGCGCCTGCTTCGCGAGCCCGGCCGGCGGTGAGGTGACGGTGGGTGGACGCAAGGTGGTCGGCAGCGCCCAGCTCCGCGACCGGGGCGCCCTGCTTCAGCACGGCAGCCTCCTGCTGGAAGACGATCAGGCCACGGTGACCAGCGTGACTCGCGGCGAGCCGCCGCTGGATGCTTCCGCTCCCCTGGCGCGACTGCTCGGCCGCGCCGTACCCCGCGAGCGCGCGGCCGACGCGGTGGCAGCAGCCGCCGCCCGTCGGTGGGGCCCGCCGGCCGCGCGGGTGGAGACACCGGGCGCCGTGCTTGCCCGCGCCGAGCGCCACGGGCCGTGGTTCCGGTCGCCCGGCTGGACCTGGGCCGGTCGTGCCGCCTGACGCCGCTCGGCCGCCCTGCTACATTCTCCCATACCCCCGCCATCGCTCACTCCGGAGCTCCTGTGACGCGCACGACCTGCCTGGGCGCGTGCCTCGTCGTGATCGCGGCGGCCGCACACCCGTCCGCCGCGCGCGCGCAGCGCGGCGACGCCGCGCGCCGAAGCATCGTCATCGTGACCGGCCAGGAGGCCGCGGTCCCGGTGCCGACGCTCATGGAGGGGCCCCAGGCCACCCTGGCCAACTTCGAGATTGCCGACCAGCTCTTTCTCCGCCTGGCTGAGTTGGGGCCCACGCTGATGACCGCGGGCGACCGGGCACTTCAGCCGGCCCTGGCCCGGAGTTGGACCCGTCGCGATTCCGTCACGCTCGTCTTCGAGCTCGACCCTCGGGCCCGCTGGCACGACGGCGTGCCGGTCACCTCGGCGGACGTCCTCTTCACCTTCGCGCGGGCCCGCGACCCGAGGCTCTGTCCCGGACTCGCCAAGCTCCTCGGCCGGATCGTGTCGGTAACCGCCGAGGACGACCACCGCGTCGTGTTCCGCTATTCGCGTCCCTACGCGGAGCAGCTCTACGACGCCGCCTTCCACGTGGCGCCGCTCCCGAAGCACCTGCTGGCCGGAATTCCGGCCGACTCGCTCGCGTCCTCGCCGTTCGTCCAGGCACCGGTCGGCGACGGCGCGTACCGCTGGGTGCGCCGCGCGCCGGGCGAGTTCATCGAGCTCGCGGCGAACGAGCGGTTCTTCCTGGGCGCCCCGGCGATCCGCCGCGTGGTGTTCCGGGTCGCGTCCGACGCCGAAACCCGCGTCAACATGGTGCTCGCCGGAGACGCCGACGCCATGGACAACATTCCCCCGCCGCGGGCGAACATCGCGCGGGTCCAGGCCGATCGGGATCTCCGCATCATCCCGGTGCCGAGCCCTTCGGTCGGCTATCTGCTCTTCAATCAGCGCGACCCGCGCGACACCACGCGGCCGCATCCGGTGCTCGCCGACGTGCGCGTCCGCCGTGCCCTCGGCCTCGCCCTCGATCGGCGGCTGATGGTCCGCGCCACCTTCGGATCCGCCGCCGACGTGCCCTACGGCCCCGCGTCGCCGGTGCTGTGGATCCGCCACGGCGCCCCGCAGCCACTGCGGCAGAATGTTCCCCAGGCCCGGCGGCTCCTCGCGGCGGCCGGCTGGGCGGACCATGACGGCGACGGCGTGCTCGACCGGGGCGGCCGGCCGCTGGCCCTCACGATGACGCTCCCCAGCACCAGCGCCATCCGGCAGCAGATGGCGCTCCAGATCCAGGAGCAGTTGCGCGGGGTGGGCGTCCGGCTCGAGCTCGAGCAGATGGAAGGCCCGGTCTGGAACGAGCGACGCAACGCGGGCGGGTTCGACGTCGACTTCTCCGCGGTGACCCAGGATCCCTCGCCCAGCGGGCTCTCGCAGGCGTGGTCGTGCGGGGGCCGCACCAACGTCGCCCACTACTGCGATCCCGGCGTGGACTCGCTGCTCGAGGCGGCGGCGCGCGCCACGGAGAACGCGGGACCGGCCTGGCACGACGTGCTGCGACGGATCGAGGCCAGCGCCCCCGCGGTCTTTCTCTACGCGCCGAGCTATCTCTACGCCGTCCACCGCCGCTTCACCAACGTGCGGATCCGGCCGGAATCGTCGTGGCTGTCGCTGCGCGAGTGGTCGGTGGCCGCGCCGGTGGCCGCGCCGGCGGCCGAGCGCGCCGCGAGCTATTGAGGTGGGGCGCTGGCTCGCGCGCAGGACGGCGGAGGCGGTGGTCACGCTCGGGCTCGCGGTGGTGCTGCTGTTCCTCCTGACTCATATCCTCCCCGGCGATCCGCTCTCCCGCCTCGCCGAAGGGCGGCCCCTCGGCGCCGATGAGATCGCGGCGCTCCGGGCGCGATATGGGCTCGACCGGCCGCTGCTCTCCCAGCTCGGCGCCTTTCTCGCGGGGCTCGTGCGCGGTGATCTCGGCACGTCCATTGAGTACGGCCGGCCGGTACGCGCGCTGCTCATGGAGCGGCTTCCCGCGACGCTCCTCCTCGGCGGAACGGTCCTGCTCCTGAATTTTTCCGTGGGCCTGTGGCTCGGCGTGCGACAGGCGGTCCGGAAGGGAAGCCTCGAGGATCGCTGGCTCGGGACGCTCTCGCTGGCGGGCTACGCCACGCCGTCGTTCTGGCTCGGCCTGGTGCTGGCGTGGCTGGTCGGCGTCGAGTGGCGGCTGCTGCCGGCCGGGGGGATGCGTGATCCGCTGGCCGAGAGCGGTGGCCTTGCCGGCACCGCCGACGTGCTGCGGCACCTGGCGCTCCCTGCGCTCACGCTCTGCGTCGTGAGCATCGCCGCCACCATGCGCTACCAGCGCGACGCCATGCTCGATGCGCTTCGGCTCCCCTGCGTGGTGACGGCGCGCGCCAAGGGCGTAAACGAGGGCTCGGTCGTGTGGCGGCACGCCTGGCGCAACGCGCTCTTTCCGGTGCTCACCCTGTTCGGGCTCTGGCTGCCGGTGCTGGTGACGGGCTCGGTATTCGTCGAGGCGGTGTTCGCCTGGCCGGGGCTGGGGTCCCTGGCCGCCTCCGCGGTGGGCAACCGGGACTACCCCCTGCTGATGGGGGCCTCGATACTCGTGGCGGTGGTGGTGGTCGTCGCCAATCTGCTCGCCGACCTGGCCTACGCTGCCCTGGATCCCCGGGTCCGACTCTCGTGAGCGGTGCGGCGCGCGCGCTGCGCGCGGTGTGGCGGGCCCCGAGCGGACGCTCGGGGCTGGTGTTCCTGCTCTTCCTCGTGCTCCTCGCCGTGGCCGGGCCGCTGCTCCTGCCCGACCCCTTCCGCCAGTTCGACATTCTCGAGCTGGCCGGTGCGCCGCCGAGCGCGGACCATCCGTTCGGCACCGACCAGTTGAGCCGCGACGTCCTGTCGCGGGTGGTGAGCGGCGCCCGGGTTTCGCTGGCGGTGGCGGCGCTGGCCGTGGCGCTCTCGATCACCCTCGGCGCCGGCGTCGGTCTCGTGGCGGGCTACCAGGGCGGCGCGGTGGACGCGGTGCTCATGCGGCTCGTGGACGGCGCGCTGGCGGTGCCGCGCCTGTTCCTGCTGCTGCTGGTGCTGGCCGTGCCGGAACGGGTGCCGCTCATCGCGCTGATCGTGCTCATCGGAGCGACCGGCTGGTTCGCCACCAGCCGGCTGGTGCGCGGCGAGGTGCTCCGGCTCCGCGAGGAGGCGTACGTGCGCGCCGCCGAGGCGCTCGGTGCCACGCGGCGACGGATTATCTTCCGGCATCTGCTGGTGAACACCGCGGGCCCGCTGCTCGTCGCCGCGACGCTGGGCGTAGGGGACGTGATCCTGCTCGAAGCAGGCCTCTCCTTTCTCGGCCTCGGCGTGCAACCGCCCACGCCATCGTGGGGCGGGATGATCCTCGACGCGCGCTCCGTGCTGGTGACGGCTCCCTGGGTGGGAATTTTCCCGGGCGTCGCGATCACCCTCACCGTGCTGGCCACCAACCTCGTCGGCGACGCCCTCCGCGACGCCATCGACCCCCGAGGCGCATGACCCGAGTCCTCGAAGTCCGCGATCTGGCGGTGTCGTTCCCCGAGCCCGGGGGCGGGCGCTTCCGTCCGGTGGATGGTGTGAGTTTCACGCTCGACCGCGGGGAGACGCTGGCGCTGGTGGGCGAGTCGGGTTGCGGCAAGAGCCTGACCAGCCTCGCGCTGCTCCGCCTGGTGCCGCCGCCGGGCCGGGTCGATCCCGGCAGCGTGGTGCGGCTCCGGGACACCGACGTGCTCGCCCTCGACCAGGCCGCGCTCCGGCGCGTCCGCGGCCGCCGCATCGGGATGATCTTCCAGGACCCGATGACCAGCCTCAACCCGGTCTTCACCGTGGGAGACCAGATCGCGGAGGGGATCCGGGCGCACTTCCCGGTCTCGCGCCAGGACGCCCGCGCGCGGGCACTGCGGCTCCTGCAGGAAGTGGGCATCCCCGATCCCGCCGGCCGGCTCGACGCCTATCCCCACCAATTGAGCGGCGGGATGCGGCAGCGGGTCATGATCGCCATCGCGCTCGCCGCCGAGCCCGAGATCCTCGTCGCCGACGAGCCCACCACCGCGCTCGACGTCACGGTGCAGGCGCAGATCCTCGAGGTGCTCGACGAGCTGCGGCGGAGCCGCGGGATGGCGGTGCTGCTCATCACCCACGATCTCGGCATCGTCGCCGGGCGCGCCGATCGCGTGGCGGTGATGTACGCGGGGCAGATCGTCGAGGAGGCACCCACCGCCGAGCTGTTCGCCAACCCGTGCCATCCCTACACGCAGGGGCTCTTCGCGTCGGTGCCACGCATCTCGGGACCGGTCCAGCGGCTCACGCCGATCAGCGGCACCGTGCCCCCGCCCACCGACTGGCCGACCGGCTGCCGGTTCCGCCCGCGCTGCCCGCAGGCATTCGAGAAGAGCGTGCTCCCTCCCGACCTGATGCCGGTCGGGCCCGACCACCGGATGCGCTGCTGGCTCGCGGAGGAGCCATGACGGCGCTCCTCGAGGTGCGCGATCTCGTCAAGTACTACACCGCCGGCGGACTGTTCCGCGGCAGCGCACCCCCCGTGCGGGCCGTGGACGGCGTCTCCTTCGAGGTCGGGCGCGGCGAGACCCTCGCGCTGGTGGGCGAGAGCGGGTGCGGAAAGTCGTCCGTCGGGCGGACCATTCTGCGCCTGCAGGAGCCCACCGGCGGTCAGGTCGTGTTCGAAGGAAACGACGTGTTCGCCCTCGATCGGACATCGCTTCGCCGGCTGCGCCGGCGCATGCAGATCATCTTCCAGGACCCCTACAGCAGTCTCAACCCGCGCATGTCGGTGGGCGCGGCCATCGCGGAGGGGATCGAGATCCACCACCTGGCCCGCGGCGCCGAGATCGGCCGCCGGGTCGGCGCGCTGCTGGAGGAGGTAGGGCTCGACCCCGGCTATGCGCGGCGGTATCCGCACGAGTTCTCCGGCGGGCAGCGCCAGCGGATCGGGATTGCGCGCGCGCTCGCGGTGGAGCCCAGCTTCATCGTGTGCGACGAGCCGGTCTCCGCCCTCGACGTCTCGGTGCAGGCGCAGGTGATCAATCTCCTCGCCGACCTGCAGCGCGACCGCGGGCTCGCCTACCTGTTCATCGCGCACGATCTCGCCGTCGTGCGACAAATCGCGCAGCGAATCGCGGTGATGTACCTCGGCCGAATCGTGGAGTCCGGGGCGACCGAGGCGCTGCTGGCGGACCCGCGCCACCCGTACACGGTGGCGCTCCTGTCCGCCGTGCCCGAACCCGACCCGGAGCGGCAGCGGGGCCGGATCGTGCTGACCGGTGACCTGCCGAGCCCGTCGAATCCCCCGCCGGGCTGCCCCTTTCATACCCGCTGCTGGCACCCGTCGAAGAACGAGCGGTGCCGGATCGAGGTCCCGGCGCTCCGGCCGGTCGGCGAGACCCTGGCCGCCTGCCACTACGCCGAGCTCACGCCGGCCGCCGAGGCACTGGTCGAGGCGCCCGAAGCCCAGCCGTGAGACCGGTCACTTCATCTCACCCCGGTCGGGGCCATGTTGAAGGGCAGCACATGGACTCGAACAGGAGCATAAGATGAGCGATAATAAGGACCTGGCGACCGAGGGCATGAAGGACCAGCTCGAGGGCGCGGCCAAGCGGGTGGAAGGCCGGGTGCGCGGCACGGCAGGCGCCGCGACCGGCGACACCGGCCAGCAGATCAAGGGCAAGGCGCAGGAGATCAAGGGCAAGATCAAGCAGTCGATCGGCCGGGCGAAGCAGGAGAGCGACCCGGAACCCGGCGTCGACGACGCCTGACCCCCTCGCGTGGCGGCCGCCGGCACATGCCGGCGGCCGCCATCGCATCCTGCCCCTTCACTTCCCCGCCTGCCATTTCTTACTTCCATCGCCCTGACCGTACCCGCTCCGCGGCCGCCACGCGGGTTGACCTCGTTGGCGTGCGCCCCGCCGGCGATCGCGTCCAGCTCGGCGGCCCGGCGGTCAAACTGCTCCGCGGCGAGGTGGTGCAATGAATCCGGTCGAGGCATTCGAGACGTTGGACCTGCGCGTCGGCCGGGTGATCCGGGCCGAGCCCAACGAGCGCGCCCGCAAGCCGGCGTACAAGCTGTGGATCGACTTCGGCCCACTGGGAGAGAAGACGTCGAGCGCCCAGCTCCGGGCGCTCTACTCGGCGGAGGAGCTGGTGGGTCGCCTGGTCATCGCGGCGGTGAACCTCGGCACGCGTAACATCGCGGGGTTCACCTCGGAGGTGCTGGTGCTGGGGCTCCCCGACGCGCAAGGGAATGTCGTATTGCTGGCGAGCGAGCGGGAAGTGCCGGTGGGAGGGCGGGTGTTTTGAGGTCAGTCGTGGGTCGTGGGTCGTGAGTCGCCGTCAAACACTCACGACTCACGACGTACGACTAACGACTGTCCTCCGGCACCGGCCGCACCACCAACCCCGTCACCGCCCCGTCCCGGGCCAGGCTCCATTCGATCAGGACCGGACGGCGGGAGGTGTCGAACGACGCGGTGCGCTTGTAGATGCGGAATGGGGCCACGGAATCGACCCGCTCCTCGAGCGCGCGGCGCTCGGGGCCGAGGCGGTTCACGGCGCGCCCGGCGAAGCTGGCCAGGTCGGCGACGCTGCCGAAGCTCTGGCGCATTTCGGGAGAGAACCTGTCCCACAGCTTCTGGTACTGACTGGCGTAGAGCCAGCTCGTGTAGAGCCGCCCCTGCTCCAGCGTGCGGGGCGACTCCCCGCCCCGCGGGGAGCACGCCCCGAGCACGACCGCGGCGAACAGTGCCCAGCGCCGGACCCTCACCACGGGAGCAGACATGCGGGTGTACATCTCCGTCGACATGGAAGGCGTAGCCGGCGTCGTCCACGAGGATCAGACCGATCCGATCGACCCCCGGCACGCGGGAGAGTATAACAGGTTTCGCCGTCTGATGACGGGCGAGGCGAACGCGGCCATCGAAGGCGCACTCGCCGCGGGCGCCGCACGGGTACTCGTGAACGACAGCCACTGGCTCATGATGAACCTGCTCGCCGAGGAGCTGCACCCGGCCGCCGAGCTGCTGAGCGGCGGGCCGAAGATGCTGTCCATGGTCGAAGGCATCGAGCTCGGGTTCGATGCCGCGCTGTTCATCGGCTATCACGCGCGCGCCGGCACCGGGCACGCGATCATCGACCACACCTACACCGACCGCATTCACGAGGCGCGGCTCAACGGCCAGCCGGTGGGCGAGCTCGCCATCAACGCGGCGCTGGCCGGCACGTACGGCGTCCCGGTGGTCATGGTGAGCGGCGACCAGGCGCTGGCGGCCGAGGCCCGCGCGGTGCTGGGGCCCTCGGTGGAGACGGTGGTGGTGAAGCACGCGGTGGGCCGGTTCGCGGCGCGGAGTGTGGCGCCTGTCGAGGCGCGCCGGCTGATCCGGGAAGGAGCCGTCGAGGCGCTCCGGCGCCCGCACGTGCCGCTCCGGCTCGCGCCACCCGTCCGACTGGAGGCGGAGTTCCGGGCGACGCAGATGGCCGACATGGCCGAACTGGTGCCGGGCTCGGTCCGCACCGCCGGCCGGACCGTGGCCTACGAGCACGACGACTTCCGGGAGGTGTTCCGCGCCTGGCGCGCGATGTACAACCTGGCCCTGGTGGATTGAGGGCGCGCGCTCAGCCGGTCGCGCGCTCCATCGCAAGCTCCGACTCGAGGCTCGCCAGGTCGCGACCCACCGTGGCCACGGCCAGCAGGCGGCCGCCGCCGAGATACCGCACCGCGGCGTCGCCGGCCGACAGATCGCCGTCCAGCTCGAGCTGGTCCCACCGTTCGGCATGGCCGACGTAGTTGATCACCCGGTCGTAGTGCGCGCTCCAGAAGAACGGCACCGCGTCGAACCGTTCCCCGGCTCCGAGCATGTTGCGGGCGGCCGCCTGGCCCTGGCGCTGCGCCACCACCCAATGCTCCACTCGGATACGGGCCCCGGTGTGCGGATCGGGCCAGCGCGCGATGTCGCCGGCGGCGAAGATGCCCGGCGCGCTCGTGGCCAGATGCTCGTCCACGCTGACGCCGCGGTCCAGCGCCAGACCCGCAGCCTCGGCCAGCTCCAGATTCGGCCGTACCCCGATCCCGGCGACCACCAGGTCGGCCCGCAGCCCCTCGCCCGAGTCGAGCGTGACCGTCCCGTCCCGGATCTCACGGGCTTTCCGCCCCAGGTGGAACACGACCCCGTGCTCCTCGTGCAGCGCGCGGATCCAGTCGCCCAGCTCCGGCCCCATGATTCGGCCCAGCGGCCGGACGTCGGGCGCGATCACGTGAACCTCCATGCGCCGGGTCCGGAGCGACGCCGCGACCTCGAGACCGATGAAGCTCGCGCCAAGCACGACGGCCTTCCCGCCGGCGCGGGCCGCGGCCGCGATCCGGCGGCTGTCCGCCAGGGTGCGGAGATAGTGGACGGCCGGCCGGGCGCCGTCGAACTCGGGACCCAGCCGGACCGGACTGGCGCCCGTGGCGAGCAGCAGCGCGTCGTACGGCAGCTCCGCGCCGTCGTCGAGGCGTACGCGTCGCGCCGAGACGTCGATGGCGGTCACGCGCGGCCCGCGGCGCAGCTCGATGCCCTTCTTCTCGTAGAAGTCCGGCGGGTGCAGCGGAATCCATTCCTCAGGGGCATTGCCGGCCAGATAGTCCTTGGAGAGGTTGGGGCGGTCGTAGGGCGCGTCGCGGTCTGGGTCCACGATCACGATCCCGCCCTCGTACCCTTCCCGGCGGAGCGTCTCCGCGGCGCTGTCGCCCGCAGCGCCGGCGCCGATGATCACCACCCGCTCGGGGACGCGGCCGCGCGCCGCCGGAACCGCCGCCGGTTTGCGCCTGGCACCCACGAGCACCCGCCCATCCCGGCGTTCGACCGTCCAGCTCGGAATGTCGTTCAGCGCCGGCGGCCGGAGCACGCGGCCGGTGCGGAGGCTGAAACAGGCATGGTGCCACGGGCAGCGCACGGTTTCGCCGACCACGAGCCCCTCGCCGAGCGGACCACTGTAGTGGGTGCACACGGCGCCCACCGCGAACCATTCCTCGCCGCGGCGCGCGAGCAGCACCGCCTCGCCGTCCACGTGACCGACCAGCGTGCCGCCGTCGGGAACGTCGGTCTCGAGAATTCCCTGCTTCAGGTCGGGGCCGGTGGGACCTTCGTTCTCCGCAGTCATGCTGTCACGCTCCTCGTCCGGGTTGCGGTACGAGGGAAGGGTAACCCGTCAAGCGCGAAGGGAAAGGCGGGAGCGGCCGCCGCCGCGCTCAGCCCGTAGCGGCGTCGGGGAGGCCGCCGAAGCGCCGTTCGCGCGAGGCGAACTCGCGCACCGCGTCGTGCAGCGCTTCGGGGCCGAATTCGGGCCACATGAGGGGGGTGAAGTGCAGCTCGGCGTACGCGGCTTCCCAGAGCAGGAAATCGCTCAGCCGGCGCTCGCCGCCGGTGCGGATGAGCAGGTCCACCTCGCGGACGGGCGTGCCGTGGTCCACGATCGCGAGCAGCCGCCCGAACGAATCGCGCGAGGGCACGGAGCCGGGCTGCACGCACTGGGCCGCGCGGAGGATCGCGTCGCGCGAGGAATAGTCCAGCGCGATGCGGAGGTGAAGCCGCCCACCGGACGCGGTGTCGCGCTCGGTCTCTTCCACGGCCGCGCGGAGCGCGCGGCCGATCCGGTCGCGCCGGCCGATGACTTCGAGCCGGACGCCGTTCGCCACGCACCGGGCGCGCTCGACGCGTAGATACTCGCGGAAGAGCCGCATGAGCCAGCCCACCTCGGCGCGGGGCCGGCGCCAGTTGTCGGCCGAAAAGGCGTACAGTGTGAGGACGCCGATCCCCGCATCGGGCGCCGCTTCGACGATGCGTCGCACCATCGCCGCTCCCGCCCGGTGTCCCTCCGCGCGCGAGCGGCCCTGTCGCACGGCCCAGCGCCCGTTGCCGTCCATGATGACGCCGACGTGAAGCGGGGCGGGCCCGGCAGGGGCGGCGCTTTGCTGCATAAAGTGGCTCCTCAAAAAAGAGAGCGCGAAGCTCAGCGCTCGCGCGTGACGCGGATGAGCGCTTCCATGTGGTCCAGGTATCGCTCGAGCGCGCCGCGGCCCGCCGGACTCAGCCGGTACTCGGTCCGGGGCACCCGGCCTTCGAACGTCTTGGTGCACACGATGTAGTCGGCCTCTTCGAGCTTCCGTGCGTGGACGCTGAGGTTGCCGTCGGTCGTATCGAGCAGGCGCTTGAGCTCGTTGAAGCTGAGCGAGGCGTTCACCGCCAGCGCGCTCACGATCGCGAGCCGCATCCGCTCGTGGATCAGCCGGTCGAGCTCGAGCGGGGCGTGCGCCGCGTCGCCGCGGACACCGCGGAGCCCCTGGGGGGGAGCTCGCTCGGAACGATTCTTGGGGGCAAGACCGGATTCAGCCACCGTACCTCCGTGCAATGATGATGCCGAACACGATGTGGAGCCCACCGAAGCCCGCCGCCATGAGGAGATTGCCCCAGCCGGCCGGCGCGAACAGCGCCACGCCGCCGAGCGCCATGAAGCAGAGTCCCATCAGCGGGACGACGCGCACCGAATAGGCGCCTCCGGTCACGACACCCGTGCCGTAGAGCAGGAGCCAGGTCCCCGGGAGGGCCCGGTAGAGGCCGCCGCGCACCAGCACCGCGGTGAGCAGGACCCCAACGAGGAGCGGCGGCACGTAGCTCAGGACGAAGCGTCGACCCGAGTACGAGAACACAGTGGTGCCGGCCCGCCGTGCCTTGGTGGTCATGGTCCAGCCGCCGAGCGCAAGCGCCGCGACCGCCGTTGCCATCCACGTCGTGAGCCACGCCCCCGGAGTGGGCTGCGTGGGGGCGATGGCCGCCGCGGCGAGCGCCAGCCCCCCCATGGCGACGCCGCCCCACCCCGGCACGGCCGTGAAGGCCGTGGCCCGCTCCATGGTCCGGCGGATGAACGAGAGATTGTCCATCGCCCGGGCGTGGAGCGCCGGGTCCTCTCGGGGGGGAACGGGCACGCGCTGGGGCGACGCCATGCGGGACACAATACCCTCTCAGGCCACTCTGATCAAGTACTTTACGCAGCAGAGCGCAGGTCGGACGTGCACTGGGGACACCGGGTCGCCGCCACCGGGATCGCCATCCTGCAGTAGGGGCAGTCCTTCGTGTTGGGCGCTTCGGCCTCCTGCGGCATCATCCGGTTGGCGGCACGCACCAGCAGAAACACCGCGAAGGCGATGATGAGAAATGCGATGATCGTGTTGATGAAGAGGCCGTAGTTGAGCGTGACCGCGCCGGCGGCGTGAGCTTCGGCCACCGTGGCGTAGGGAGGCGGCGCCTTGGCTCCCTGCTTGAGCACCAGGAACAGGTTGGAGAAGTCCACGTTGCCCAGCGCCAGGCCGATCGGCGGCATGATGATGTCGTCCACCAGCGACTTCACAATGGTGCCGAATGCCCCGCCCATGATGAAGCCGACCGCGAGATCCAGCACGTTGCCCCGCATCGCGAACGCCTTGAATTCCTTCAGCATGTCGCCTCCTTGCGCGTGAGCCTTCCGACCTGCATATCCTGCCGGTCAATCCATAGCTCCAAGCAGGCCGGTCCGCGAGGGGGTGTGCGGCCGGCGCCGGGGGTCATCGTCTCCCGTCCGATTTCCCCTCCCTCTCCCGAGACGCGCATCGTGCCTGGCTCACCGGCAGTTTCCTGTCGTACGGCCCTGGGCGGCGTACTCCTGCTCGCCCTGGCCTGCGGTCACAGCGACCCGTTCAGCGGCCCCTCTACCGGAACCGACAGCCCCTTCGACCCGACCCCGCCCGTGCGGCTGACGCTCAACGAGGCGGCCGACCGTGGGCCCTCATGGCTGCCGGACGGCTCCGGCATCCTCTACTCCTCCCACCAGGTCGGCCGACGGGATCACGATCTCTGCCTTGCCGAGCTGCCGCCCACCGGCGGGACGCAGCGCCGCCTTGTGTGCAACCTCTCGGGCCTGGGCGACGACAGCACCAACGCCATCGAATCACCGGTGATCTCCGCCGACGGCCGGCTGGCATTCGTCAAGGCTGCCGGCGCCGCCGGCGCCCTGACGCCGAGCCGCGAAGCCGTGACGGTATCACCCGGCGACGACCCCGCAGCAGGGATCAATGTGCAGCCGATCCCGTTCTCGCTGCCGGGCGAGCCCCGCTACAGTGCGGTGCGCCAGCTCCGCTGGCAGAATGCCTCGCGTCTGGTCTTCGTCGCCTCGCAGGTGCTCTACCGCGTTCCCTGCCAGTTCTGCCAGTACGATACGATCGTATCGGGACTCGATGTCGGCGTGCTGGATCTGTCGCCCGGTGGTGCATCCGTCTTGGTGCTGCCCGGCACCGATCTCGCCACGGGTGTGAGTCCCGGTCCGACCGAGGACGAGGTGTACTTCACGCTCGCGGGCGACAGCCGCGTCTACCGCCGCCTCCTCTCCAGCGGTGCCACCGATGTGGTCTACGACTTCGCCGCCGCGGGCGTCGCGCGCGACGTGCACGTCGCCGCGGGCCGGCTCGCCGCGGTGGTGGGCGGCCGGGTCGCCTTCTCGATCGACCCGGACCTGGGACCGACGCAATGGGACAGCGGAGGGATCATTCACGTGGTGACGCTCGCCTCCGGGGCCGATGTCGCGCTCGACGGGCCCGGCCTGTTCCGCCGCCCCGCGCTCTCGCCGGATGGGGCCCGGCTGGTGGCGGAGGGCTACCCGCTGACCATCACCGAAACCCGGGACCCTGTGACCGGAGCGCTCCTCGCGGCCGACACCACGGTCGCTCGGGCGGGAGACATCTACCTCTTTGGTGCGCCGTGAGGGCCGCGCGCCTGGCGGGCATGCTCGCCGCGGCCCTCGCGTTCCTGCTCGGTGCCGGAACGCTCGCGGCCCAGAGCGAGGGCGCCGTCGCGGGCCGGGTTCAGGCCTCCGACGGCCGCCGTCCGCTCGGTGGCGCGCAGGTGCTGCTCGACGACCATGTCAGCGCGGTGACCGACACCGCGGGAACGTACCGGATCCGCGCGGTACGCACCGGCTGGCACCGGGTCTCGGCCCGGCTGATCGGGTTCCGCAGCGTGGTGCTCGACAGCGTGCTGGTGCGCGCGGGTGCCACCGTGACCGCGAACTTCCAGCTCACGCCGAGCGCCGTCGAGCTGGCGCCGATCGTGGTCACCGCGCCGGTGGACGAGCTGCTCGACCCGCTCGCCACCAGCACCGAACAGAAGATCACCGCGCGCGACCTGCGCGACCTGCCGGTCAGCTCGCTCGAGGAGGCAATCGCGCTGAGCGCCGGCGCCGTCGGACAGAGTTACCGCGGCGGCCGGCTAGGCGAGGAATCGTTCATCCTCGACGGGCTCGGGGTCAAGAACCAGCTCGATGCGGCTACCGGCGGGCTCGGCCTCCGGCTCCCCCCCGACCTGCTGGGCGAGGCTTCGCTCATCACGAACGGGTTCTCCGCGCGCTACGGGCAGGCGCTGTCGGGCCTGGTGAACGTGGTCACCCGTGAGCCCGGCGAGAGCTGGGAGGGCCGCGCCGCCGTGGAGACCGACCGCCCGTTCGGCGGCACGCTCGACCACGGGCTCGACCGCCTGGCGCTGCGCGCGGGTGGCCCGGTCAGCGGCGGCGTCGGGTTCGTCGGCGCGGTGGACATCGCCGGCCGGCTGGATGACGATCCGGTGAACGCCGCACTGGGACTGCTCCCGCACAACAGCGGCGAGCAGTGGAACGGCGCCGGCAAGCTGGTCGTGCCGCTGGGCGGCGCCGTGACGCTGCGGGTGCTGGGCGTCCACTCGGAAGACCAGCGGCTGCTGTTCGATCCGGCCTACAAGTACGACGCGGAGTTCGGACCGGCGCAGCGGCTTCGGGGCGACCTCGTGAGCGGGCACCTGCAGTTCCGGACGGGGGAGCGGTCGGAGCACCCACTCATCGTGGACCTGCGCGGCAGCCGCTTCGTGCGGGAGTTCCTGCGGGGCACGCTCGCCGACTCGGTGGATTACAAGATCGGCGCGCTGACCGGCTCGCGGTTCCACTTCATCGGCGAAGACCAGGCGCGGTCGCAGGATCCGTCGGCCACCCCGGTGCCCGGCCTGTCGCGGCCGGACCTCAGCGATCGCACGCCCTGGGGGGTCCCGGCCTTCTTCCTGGGCGGCGCCTCCCGCGGCGACCTGGGCTGGAATCGCTTCGGCGAAACGCGCGCGCAGCTCGACGCCACCTACGGCATGCGGAACGTGGACCTGTTCTTCGGCGGCGAGTTCAGCGCGCAGCAGGTGCGTACCTACCAGCGGGTGCTCGCCTATCTGCCGGCGGGCGACACGGTCCCGCCGCCCGCCATCTCGGCGTTCTCCCCCCGGAGCACCTCAGGGTACGTCGAGGCGCAGACCCGCGTTGCCGATCTCGCCGTGACGCTGGGGATCCGCTACGACCAGTTCGACGCGCACACCACCAGCGCGGGTGAGTCACGCGGCACCAAGCGCGCGCTGAGCCCGCGATTCGCCGTCTCCACCGTGCTGCAGGGCGCGACCGTGGTGGCCAGCTTCGGCCGCTTCACCCAGGCGCCCGACTACCAGTTTCTGGTGGACGCGGCATTCGACGACACCACCCGCACCGGCCGGT
Source organism: Gemmatimonadales bacterium (assembly GCA_036377715.1). Classification (GTDB taxonomy): domain Bacteria; phylum Gemmatimonadota; class Gemmatimonadetes; order Gemmatimonadales; family GWC2-71-9; genus CAVVWJ01. The sequence goes on from DASUXW010000226.1 coordinate 28,434, forward strand.
TCCGTCGCGGCAACCCCACGCTCGGCTTCGAGCAGGCGACCCAGTACGAGTTCAGCGTGCGCGTGCGGCCGCGGGAAGCGGTCTCGCTGCGAGTGGGCGTGTACCAGAAGCGGCTCACGGGCCTCGTCGCGTCGGTGCCGATCGGTCTCAATCCGGATTCGACCATCTTCGGCAACGCCGACGCGGGAACGGCGCGGGGAATCGAGATCATCGCGGAGCGGGAGCTTCGGAACGGCTTCGGGCTCCGGCTGGCGTACGCGCTGCAGGATGCCAAGGCCACCTCGACCGACCCCTTCCTGCTCAACCGTCTCATCGTCGTGGACCCGGAGACGGGCGACACCAGCCGGCCCGCACGCGCGGAGTTCCCGCTGGACTTCGACCAGCGGCACACCCTCACCGTGATCGCCCGGGGGAAGGTCCCCGAGCACGTAGGCCCGATGGTGCTCGGTGCGCGGCCGCTGGCGGGCCTCGAAGGAGCGGTAATCGTCCGGGCGCTCTCCGGGCTGCCGTTCACCAGGGTGGACAGCACCGGGACGGTGATTCCGGGGCCGCCGAACGATTCCCGCCTGCCCTGGACGTCGAGCGTGGACCTGCTGGTGCGCCGCCCGTTCCAGCTGGGCGGCATGCTGGGCGGCGTCTATCTCGACGTGCGCAACCTGCTGAATCGGCGGAACGTCGTCGCGGTGCGCCGGGACTCGGGCCTGCCCACGGCGGATCAGGCCACGATCACCGGCATGGCCGAGGCGGCGTACGCCGCCCACCCGGAGACGATCCCCTACGAGTCGGCCCGCTACCGTGCGAGCGCCGACCTGAACGGCGACGGCTACATCACGGGACGCGAGGAGCTCTTCCCGCTGTACCTCGACGCCGCGAAGGACTTCGTTCAGCCGGTGTTCGCCTACGGACCGCCGCGTCTCGCGAGGCTCGGGTTCGAGCTGCTGTTCTGAGCGACGAGGTCCTGTTCGAGGAGGGCCTTGTTGATCGCCACCGCCGCTTCGGCGCCTTCCGCGGCGGCCACGATGACGAATTGCACTTCGCGCGAGGCATCACCGCAGACGTAGAGGCCGGAGACGTTCGTGGCCTCGCACGTCCCGGTGGCCACGGCGCCCCGCTCGGTGAAGGTGCACCCGAGCCGTGCGGGCAACGGTGAGGCCTGGTGCTGGCCGGCCGAGAAGAAGAGCGCCCGCCGCTCGGCCGGTGCCCCGCGATCGAAGACCACGCGCTCCAGCCGCCCTTCCCTGCCCTCGAGCCGCACCACCCGGTCTTCCCGGACCGGCACGCCGGCGGTCGCGAGGCGCTGCTGAAGCGCCTCCGGGATGCCGCTCGGCCCGTCGGTGCAGAGCAGCAGGTCCCGGCTCCAACCCGTGAGCGCCAGCGCCAGCCCGGCCCCTTCCTCACCCCGGCCGTAGATCGCGATCGGCTGGTCGCGCCACTCCCAGCCGTCGCAATAGGGGCAGTGATGGACGCTGGTCCCGTAGAGCGCGTCGAGCCCTTCGATATCGGGCAGCTCGTCCACCACGCCCGTGGCGAGCAGCAGCTTGCGCGACTGGAGCCGGGTGCCGTCCGCGCAGGTCACGACGAACCCGCTCGCTTCGCGCACGGCGTCGGTGACCTCGGCCGACCGGAGCTCGATGGTGGTGTACGGCGCGAGCTGCTCCCGCGCGATGCGAAGCAGCTCGGCAGGGGCCGTACCGTCTCTGGTGAAGATGCCGTGAGCGGTGCGCGCGCGCCGGTTCCGGGGCCGGCCCGCGTCGCACAGCACGACGCGGCGGCGGCACCGGCCGAGCACGAGCGCCGCGCTCAGTCCGGCCGGGCCGCCGCCGGCGATGATGCAATCGTAGATCACATCGCGGGGGAGGAGACCTCGGCGGCCTCCATGACCTGCTTGAATCGCCGGAGGTCGTCCGCGATCTGCTGCGCCGGGTCCTCGCCGACCAGATGTCCCACGACGTCTCCGGCCTTGCCGGCGGGCGGCGCGTAGCGGAGGATCACCCGCACGTCGGTGCCGCCGTTGTGCACCGGCGAGAAATTGACCGACCCGACCTGGTTCACGTCCGACCCGGGAAGCGAGCGCCAGGAGATCAGCTCGTTGTCGACCTCCTGATCGATCTCGGCGTCCCACTCCACCTTGGTGCCGGCCGGCCCCTTGGCGACCCAGTGCGAGCGGCGCGGACCGAGGACGGTCACCGATTCCAGATTGTCCATGAACCGCGGCAGGTTCTCGAAGTTCCGCCAGAACTGGAACAGCTCCTCGCGCGGCCGGTAGATGGTGACGGCCTCCTCGACCTTGGTGCCCTCGCCCTGCTCCAGCTCGGCCACCGTGCGCGCGCCTTCGTCTCGGGCGGAGTTCCGGCCCAGCATCCGGTTCACTTCGCAGCGTCCGGTCACCGCCCGGCCGATGAGGGCACCGCCGAGCGGCACCAGGACAGCCCGGAGCCGCCTTCGACCCAGGGAAAAGCCGACCAGGGCCGCACCCGCGAGCCCCGAGACCCACCGTTCCGTGCGGCCTACGTTGACGCCGCGATCGTCCTCTCCGCCATCGAATGCCTTCATGGCATCATCCTTTCTCGTTGTCCTCGACGCGCCGCTCGTGCTCCTCGTGATCGAGCAGGGCGGCGGTGCCATCCTGGGCGTCGGGGTGCTCGGTCTCCTCGACGACACGGCCGTAGTGGCGGCCCATCTTGTCCGGATCGCGCGGCTCGTGCAGATCGAGCTCCTCCCCGCCCTGCTCCGGCATGCTCCCGCCGTGCTCGAGCGCGAACCGGCGGCGCTCCTCATCGGTCATGGTCGCGAACTCACGACCCGTGTTCTTGGTCATGGCTATCACTCCTCACGGTAGACTCGAGCAGCGCCTTGAGCCGCGCGAGATCCTCATTCGCCCGGGCCCGGGGGTCGGCACCGAAGAACTCCCCCAGCGTGCGTCCGGCCCGGCCGCCGGGCGGGTTGTAGCAGAACCTCAGATCGATGCGCGTCCCGTCGCCCTCGGGTGCGAAGCGCACCACGCCGGCATGCTCCAGCACCGCACCGGACTCGCTCCGCCAGGCCAGGAGGCGATCCGGTTCCCGGTCGGTGAGGACCGAGATCCACTCGACGGTCGAGCTCCCCGGCCCGCTCACCACCCAGCGCGAGCGGCCGCCGCCCAGGTCTTCCACTTCCCGCACCTTTGACAGGAACTGCGGGAAGCTTTCGTAGTTCGACCAGAATGCGTACACTCGCTCGACCGGCGCGGTGACGTGCAGCGTCTTCTGGATATCCACGGTGCGCCGGCGTTCGCCGCCCGGCGGCGGCGCCGGCGCCGCCGCGCGGCCGACTCCTGCCGCCGCGAGTCCCATCCCGACGCGCCTGAGCACGCCGCCCCGCGCGCCCCGGCGCAGGAGGCCGTAGGCCACCATGGCGCCTCCCGCCATTCTGGCCAGGCGCCCCAGCGCGCGCCCCGCGCCGCCGGCCCCGAGGTTCGCGGCCTCGAGCCCGTGGATGTCGCCCAGACGGGAGCCGTACCGCGCCGGGCCGCGGCCGGCCCCGACGCCGAGACGATCGCGCAGCCGCGCGCGCCGGTCGGGCCCGCGCTCGGGGTCGAGGTAATACACCAGCCCGGCCCCGACCAGCGCGCCTCCGAGGAAGTCTTTTGCACCCATCCTGCAAAGGATACCGCGGCGGTGTCCGAGGCTGTGATGCACCTCACACCTTTCACGCGGTTCGCGACGCGGCACCAGCGTGTGCCCGGGTGGATCTTTGGCGCCATCCCGGTCGAAAGGCTCGGGCCAACTTCAGAGGTCGGCCACGTCCGTCGTGCTCATCAGCGCAGCCGTGAGGCTTCGCTGCGGCAGTGAGGAGTGGCTCGCGCACCCTCCAGCTCCGAGCACCGCATGGCGTTTGTCTCTCCTGTGGTCGTCTTCTCGCATCTTCGTTGGGATTTCGTCTTCCAGCGACCGCAGCACATCCTCTCGCGGCTCTCGGTGAGCCGCCCGGTGCTGTTCGTGGAGGAGCCCGAGCCCGACCCGACGGGGCCTCCCCGGTGGGAGCGCTCGAGCCCCGCTGCCGGGGTGACGGTCCTTCGGCCCCGCACGCCTCGGCCCGAGGCCGGATTCCATCCGGCCCAGGTGGAGCTCATCGGGCCCATGCTGGACGAGGTCCGCACGGCGGCTGACAGCCCGGAGCTTCTCACCTGGCTGTACACCCCGCTCGCGCTGCCGCTGGCGCAGCAGCTCGATCCGGCGCTCGTGGTCTATGACTGCATGGACGAGCTCTCGCTCTTCCTCGGGGCACCGCCCGAGCTCGTGCGCCGCGAGGCGGAGCTGCTCGCGCAGGCCGATATCGTCTTCACCGGCGGCCCGAGTCTGTACCGGGCCAAGCAGGGCCGCCACCCGAACGTGCACTGCTTCCCGAGCAGCGTGGACGCCGTGCACTTCGGCCGGGCGCACGCGGGCGCGGCGGCGCCTCCGACGGAGCCCGACGACCAGCGCGGTCTGCCGCATCCACGCCTCGGCTACTATGGGGTGATTGACGAGCGCCTCGACCTGCCGCTGCTCGCCACGCTGGCCGACGGCCACCCGGACTGGCAGATCGTCCTCGTGGGACCGGTCGTCAAGATCGATCCGGCCGCGCTGCCCCGCCGACCGAACATCCACTACACGGGCCAGCGCCGGTACGAAGAGCTGCCGGCCTACCTGGCCGGATGGGACGTCTGCCTGCTGCCGTTCGCGCTGAACGACTCGACCCGGTTCATCAGCCCGACCAAGACGCTCGAATACATGGCCGCCGAGCGGCCGATCGTCAGTACCCCGATCACCGACGTCGCCGAGCCGTACGGCGAGATCGTCCGCCTGGGCGACAGTGCCGAGAGCTTCGTGCGCGCCTGTGAGCACGCCCTGCGCGCCGACGCCGAGGACCGGGCGCGGCGTGCGGCGCTCATGCGCGGCGTGCTGGCCCGGACCTCATGGGATGCGACCGTCGCCGCCATGGAGGCGTGTCTCTCGGCGAGCCTCGCCCGCCGGGGCGTCCCGGCCGCCTCGGCCTCAGCTTGAAAGGACGTTCTGCGCAGATGCCATCTTCGACTCCACCGGTCGTCGTCATCGGGGCTGGTCCCACCGGCCTGAGCGCCGCCTATCACCTCGGCCCGGACTCGCTCCTCCTGGAGCAGGCCGACCGGGTCGGGGGCTGGTGCCGGTCCATCGAGGACCGCGGCTTCACCTTCGACATGGCCGGCCACATCATGTTCTCGCGCGACCCGTACGTGCACCGGCTGTACGAGCTGCTGCTGGGCGACAACGTCCACTGGCAGGACCGCGAGGCGTGGATCTACAGCAAGCAGGTCTATACCAGATACCCCTTCCAGGGCGCCCTCTACGGTCTGCCGCCGGAGGTGATCAAGGAGTGCATCGTGGGCGCCATCGAGGCCCGGTTCGGCAGCCTCGACGCGAAGAAGCCCGGCGCGGACCCCGCCCCCACGGCCGACTACGCCGGCCCCGAGCGGCGCGGGATGTTCGAGCCGCTCATGAAACAGCGGGGCAAGCGCCTGGCGTACACCGGGAGCGAGCGCCGGCGCCCCGTCCCGCACAAGGGACCGCCGCGCAATTTCGAGGAGTTCATCTACAAGGTCTGGGGCGCCGGGATCGCGAAGCACTTCGCCATTCCCTACAACCGGAAACTGTGGGCGGTCCCGCTGGACGAGATGGAGACCTCGTGGCTGGGCGGCCGGGTGCCGCTGCCCAACCTCGAGGAGATGATCGAGGGGGCGCTGCATCCGGTGGCCAGGCCGATGGGGCCCAACGCCAGATTCGGCTATCCACTGCGTGGCGGCTTTCAGGCGCTCATGGACGGGTTCCTGCCGCATCTTGAGGGCGAGTTGCGGCTGGGGACCCGCGTCGCCGCCGTCTCGCCGTCGCGCCACGCGGTCAGGCTGGATGACGGCCGCACGATCCCGTACGAATTCCTCATCAGCACCATGCCCCTGCCCCGGCTGGTGCAGGCCGCGGGCACCGAAGCCCCCGCGGAGGTGCGGCGCGCCGCCGCGGACCTGCGGCACGTCTCGGTGCGCTGCGTGAATCTCGGGATCGGGCGCGAGGAGCTCACCGAGAAGCACTGGATCTACTACCCCGAGGACACGGTGTTCCACCGGATCTTCGTCCAGGGGAACGCCAGCCCGTCCTGCAACCCGCCGGGCGGGTTCGGGCTCACCTGCGAGATCACCTACTCCGAGGCGAAGCCGCTGCCCTGCGAGGGGGACGCCCTCATCCAGCGGTGCATCGACGACTGCCGCCGGGTGGGGCTGGTCGGGCCCGACGACCCAGTGTGGGCCGCTAACCAGGTGGACCTGCCGATCGCCTACGTGGTGTACGACCACGCGCGCGCCCGCAACGTGGAGCTGATCCGCGAGTGGCTGGCGGCGCACGACATCGTGCTGGCGGGGCGGTACGCGGAATGGGAGTACTACAATTCGGACCACGCCTTCGTGGCGGGCCGGAAGGCCGCCGAGCAGGTGCGCGACCTGCAGCAGGCGCGGGACGGTGACGTTCGATCTCCGGCGACGGCGACCGGGTGACTTCGTCTGGGCGACGGGGATCGAGAACACCTTCGTCCCCCAGACGCGGCCCGGCCACCGCGCCCTCGACGAATACCAGCTCATGGGGCACTACGAGCACTGGCGCGAGGACCTCGCGCTGGCGCGTGACCTCGGACTGCGCGCGGTCCGCTGGGGGGTGCCCTGGTACCGGGTCGAGCCGTTCGAGCCGGGCCGCTTCGACTGGAGCTGGACCGACCAGGTGGTGCCCTACATGGTCGAGAAGCTCGGCATCACGCCGATCATCGACCTCATGCACTACGGCTGCCCGTTCTGGCTGCGCCGGGAGTTCGCCAGCGCGGCGTACCCCGAGGCGGTAGCGGCCTACGCCGAGGCGTTCGCCCGCCGCTACGCCGGTCTGGTGAAGTGGTACACCCCGCTCAACGAGCCGATCGTCACCGCGCTCTACTGCGGCCAGCGGGGGCTCTGGCCCCCCTATCTTCGCACCGAGCGCGGCTACGTAACGGTGCTCCTCCAGGTGATCGACGGCATCCAGCGCACCGTGGCCGCACTGCGCGAGGTCGACCCCGAGGTGGTGCTGGTTCACGTGGAGGCCAGCGGCCTGAGCCGGGCCGCGCGCGAGGACCTCCATGCCGTCGCGCGCGAGGAGCAGGCACGCACCTTCCTGCCGTACGACCTGCTCACGGGCCGCGTCACCCCCGACCATCCGCTCTTCGCCTGGCTGGTGCGGAACGGCGCCTCGCCCGACCGGCTGCTGGACATCGCCGCCGCGCCCACCCCGTTCGACCTGATGGGCCTCAACTTCTACCCGCAGTGGTCCACCACCCAGCTCTACATCGATCGGCGCGGCCGGCTGGCGTACCAGCCGGTCGAGCAGGACGGAGCCGGGTTCGTCGGACTGATCGAGAGCTACTGGGAGCGGTACCGGATGCCGATCATGGTGACCGAGACCAGCGCGCGCGGTGACGAGGCGATCCGCGCCCGCTGGCTGGAAGCATCGGTCGCGGCCATTCGCAATCTCCGCGGGCGCGGCGTTCCCGTGCTCGGCTACACCTGGTTCCCGCTGTTCACCATGATCGACTGGCGCTACCGCTTCGGCCGAGGACCGCTCGAGGAGTATCGCCTGGAGCTCGGGCTGTACACCCTCGATGGTCCCGAAGGCACGCGCTGGCGCCCGACCCCGCTGGTGGAACAGTTCCGGAGCTACGTGAGCGATCCGGAGGCCTCGATCGGAGACCTCGGTGATCCGGCCCGGCCGGGAGGCGGCTGATGTCGCGGCTGTTCAGCTCGTTCTGGCTTGGCGGGTTCGAGTCGGCCCACCACATCAACCGGGTCGGCACCCGGCTCGACATGATCGCGGCCACGCAGCACGACCAGCTGGTGGACCAGGACTACGCGCTGCTTCGCCAGCGCGGGATCCGCACCGTCCGCGAAGGGATGCGATGGCCGCTGATCGACCACGGCCGGCGGCTCGACTTCTCGTCCGTACGGCCGATGCTCGACGCCGCTGAGCGGTACGGGATCCAGATCATCTGGAGCCTGTGCCATTACGGCTGGCCCGAGGACGTGGTCCATGACACGGCGGCCTTCGTCGAGCGGTTCGCCCGCTACGCGGCCGCCGCCGCCCGGCTCGTCTCCGAGCACTCCGACGCGGTCCCGTTCTACACCCCGATCAACGAGATCTCGTTCCTGGCCTGGGCCGCGGCGGAGGTCGGCTACATGCACCCGCGGGAGATCGGGAACGGGGCGCGCCTGAAGGCGCAGCTCGTTCGCGCGGCGATCGCCGCGATGGAAGCCATCTGGGACGTCGAGCCGCGCGCGCGCATGATGCACGTGGATCCGCTCATCCACGTCGTCACCCCGGCCGGCCGCCCCGAGCTCGCCCGGGCCGCCGCCGACCAGCGCGCCGCGCAATTCGATGCCTGGGACATGCTGGCCGGCGGGCTCCAGCCCGAGCTCGGCGGCCACCCGCGCTACCTCGACGTCATCGGGCTCAACTACTACCACGCGAACCAGTGGGAGCACCCCGACCAGCGGCTGCGCTGGGAAGACGAGCCCCGGGACCCGCGCTGGGTGCCACTGCACCTGCTGCTTCGGGAGGTGTACCATCGCTACGGTCGGCCGCTCGTCATCTCGGAGACCAGCCACTTCGGCGCGGGACGCGCACGCTGGCTGCGTGAGGTCGCCGACGAAGTGCAGCGGGCTCGCGACGACGGCATACCGGTGGAAGGGCTCTGCATCTATCCGGTGGTCGATCGTCCCGATTGGGACGACCCCGGGCACTGGCACCACAGCGGACTGTGGGACCTGCGTCCGGGTGAGGGGCGGCTGGAGCGGGTAGCCTGCGAGGAGTACCTGGCGGAGCTGGGCCGTATCCAGGCCCGGCTCCGGATCTAGCGCGGCGCCGCCTCCGCGGGGGCGCGCGACTTCGCCATCCGGGCGATCATGTCGCGCATCATGATGGTGGCCACCGGGTGCGTCCCCAGGTGGTCGCGCAGACGATACGTGCACATCATGAGCCGCCCGCGGTCGATCGGCCGCTCGGCCACGAGCGCCACGATGTGGTGCACCCAGCCCACGAACAGCCCCGAGTGCACGTTGGCCGCGTAGTCGCGCGGACTCAGCCCGACGATGACCGTCTCGGGGGTGAGGTCGGCGAAGGCGAAATCCACCGTGCCGCCGCTCGGAATCCCCCCGAAGATCTTGTCCTGCCGGATCCAGCTCATGCTGCTGGCCCAGTCACCCTGCCAGCTCCGTCCGTGGCGCTGCGCGATGCTGATCGGACCGAGGTGGGCTTGCTGCGAGTCGGGACTCTCGGCCAGCCACAGCACCCGGCCACCGTGCTGGACGTAGGCCCGGAGCTCGTCGGTCATCTCCTCGACCACGACCAGATCGGCGTCGTCGACGTCGTCCGCCAGCTCGTAGCCCATGCTCGCGAGCCGGGATGCGAGCCGCGGCAGACCCGGTGCCGCCACCCGGGCCGTCAGGTCGGCCGGCTCGACCCGCGGGAAGAAGTAGAGCTCGTGATGGTTGTAGGTCACGACGTCGCCCGCCGCGGTGAGCAGCCGCATCTCCAGCCGGGCGCGGACCGCGGACTCGACCCGCGGCACCTCGAAGACCACCGTGCCGACGTTGGTGAGCTGCGCCCGCTCCGGCCTGAGCCCGTCGAACCGCCCCCGGATCCCGGGCGAGAAGTCCACCGACCACTCCACCCTGGAGCCGCGCAGGTCGAGCGACGAGAAGTGCGAGAGCCCGAGCCGGACCTCGCACCGCTCGCCCGCCCAGAAGGCGATCCGCTCCCAGTCGGTCGGGATGATCGCGTCGGCGCTGTTGACCTGCCCGATGACGTCGAAGTACGCCTTGGGGTTGCGGCACATGTCGAGCAGGCCGTTGCTCTCCCAGTGCACGTCGGTGAACTCGGTGATGACGTAGCCCACGATGGCCGGATAGCGGCGGATCTGCTCGATCTGGTACTTGAGCGCGGTGAACTGCATCCGCTGGCTCGCCGCCGACAGGTCGCCGAGCGTGGCAAACACCTTGTCGAGATGGAAGGCCTTGAAGCGCTGCTCGATTCCGTGCGGGTAGACCACCCCATCGCCCCACTCGATTCCGGTCTCGAACCACCAGGGCTCGCCGCCGTAGCACTCGCGCAGCTTTTCGACGTCAGGAAGTCCCCAGTTGCCGAACTCGGAGACCACCATCGGCTCGCTGCCCTTCCGCCGCACCTCGGGCGCAGGCTGGCGCGGGAGCGGGTTCCACGGGTCGCGCATGTACTCGCGCCACGACTCGATCCCGGCGTACTCGTGCGCGAAGGTCCACGGCGGCCGGCTGGCGAAGGTGCGCACCCAATCCTTCCACATCCGGTAGTGGTCCGGCATGGCGTAATAGTTGTGGAAGTCCTCGATGTCGGTGACCACGTGGAAGTTGGTGAAGCACGGCGAATTCCCCACGACCAGCCGGTGCGGGTCGAGCGCCTTGAGCTCCGCGTAGGTCTCCGCCAGCCAGGCGCGGTGCCCGGCGTTGACCGCGAGGTCCACGCCCCAGTTCTCGTTGACGATGGTCCAGATGATGATCGAGGGGTGGTTCCAGTCCCGCTCCACCATCCCGAACAGCGTCTCGTGCGCGCGGCGCTTGGCGGTCTCGGTCAGCTCCTGCCAGTTGGGGAGCTCGGTCCAGATCAGGATGCCGGCCCGGTCTGCCGCGTCGTAGTAGCGAGGATCGGTGATCTTGATGTGGGTTCTGAGGCAGTTGAGCCCCATGTGCTTCGCCTGGGCGAACTGCGCGTCGAGCTCGGCATTGCTGAACGGCGTGTAGATCAGCTCGGGGTAGTAGTCCTGGTCGAGGGCCCCGCGAAGGTACAGGATGCGCCCGTTGAGCAGCAGATGCCCGCTCGGCGACGTGGCGATGGTCCGCATGCCGAACCGGGTCGCCTGCACGTCGAGCGGCAGGCCGTCGTCGCCGAGCAGCTCGCCCCGGAGATCGTACAGGTTGGGCGCGATGGTGTCCCACAGCATCGGCGAGGGCACCGGCAGCTCCAGCTCGGGTGCCGCATCGTCGGGTGGGAGGGCCATGTGGTGCTCCCGCGCCTGGTCCGCGGGATCGGTCACGGTGAAGCGCACCTCGCGTCCCGGGCCCGGCGGCCCGCTCAGGTGCACGCGCACCCGGATGCGCTCCTCCGGAACCTCGGGGGTGACACGGAGCCGCTGGATGTGCAAACTCGGGCGGCGCTCGAGGTAGACGCTCTGCCAGATCCCGCCGATCGGCCCGTACCAGCTCTGCTTGCCGTGGGGGATTTCGGCGAAGGGAAATTCGGGAAGCGTGTCCTCGTCGTTGCCCGGGTCGATCACCCGCACGACGAGCGTGTTGGGAGCGTCGAAGCGGATGGTGCTGGTGACGTCGAGCTCGAAGGGCAGATACCCGCCTTCATGCTCGCCGACGCGCTCGCCGTTGACCCAGACCACCGCGTGGTAGTCCACGGCGCCGAAGTGCAGGATCTCCACCGCTTCGCCGGCGTCCGCCGGGTCGGGCGCGGGCACCTCGAACTCGCGGCGGTACCACGCCATCCCGCTGTAGCCGCGGAGGTCCTCGAACTGCGCCTGCCACGGACCGGGCACCCGGATCGGCCGGCCCGCGGCCTGGCTGCCGAGCGCATCCGGCGCGAAGCCGCGGGCCGGGTCAGGAAAGAACTCCCACACGCCATCGAGGTCGATACGTCTGCGTTGCACGCCCGTAAGAGAGACACACCGGTGCGCTTTCGCAAGCGGATTACCTTTCCACGAGGTGCCCTCACCCAAGGAGCGTCGCGCGCATGGTGCCCGTCTACCTCGGTCTCGGTCTCGCTGCAGGTGTGCTCTCGGGTCTCTTCGGCATCGGGGGAGGCCTGCTCATCGTACCGGGGCTCATGCTGGCGGCCAGGTTTCCCATCAAGCTGGCGCTCGGCACTTCGCTCGGCGCGCTCCTCCTGCCGGTCGGGCTCCTGGGCGCCTACACCTACTGGGAGCATGGGCACGTGGACCTCCGCGCGGCCGTACTGATCGCCGTCGGTCTCACGGGGGGCGCCTTCGTGGGTGCCCGGATGGCGCAGGCAATCCCGGCCGACACGCTCCAACGCATGTTCGCCGTGTTCATGCTGGCCATGGCCGTGCACCTCTGGATCAACGCCGGGACGGCATGAAGATCACGAGCCCGGCCTTCGCCCCCGGCACGGCGATCCCCGCCGAGCACACCTGTCAGGGCGCCGGCACTTCGCCTCCCCTTGCGTGGAGCGAGGTGCCGGTGGGCACCCGGAGTCTCGCCGTGGTGGTGGACGATCCCGATGCGCCGCGCGGCACCTGGGTGCACTGGGTGCTGTTCAACCTCCCGTCCGACGCGGTCGAGCTCTCCCCTGCCGTTCCCCGGTCGCCCGAGCTTCCGTCGGGGGCGCGCCAGGGGCTCAACGACGGGGGTGACGTGGGGTACGGGGGCCCGTGCCCTCCGCCCGGCGGTCCGCATCGGTACTTCTTCCGGCTGTACGCACTCGACTGCACACTCAACCTCGACCCGGGCGTGAACCGCTCCGACCTCGATCACTCGATGAGGGGCCACGTTCTGGATCAGGCCGAGCTCATGGGGACATTCCAGCGATGATTCAGCACACTGTTGCCGCGCTGCTCGCCTTCGCGCTCGCCGCGGCCGCCTGCTCCCGATCGCCGGGTGCCGAAGGGACCTCGCCCGAGCCGATCGCCAAGGGCACCTTCCACAACGCCGAAGGGCAGCGGATCGGGGTCGCCACCTTCACCGACAGCGGCGGGAGACCGCAGCTCGAAGTGAGCGTCTCGCAGCTCCCGCCCGGGGTCCACGGCTTCCACGTCCACGCGGTCGGCGTCTGCACCCCGCCCGACTTCAAGTCGGCGGGCGGGCACCTGAACCCCGACGACACGCACCACGGCCGACTCAACCCCGACGGACCCCACCTCGGCGACCTGCCCAATCTCGCGGTCGGCGCCAATGGCTCGGCCGACACCACCTTCGCGGTGTCGGCGGCGCTGCTCGGCTCGGGCGCGGGATCGCTCTTCCAATCCGAGGGCACGGCGCTGGTGATTCACGCCGATCCCGACGACTACCGCACCGATCCCAGCGGCAATTCGGGGGACCGGATCGCCTGCGCCGTCATCGAGCGCGGCTGACGCTCGTGCCGCCGGTCTGCCGCATCGCATGACACTGCTCAGCGCTACCGATCGCGGGCTGTTCTGCGAAGCGGGTGGATTCCACGTGGATCCGTGGAGCGCGGTCGACCGCGCGATCGTCACCCACGCGCACGGCGATCACGCGACCCGCGGCTGCGCCGCCTATCTCGCCGCCGCGCCGGGGGTGGGCGTCCTGCGCCGGCGGCTCGGGCCCGACGCACGGGTCCGCGGCATCGAGTACGGCGAGTCGCTGGACATCCACGGTGTCAGGGTCTCGCTTCACCCGGCCGGGCATATTCTCGGCTCGGCATCGGTGCGGATCGAGCACGGCGGCGAGGTCTGGGTGGTCTCGGGCGACTACAAGACCGAGCCCGACCCCACCTGCGCGCCGTACGAGCCGATCCGCTGCCACACCTTCGTCACCGAGTGCACCTTCGGACTGCCGATCTACCGCTGGCCCGACAGCGCGCGGGTGTTCGGCGGGATCAACGAATGGTGGCGTGCCAATCAGGAGGCCGGGCGGGCCACGCTCCTCTTCGGCTATGCGCTCGGCAAGGCACAGCGGCTCATCGCCGGGCTCGATCCGACCCTCGGGCCGATCCTCACGCACGGTGCGGTCGAGAGCATGACGGCCGCCTACCGCGACGCCGGCGTGGTGCTCCCGCCCACGACGCATGTGGCGGCCGCGGGCCGGACCGCCTGGACGCGCGGGATCATCGTCGCTCCACCTTCCGCCCATGGATCCACGTGGGCCCGCCGCTTCGGACCGCGATCGACCGGCTTCGCCTCGGGCTGGATGGCGCTTCGGGGCGAGCGGCGCCGCAGCTCCGTGGACCGCGGCTTTCCCATCTCGGACCACGTGGACTGGCCCGCGCTCCTGGACGCGATCGCGGCGACGGGCGCCGAGCGCGTCTGGGCGACACACGGATACACCGAGTCGCTCGCGCGGTGGCTGCGCGAGCACGGCGTGGACGCGCGGGCGATCGCGACCCGCTACCAGGGCGAGTCGGAAGAAACGGCGGAGCCCGGCGACGGTGAGCCGGCGGCGTGAGGACGTTCGCCCGACTCTTCCGCACCCTGGAGGAGACTGCCGAGGCCGACGGAAAGCTGGCCGCCCTGCTGGCCTACGTTCGAGCCGTCCCGCCGAGCGACGCGGCCTGGGCCGTCTACCTGCTGAGCGGCCGGCGGCCCCGGCGGCTGGTGAGTCCCGCCTGCCTGCGCGCGTGGGCCATGGAGGCGGCCGGCATTGGTGAGTGGCTGTTCGAGGAGAGCCGCCGCGCGGCGGGTGACCTGGCCGAGACGATCACGCTGCTCGTATCCGATCCCGCCGAGCCGGCGGAGCGACCGCTCGCCTGGTGGATGGAGCAGCGGCTGCTGCGCCTCTCGGGCGAGGACGAGGCCATCCGGCATTCGGAGATGCTGGCGAGCTGGAGCGAGCTCGGCCGGGACGAGCGTTTCGTGTGGAACAAGCTCGTCCTCGGCGCCTTCCGGCCGCCGGTCGCGGTGCGGATTCTGGTGCGCGCGCTGGCCGAGGTGAGCGGCCTCGCGCCCGGGACCATCGACCACCGGCTGGCCGAGCCGTGGGAGCCGTCTCCCGAATGGATGGAGCGCCTGCTCGCTCCCGCCACCAGAGACGTGGAGGTGAGCCGGCCGTACCCATTTCAGCCCGCGGCCGCGCTCGCGGGCGCTCCTGCGAGTGCCGTGCTCGGCCCGGCCGGCGCGTGGATCGCGGAGTGGCTCTGGGTGGGCCGGCGCGCGCAGCTCGTGCGGCGCGCGGGGCGGACCTTTCTCTGGTCGCGGGAGCCGGAGCTGCTCACGTCGCGCTTTCCCGAGATCGAGGCGGCGGCCGCCTTCCTTCCGGACGGCTCCGTGGTGGACGGCGAGCTGGTGACGACGCAGGGCAAGCCGGCGGCGCTCCTCGCGTACGATCTGCTCGAGGAGCTCGGCCGCGACCTCCGCGACCGGCCCCTGAGCGAGCGGCGTGACCGGCTCGCGGCGCTCATCGCGGGTACGCCGGCAGCGGCCGACAGGCTCGTCCTCTCACCCGTCCTCGAGGCGGCGGACTGGGACGCGGTGGCTGCGCTTCGGGCGCGAGCGAGGGCCGAGGGCGCCGGCGGGGTGATCCTCAAGCGCCGTGCGGGTCGGTATGGCGGCGCACCGGACGACTGGCTGGCCTGGCGGCTCGAGCCCCTCTCGGTGGACGCGGTGCTGATGTACGCCCGGCCGGGTGCCGGCGGCCCGTCCGGGCTCGACGCCGAATACACCTTCGGCGTGTGGGACGGCGACGCCCTGGTGCCGCTGGCCCGCACCGGGTCGGGACTGAGTGAGTCCGAAGGCCGGCGGCTCGACAGTTTCGTCCGCCGCAACACGCTCGAGAAGTTCGGACCGGTGCGCACGGTGCGGCCCGCGCTCGTGTTCGAGCTGGCGTTCGACCGCGTGGTGCGCTCGGCCCGGCACAAGGCGGGCGTCGCGGTCCGTGGGCCGCGAATCGTCGGCTGGCGGACCGACCGGCAGCCGGAGCAGGCCGACACGCTCGAGCGGGTGCGAGCGCTGATCGGGCAACCGGAGTAAGGTTTGCTCATGGCGAATTTCATCTGCATCACCTGCGGCACCCAGTACCCCGAGTCGGCGCTGCCACCCGACCAGTGCCTCATCTGCGCCGAGGAGCGGCAGTACGTCGGCTGGGACGGTCAGCGCTGGACCACGCTCGACGAGCTGCGCCGGGACCACACCAACCGGCTCGCGCCCGAGGGTCCGGCGCTGGTCGGGATCGGCACCGAGCCGAGGCTCGCGATCGGGCAGCGCGCGCTGCACCTCCGGACCGCCCAGGGCGGGTTTCTCTGGGACTGCATCAGCCTGGTGGACGATGCCACGGTCGCGGCGCTCCACGCGCTCGGCGGCATCGCCGGGATCGCCATCTCCCACCCGCACTTCTACTCGTCCATGATCGAGTGGAGCCGCGCGTTCGGCGGCGTTCCGATCTATCTGCACGCGGCCGATGCGCAGTGGGTCGTCCATCACGACCGCGCGATCGTGTTCTGGGACGGCGATGCCCGCCAGGTGGCGCCCGGCGTCACCCTGGTCCACTGCGGCGGCCACTTCGCGGGCAGCACCGTGCTGCACTGGGCGGACGGCGCGGACGGCGGCGGGGCGATCCTGAGCGGCGACACCATCATGGTGGGCGAAGACCGCCGCACCGCCGGCTTCATGTACAGCTATCCCAATTACATCCCGCTGGACGCCCGCAGCGTCGAGCGTATCGGCGCCGCGCTCGAGCCCTACGAGTTCGAGCAGGTCTACGGCGGCTGGTTTCGTCGCAACATCCTGTCGGAAGCGAAACAGGCGGTGCGCTACTCGGTGCGCCGCTACGTACACGCGGTGTCGGGCCGTGGCGGGAGCTGAGGGCGGACGGCCGCCCCGGGGCGGTGGGGCGCTCGCGGTGGACCTGCGGCGCGCGCGGGCCGCGCGTCAGCGGGCGGAGCGCGCGGCTCGCCGGGTCGCGGCGCCCGCCCCCGCGCCCGAGCCTCGCTATCCGGTCGCCTGCGGTGACCGCGAGCCGCTCGAGTGCATCCGCGAATGGTTCCGGCTGCATGGCTGGCGCCCGTTCCCCTTCCAGGAAGAGGTCTGGCGCGCCTACCTGAGCGGCCAGAGCGGTTTGCTCCATGCCGCCACCGGCACGGGCAAGACGTACGCGGCCTGGCTTGGCCCCGTCCTCGAGTGGCTGCGGGACTACCCCCTGCGGCCGCGCCGCCGGGAAGCCGCCCCGCCGCTCCGGGTTCTCTGGATCACGCCGCTGCGCGCCCTCGCCGCCGACACCGAGGCCGCGCTCCGCGCGCCGATCGAGGATCTGGGTCTCCCCTGGACCGTCGAATCACGAACCGGCGATACGCCGGCCAGGATCCGCGCACGCCAGCGGGAGCGCCTGCCGACGGCGCTGGTCACGACGCCCGAGAGCCTGGAGCTGCTGCTCACGCGCGAGGACGCACCGTCGCTGTTCGACCACCTCGAGCTCGTGGTGGTGGACGAATGGCACGAGCTTCTCGCGTCCAAGCGCGGGGTGCAGACGGAGCTCGCGCTCGCGCGGCTGCGCCATTTTCGGCCGGCGCTCCGGATCCTCGGCCTCTCGGCGACGCTCGGCAACCTCGAGCAGGCGCGCGACACGCTGGTGGGGGTGGACGCGGCCGGGGTGCCGCGGCCGGGCCGCATCATCCAGGGGCTCATCCCCAAGGCGCTCGAGGTGGAGGCACTCATCCCCGAGACGATGGAGCGGTTCCCCTGGGCGGGACAGATCGGACTGCGCCTGCTCCCCGAAGTCGTGCGCGCCATGGACCAGGCGGCGAGCACGCTGGTCTTCACCAATACGCGGGCCACGGCGGAGATCTGGTACCAGGCCCTGCTCGCCGCCCGGCCGGACTGGGCCGGCACGATGGCGCTGCACCACGGCTCGCTCGACCGTAAGACGCGCGAGTGGGTGGAGGACGGCCTCCGCGACGGCCGGCTCCGCTGCGTGGTCTGCACCTCGACCCTGGACCTCGGCGTGGACTTCACGCCGGTGGACCGCGTCCTCCAGATCGGTAGCCCCAAGAGCGTGGGCCGCCTGGTCCAGCGCGCGGGACGAAGCGGCCACCAGCCGGGAGCGGTGAGCCGGCTGACCTGCGTTCCGACCAACGCGCTCGACCTGGTAGACGTCGCCGCGGCGCGGGACGCCCTGGCCGCCGGCCGGATCGAGGCCCGCCGCCCGGTGGAGCGCCCGCTCGACCTGCTGGCCCAGCACGCGGTGACCGTCGCGATGGGCGGCGGGTTCGTCGCCGACGAGCTCTACGACGAGGTGCGCACCACGTACGCGTATCGCGACCTCACGCCGGCGGAGTGGAGCTGGGTGCTCGATTTCACCACCCGCGGCGGTCCGGCGCTTCGCGCCTATCCCGAGTACAACAAGGTGGAAACGAGGGACGGTCGCTACGTGGTCACCGACCGGCTCGTGGGCATGCGCCACCGCATGTCCATCGGCACCATCGTGAGCGAAAGCGCGATGCAGGTCCGGTTTCTCCGCGGACGCGCGCTCGGCTCGGTCGAGGAGAGCTTCATCGCCCGGCTTCGGCCGGGCGATCACTTCACCTTCGCCGGGCGCACGCTGCAGTTCGTGCGGGTGCGCGGAATGACGGCGTACGTGCGAAAGTCGGCCCGGCCCACCTCGGTGGTGCCGCACTGGTCGGGCGTGCGGATGCCGATTTCGCCCCCGCTCGCGGCGGGGGTTCGAGCCAAGCTCGACGAGGCCCGGCGCGGGATCTACGCCGGCGCCGAGATGGAAGCGGTGCGGCCGATCCTCGAGCTGCAGGCCGCGTGGTCCCGGCTCCCCGCCGCTGACGAGCTGCTGGTCGAGCGCGTGCAGACGCGCGAGGGGCACCACCTGTTCTTCTATCCGGTCGAAGGCCGGCTGGTGCACGAGGGGCTCGCCGCGCTGTTCGCTTATCGCCTCGCCCAGCTGGGGCCGATCTCGTTCACCCTCGCGGCCAACGACTACGGCCTCGAGCTCCTCTCGGCGGAGCCCGCGCCGGTGGAGGAGGCGATCGAGGCCGGTCTGTTCTCGCCCGAGCACCTGCTGCACGACATCCCGGCGAGTCTCAACGCGGCGGAGCTCGCCCGCCGGCAGTTCCGGGAGATTGCACGGGTGGCGGGGCTCATCTTCCAGGGGTACCCCGGCGCCGCCAAGTCGGTGAAGCAGGTGCAGGCCTCGAGCGAGCTGCTGTACGACGTCTTCGCCCGCCATGACCCCGACAACCTGCTCCTGTTCCAGGCGCACCGGGAAGTGCTCGAGCGCCAGCTGGAGCAGAGCCGGCTCGGCGCGGCACTCGCCCGCATCGCCGCCGGACCGATTGCGCTGGTGAACGTCGAGCGCCCGACGCCGCTCGCCTTCCCGCTGCTGGTGGACCGCGCCCGCGAGCAGGTCAGTTCCGAGCGCCTCCCCGAGCGCATCCGCCGCATGGCCGCCCCGCTCGAGCGCGCCGCGGGGAGTGCGCGGTTCGCACGCGGGCGGAGCCGCGGCTTCCGGAGCGGCTCGTGACCGACGCCCGGGTGTGCCTCGCGGGCGAGGAGGTGGTGCTCCTTCCCGAGCGGGCGCTCTTCTGGCCCCGCACCGATACGCTGATCGTGGCCGACCTCCACTGGGGCAAGGCCGCGACGTTTCGGGCGGCCGGCATCCCGATCCCGGCGGGCTCCACCAGCGATGACCTGGCCCGGCTGGATGCCGCTCTCCTCAGGACCGACGCCGGCCGCCTCGTGGTCCTGGGCGACCTGTTTCACGCCCGGGCGGGTCGCGTGGCCACCGCGACGCTCGCGGCACTCAGGCGCTGGCGGTCACTGCGCGCCAGCCTCGAGATCACGCTGGTCCGCGGCAACCACGACCGCCACGCCGGCGATCCTCCGGCCGACCTGCGCATCAACTGCTGCAACGCGCCCGCGTTCGTTCCGCCGTTCGTGCTCCGCCACGAGCCCTCCGTCTCGGACGCGGGCTACACGCTCGCCGGCCACGTCCATCCCGGGCTCGTGCTGCGCGGCCCGGGACTGCAGCACGAGCGCCTCCCCTGTTTTCTTGTGAGGGATCGGCTCGCCGTGCTGCCGGCCTTCACCAGCTTCACCGGCTTCGGGATCGTGACGCCCGGCCCGGCCGAGCGCGCGTTCGTGGTGGCGGATGCGGAGGTGATCGAGGTCCGCGCCGGGGGCTGACCCCGGGGCACCACCTCGAAGACGCGCTACTGTCCCGCGCTCGCGACCGGGCGCAACAGCAGCCCCGGATCGGTCCAGATCCAGCTGCCGGTCAGGTGATCGTGCCACCCGGTGCGGTGAGGATCGTCCAGCAGGTGGACGCCGGCGGTCTCGAGCAGCCGCCGGACCCGAAGCATCACCGGGTTGTACGACCAGCCGACGTAGTACCAGGGCTCGCCCAACCGGTTCAGCACGCGCCACGTGCCGACATACCCGGCCGTGCCGGCCCACTGCTGGTCCCGGAGGGGAAGCGGCCCCCATCGCCCGTGCCCGTGATAGCGCGATGTGGGCAGCGCCGTCATCGCCAGGCGAACCCTGGCATGGGGCAGCGCGAAGCGCAGGAAACAGTAGTCCGAGGTCCACGGCACCAGGATCGTGCCCTGCGGGTGGCGCTGCGCCAGTCCGCCGACGAGTCTCGCCAGGACCACCTGGTCCACCTCGGACGGCATGATCGGGAGCACCAGCAGCCGGTTCGCGAGCGCCAGCCCGGCGATCCCGCCCGCCCACGCCCAGGCCGGCCGGGGCGCTCGGGCCGCACACCGCTCCAGGCCGACCGCGGCCACCATGGCGAGCGGCAGCAGCGCCGCGGCGTAATAGCGTGGTTCGTGGCCCGCGAGATATGGCAGGATCGTCACCGCCAGCCAGACCCAGGCCAGACGGAGACTCGGCGGCCATGGCCGGCGCGCTGCGAAGGGCATCAACAGCGCGGACGCGCCGAGGAAGAGGACGAAGGCCGTCACGCGCTCGAAAGCCCTGGTGCTCGCCGCGACCGCCTGGGCCAGATGCAGCAGCCGGAGCTCCGAGCCGCCCAACAGCCGCAGGACGGCCCCATGCACCGCGAGCGCCAGGGCGGCGACGAAGGCGGCGCGGGCCAGCACCGATCGCGGACGGAACCGGCCGTCGCCGGCGACGAGGAGGCGCGCGCTCAGTCCGGCGAACCCGACGGCCGCCGTCACCCGGCAGAGCATCGCCGCAGCGAGCGCGAGCCCCGCCGCCATCGCGAGCAGCGCGCGTCGCGGCAGGCTCGCGCGGAACGAGCGCAGGAAGGCCCAGCACGCCAGCGTCCCAAGGAGCAGCGAGGGGACTTCCGACAGGAGCTTGTAGGCCAGATAGAGCGTGACCGGCAGAAACAGGAACACCACGGCCGCCCGCCGCGCCGCGGAGGGGGCGAGGAGCTCACGATACAGGCCGAGCGCCGCCGCGGCCGTCGCAAGGACCATGGCGGCATAGGTCCCTTCGATGGCCAGCAACGCAGGGAGCCCGGGGCCGGTGAGGGCCGACAACGCGTGCAGCAGCGCCACGTGTCCGATCTTTCCGGAGAAGTAGCCGGAGGGAAACAGGTCGACGGCCGCGTCCAGCCGCATCAGCTCGCGGGGCGTGAACCTGGCCGCTGAAAAGAGATAGAAGAATTCGTCCCAGTAGCGATGCGAGCTCCAGCCCAGAACGAGGAACGCCGCGGCCACGATGCAACTCCATCCCCACCACTGCCTCGCCACCCGACCACTCCTGCGCTCCCGGGGCTCCAACCTCGACGCGCGGCCGGGAGCCGGCGGTGACCTACCGCACGCCGCCCCGCCGCCAATCGTGAGTACTTGACTGCATGTCCGATCTCCTCGCCGCGCGCAGCCAGATGGCCGTCTCGCTCGGCTTCCACATCGTGTTCGCCGTGCTGGGCATCGGCATGCCGGCGCTGATGGTGGTCGCCGAGCGCCGATACCGGAAGACCGGCGACCCGATCTACCTCGATCTGGCCAAGCGCTGGGCCAAGGGCACCGCCATTCTCTTCGCCGTGGGGGCGGTGTCCGGCACCGTCCTCTCGTTCGAGCTCGGCCTGCTCTGGCCCTCGTTCATGGAGTTCGCCGGGCCCGTGATCGGCATGCCCTTCTCCCTCGAAGGCTTCGCATTCTTCCTCGAGGCGATCTTCATCGGCGTCTACCTGTACGGCTGGGACCGGATCTCGCCGCGGGCGCACCTGCTGGCCGGCGTGATGGTGGCCGTGAGCGGGGCGGCGTCGGGGATCTTCGTCGTCATCGCCAACGCCTGGATGAACGCGCCCACGGGGTTCGATATCGTCAACGGGCGGGTGGCGAACGTGGACCCGATCGCCGGGATGCTCAACCCGATGGCGTTCCAGCAGACCCTCCACATGACCCTCGCGTCCTACGCCGCCACCGGGTTCGCCGTCGGGGGCATTCACGCGATTCTGCTGCTCGTCGACCGGCAGAACGCATTCCACCGGCGCGCGCTGGCCATCTCCCTGCTGGTGGGCGCGCCGGCGGCCGTGCTCCAGCCGATCTCGGGCGACCTGAGTGCCCGCGCCGTGGCGGAGAACCAGCCGGCCAAGCTCGCCGCGGCGGAGTCCCACTTCGTCACCGCTCGCCGGGTACCGCTCGTGATCGGCGGCATCCCCGACGCCGACCGGCAGGAGACCCGCTACGCCGTGCGCATTCCGGGCGGGCTCTCGTTCCTCGCCTTTCACGACGTGAATGCCGAGGTAAAGGGCCTCATGGAGTTTCCCCGCGCCGACTGGCCCAACGTGCTGATCGTCCACACCGCGTTCCAGCTCATGGTGGGGCTCGGCACCTTCCTCGCCCTGGTGTCGCTGTGGGTGGGTTTCCTCGCCTGGCGGCGGCGGGACCTGGCCGATCACACCTGGCTCCTGCGGGTGCTCGCGGTGGCGACGCCGATGGGCTTCATCGCGATCGAGGCGGGGTGGACGGTGACGGAAGTGGGCCGCCAGCCCTGGGTGGTCTACAACATCCAGCGCACCGCCGACGCGGTAACGCCGATGCCCGGGCTCATCGTCCCGTTCCTGGGCTTCACGCTGCTCTACTGCTTCCTGGGGGCCATCGTGGTGTGGCTGCTCTACCGACAGATCATCCGAAGCCCGCGGCCCACCGAGTGGACCCGGGTGTACGCCCCGCCGAGCGTTCACCATGCCTGAGCTCGGCCTGCCCGAGGTCGTCGCCGCCATCCTCGCGCTTTCCCTCACGATCTACGTGCTCTTCGGAGGCGCGGACTTCGGCGGCGGGGTGTGGGACCTGCTGGCCGGCGGCCCCCGGCGCGACCGGCAGCGCGAGGTGATCGGCCATGCCATCGGTCCGATCTGGGAGGCCAATCACGTCTGGCTCATCCTGGTGATCGTGCTGACGTTCACCTGCTTTCCGCCCGTGTTCGCGCGGATGGGTACGCTGCTGCACATCCCCCTCACCCTCATGCTGTTCGGGATCGTCCTCCGCGGGTCGGCGTTCACCTTCCGGACCTACGACGACGAGCACGACGCGGTGCAGCGGCGCTGGGGCCGCGTCTTCGCCGTCGCGAGCCTCCTGACGCCGGTGCTCCTGGGCGCCTGCATCGGGGCGGTCGCGGCGGACCGCCTGGGTCCGCTCGATGGGCCGGCGACGTTCACCGAACGGTACCTGGCGCCCTGGCTCACCCCGTTCAGCCTGGCCGTGGGCCTCCTCGCGCTGGCACTGTTCGCGCTGCTGGCCGCCGTCTTTCTCACCCTGGAGACCGACGACCCCGAGCTGGTCGAGGATTTCCGGCGGCGCGCGCTCTGGTCGGCCGTTGCGGTCTTCGTCGTCGCCTTCGGTGCCCTCCTCCTCGCGCCCGGGCACGCGCCCCTCGTCAGCGCCGGCCTGCTCGGCTCGCGGTGGGCGCTACCGTTCCACGTGGCCACCGGCGTGGCCGCCGTCGCGGTACTGGCGGCGCTCTGGTGGCGGCGCTACCATCTGGCGCGGGTGGCCGTCGGCGCGCAAGTCTCCCTGATCCTCTGGGGGTGGGCGGTGTCCCAGTACCCCTACCTGGTTCCGCCCGACCTGACCATCCGCGGCGCCGCCGCGCCCGATGCGACCCTGCGGGCGGTGCTCGTCGCCCTGGCGCTCGGCGCCGTGGTGCTGCTGCCTTCGCTGTGGTACATGTTCCGCGTCTTCAAGGCGGGGCCGTCGCACTCGGTGCGACGCCTGCCCCCGGGAGGACTGGTCCGATGAGAACGGATATGCGGGTGCGGGCGGGGCGCCTCGACCTGGCGCCGATCGCGGGCGACGAGGTGGAGGCGCTGGTGGCCGGCGACGGCGCGCGGCTGCGCGAGCTCACCGGCGTCCTCTTCCCCGATGCGGCGGCGCCGCCGCCCTACATGGCCGACCCGCTCCCCATCGTGCTCGGGCGCCTGCGCGCCCGGCCCGACGAGGCGCCGTGGTGGAACTGGCTCATGGTGGAGCGGGAGACCCGGCGCGCGGTCGGCTCGGTGGCCTTCGGCGGCCCGCCCGATGACGATGGCGCGGTGCTGATTGGCTACGCCATGTACCCGCAGTTCGAGGGCCACGGCTACGCCACCGAGGCGGTACGCGCGATGATCGACTGGGCCTTTCAGCAGCCCGGCGTGCGCGTCGTCCGGGCGCTCGCGCCGGTGTGGAACACCCCGGCGCTGCGCGTGGCAGAGAACGTGGGCATGCGCCCTGTCGGCGCCAACGAGGACGACGACGTGGGCGAGGTGCTCGTCTACGCGCTCAGTGCGCCAGCATCCGCCGGATCGGTCTGATCAGGAGGGCGAGCACCACCGAGGCACCCAGCGCGTACAGCGTCACCGCGCCGAACAGGTCGGGCAGCGAAAAGGCGTTGTAGAACCCCGCCACCCGCCCGCCGATGTAGTTCCCCACCGAGGTCGCCAGGAACCACACGCCCATGGTGAGCGCCGCGATGCGCGCCGGCGCGAGCCGGGTCATGGCGCTGAGGCCGACCGGACTCAGGCACAGCTCGCCGATCGTATGCAGCAGGTAGGTCCCCACCAGCCACAGCGGGCTCACCTGGATGCCGGCCTCGGCCCGCCGGGCGGCGAAGATCAGGATGCCGAACCCCAGCGCCACGAAGACGAGCCCCAGCGTGAACTTGGTCGGGCTCGACGGGTCGTGGCGCCCGAGCCGGAACCAGATCCACGCGAAGACCGGTGCCAGGATGATGAGGAAGAGCGAATTGAGCGACTGGAACCAGCTTGGCGGGAAGTGGAAGCCGAACATCACCGTGTGGGTGTTGCGGTCGGCGAAGAGATTGAGGGTGGACCCCGCCTGTTCGAACACCGACCAGAAGACCGACGCGGCCAGGAACAGCACCAGGACCACGATCAGCCGTTTGCGCTCCTCGGCGGTCCAGTGGGCCACCGTGAACATCCAGGCGAAGAAGCCCACCGTGATCACCAGGAGCACCACGCCCAGCCCGTTCGCGATCCCCTCCGCGCTGACCGGCAAAGCGCCCGTCACGCCGCCGATCACCAGCAGGGCCACCACGGCCGCCACGGCCAGAAGTCCCCAGCGGAGCAGTCGCCGCTGGCTCGCCGCCGCCGCCGGGCTCTCGGGCGGGACCGGGTTCATCCCGACCGTGCCCAGGTACTTCCACCCGCCGAGGAACTGCACGATCCCGAAGAACATTCCCACCGCCGCCATGCCGAAGCCCCAGTGCCATGAGCTCTCGGGCGAAAGACCGACCGAGGCGAGGATCCGCCGGAACTGCGCGCTCTGCGCCAGCCACCCGCACACCAGCGGTGCCGTGAAGGCCCCGACGTTGATGCCCATGTAGTACAGGGAGAATCCCGCGTCGCGCCGTTCGTCGTCCTCGTCGTACAGCCCGCCCACCAGCGTGCTCACGTTCGGCTTGAGCAGCCCGGTGCCCACGACCACCAGCCCCAGGCCCAGGTAGAACGTGGCCATCGTGGGGATGGCCAGACTGATGTGACCGCACATGATGATCACGCCGCCGTACAGCGTCGAGCGCCGCTGGCCCAGGAACCGATCGGCGATCCAGCCGCCGGGCAGCGCGGTCAGGTATACCAGCGCGGCATATGTGCCGTAGATCGCCGCCGCCTTGGCCGTGTCGAACGCGAGCCCACCCTGGGCGAGCGGAGCGGTCATGAACAGGATGAGGATCGCCCGCATCCCGTAATAGCTGAAGCGCTCCCACATCTCGGTGAAGAACAGCGTGGACAGGCCGCGCGGATGTCCGAAGAAGCTGGTGTCGCGGGCAGCGGGGGGAGGAGCAGATCTCGCCGGAGTGGCTGTGGCCACGAATGCCTCGGAGTTCAGGTCTGTCGCTTCTTGAGGATGTCGTTCAGGACCACCCGGTCGATCTTCCCGTCCATGCGGACCCGTACGTCGTAGTTTTCCCAGTACATGAAATCCCGGAGCGCCGTCAGGAACTCCGGCGTCGCCGAGCCCTGCGGTCGGGCCAGCCACTTTTTCGGCTGGTTGGCCGGCTCGCGCAGCAGGATCGGCTCGAGCTGCCGGACGATTTCGGGGGTGATCGGCACCAGGTCCTTCGGGTCGCTCGGGAAGAAGTGCAGCTTGTGCAGGGCCAGCAGGCGCTCCAGCTCGGCGATCGGGTCCCTGGCGTCATAGACCCTGATGTCGATGAACCGGTCGTTCGCCCCGAGGTAGCCGCCGTGCTTCCGCACGACCAGGAGCGCGGCGCTCTGCATCCCGCGCTTGTCGCCGCCACCCGCCTGACCGGCCCTGAGCGCGGCCATCAGCCGGTCCGCCAGCGCGCCGCTGGTCCGCTCGAACGTCTCGGCCAGGTTCTTCACCGTCTGATCCGACACCATGATGTTCGCCTGCGCCGCGAAACCGCGCCCCACGATCACGTCGCCCTTGCCACCGGGGACGTTCCCCCGACCCGACGGCGCACCGGTCCGTCCACCGGCCCAGTCGAAGGTCGAGCGCCCGGTGAAGCTCGCCGCGTTCCCGTGCGCGTCCACCATCCCCACCTGCCGATCCTGCAGCATGGTGTCCGTGCGCATCACGATCCGGAGCGCCTCCTCGGCCGTGGCGCCGAGCGCCATCAGCTCCAGCCCGCGCTCCCCGTAGGCCGTGTTGCCGAGACTCTGCGTGGCCACCGCGCCGACCCCCGCCCGCGCCCACGGCACGATCCCGCCCACGTTGGGAAATTTGGACTCGACCACCACGCCGAGGTCCCCCGTGACCGAGTCATAGGCCACGAGGCTGTAGGTGTGGGCGAGCTTGAGGAAGTGCGGGGGGGAAGTCGTCGGTTGGGGGGATGCGGGGTGAACGGTGAACGGTGAACGGTGAACGGTCGGTCCCGAACAGGCTGCCATGAGCATGAGGAGTGTGGCGCGAGCACCAGCCCGGCGCAGGGGCCTCTCGGCTGAAAGCACCCGAATCTCGGAATCCCTCACCGTTCACCGTTCACTGTTCACCGTTCACCGCCTTCACCGCTTCCCCATCTTCTTCTTCAGATACGCCAACTGCTCCTCGATCACCCGCTCGTGCCGCTGGCGGTCGGTCTCGGCCCGGAGGCGGTCGTCATCGCCGGGGCGGATGGCGCCGGCCGACTCGAGATCGCGCCATGCGGCGGAAACCGAGTCGGACGGATGTACCGCGGCGGCGCGTCGGGCCTCGTCCACCATCTCGGCCAGCTCCTGCTCGCCGAGCGCCAGCTCGTCGCGCTGGACGGTGAGCTTCCGCTCCAGCACGCTGATGCGCTCCCGGTGCCGCCCGGCGAACCGCTCCGCCACGCGCACGGTTTCCGCGTCGGGCACGGCGGCGGCCAGCCGGCCGCGCCGCTCGGCGTCTTCGAGCCGCTTGCGCTCGCCGGCGAGCTCCCGCTCCGTACCGGCCAGCGCGTCGCGCATCTGGCCGATGCCGACTCTCGCCTCGAGCAGCGCCTCCCTGATCCCCGCGGCGTAGGCGCGGGCGTCGCCGGACGCGCTGCGCAGGAGCTGGTCCAGTCGCGCCTTCAGGCCTTCGAGCACGGCCGTCTGATCACGGGCATGGATGACACCTCGGGATGGGCCCTGACGCCGGAGGCGCGGGCCGGCCGCCGGACGGCGGCCGAAGCACTCGGGAAGACGAATGGTAGGACGGCCATCCGGGAGCGTCAAGCGAGCGAGCGTTTGACAATCACACCGCCATCCAGACACTCTGCGTGGTGCGATGTCGCGCGCGGTCCGCCTGCCGCGGAGGAAACGAAGAAACGATGCCGACCGAGAACTGCAGCATGTGCGCCGAGGTGGCCGGCCGGATTCCGGCCCCCGGTGGCGTGGTCTTCGAGGACGCCTGGTGGGTGGTGGCCCATCACACCGGGCAGTGGACCGACCCGGGCGAGCTCATCCTCAAGCTCCGACGCCACTCTGAGTCCCTGTCCGAGCTCACGCCGGCCGAAGCGGCCGCGTTGGGCCCGTTGCTCCGGACGGCCGTGGGCGCCATCGAGCGAGTCGTGCGCCCGGAGCGGGTGTACGTGGCCTCGTGGAACGAGCGCGTGCGGCACGTTCACTTCTTCCTCCTGCCCCGCACCCGGAGCCTGCCGGCCGGGCATGTCACCTCCGACCTGTACCGTCGCGGCCGAACCCTCCTCCGCCGCTGGCGGGTGGCAGCCAACCCGACGGCGACCGCGCGCGCCGAGACGGTGGCCCGCATCCGGGACGATCCGGCATGGAAAGCGTTGAGCACCTGATCGTGGGCGCGGGCCCCGCCGGGCTCCGGGCCGCGCAGGTCCTGGCCGACGCCGGCCGTGAGGTGCTGGTGCTGGAAAAGCGCGCGGAGATCGGCCCCAAGACCTGCGCCGGCGGCCTGACCGCGAAAGCAGTGCGCGAGCTGGCGCCGCTGGGCCTGCCGGTCGAAGCAACGCTCGCCAGCGTGGGACACGTCGCGTTCGCGGGCGGCCGCGCCGTCGCGCTGGATGCCGAGGCCACCGTGGTGCACACCATCGCGCGGCGGGACCTCGGGCGGCTCCAGCTCGCGTGGGCGCGCCGCGCCGGGGCCGACGTATGCGCCGGCACACCGGCGAGCTCCATCGATCTGGAGCGCCGGCTGATCCGCGCCGCCGGGCGGCCGCTCCGATGGCGCCATCTCATCGGCGCGGATGGCGCCGACTCTGCCGTGCGCAGGGCGCTCGGGCTCCCGTCCCCCCGCGAGTACTTCGCCGCCGAGTACAATGTCCCCGGCGTGACCGTCCGGCCGCTTCGCGTCGAGTGCGATCCCGGTCTGCTCGCCAACGGGTACTTCTGGGTGTTCCCGCACGCGGACTATACCTCCGTCGGCGCGGTCGCACCCAAGCATCTGGTACCGCCGGCCGCGCTGCGCCGGTACCTGGATGCGCGCGTGGACCGCCTCGGGCTGCTGCGCGCCGGCGTACCGTTCGAGGGCGCCACGCTGGAGGTCGCCTATCAGGGCTGCCACTTCCCCGGGGACGTGCACCTCGCGGGCGACGCCGCGGGCGTGCCGTCGTCGCTGACCGCCGAAGGCATCTATGCCGCGCTCGTCACCGGCGAGGAGGTGGCACGCGCGATTCTGGAGCCGGATGCACCGGCCCCGAAGACGGCGCGGTGGCTCCGCACCAAACGACGGCACGACCGCCTGGCCGAGTGGCTGTCGCGGCCCCGCGCCCGCGCCTGGACGCTGGGGGCCCTCGCGCGGGCCGCCATGGTTCCCGCGCTCCGGCGCCCGCTGGCGACCTGGTTTCTTCAGGGGTGACCGGCCTCCGCGACCGGTTCGTGTCGGCCGCCCGGCGGCTCGGCGCGACGGACGACCCTGCCCCGCTCGCCGACGCGCTGCTGGCCGCCTGGTCCGAGCCGTCCCGCCGCTATCACGACGTTGCCCACCTGGAGGACTGCCTCGCGCAGCTCGACGACTCGGCCGCGGAAGCCACCGAGCGCAGCCTGGTCGAGGCGGCCATCTGGTTCCACGACGCGGTCTACGAACCTCTCGCCTCGGACAACGAGGAACGCAGCGCCGCGTGGGCGAGGCGCGCGCTGGGCGGTCTTGGGGTGCCCGCGGCGACCGTGGGCGAGGTTGCCCGGCTGGTGCTCCTCACCCGCCACGCCGAGTCGCCGCCTGACACCGACCGGCGGGGAGCACTGCTCTGCGACATCGACCTGTCCATCCTCGGGCGGGGACGCGAGGCGTTCGAGCGCTATGACCGGAACATCCGCGCCGAGTACGCCGCGGTGCCCGAAGCGGCGTACCGGGCGGCCCGCCGCCGCGTCCTGGCCGCGCTCCTCGCGCGAAGCCCCCTGTACCTGACGGAACGGTTCCGAGCCCGGTACGAGGCAGCGGCCCGCGCCAACCTGAGCCGACTGCTGGCCCGTCTCGACTCGGTTGACGGGTGATCAGATCCCCGTCGGGTAGGTCTCCGGCGGCTCGCCCGCCTGCCAGCCCTGGGTGAGATCGAGCGGCTCGACCGCGGCCGTCTCGTCGAAGTGGAGCACCGCGTCGAACTGGTCGGCCATGCGCGCCGTGAAATAGTGGCTCTGCCGCTCGGTGCGGGGCCGGTAGACCACCCCGATCGCCCGCTCGAGCCGGGGCGGCGTCAGCGCCGCCGCCGCCTCGCTGCCGCGGATCGGCAGCAGGAAATCCGGAGCCCCCTCGGCGTGGAGCCCGTGGAACAGCGCTTCGTAGCTCTCCCGCAGCGCCGGGCGCACGTTCTTCCGCTCGGCGGGCGCATCCCAGTCGGATGCCGCGGTCACCGTGCCCGTGTAGGTGCTGAACCCGATCAGCACGGCGTCCGTCCCGTGCCGCTCGCGGACCAGCTGACCGATGTTCCATTCGCCTTCCTCGCCCATTGCGGTCGCGCGCGCGTCGCCGATGTGCGAGTTGTGCTCCCAAACCACCGCCTTGGTGCGGCCGCCGCGCTGGTCGAAGTGAGCGAGCAGCGCCTCGAGCGTTTCCGCCATGTGCCGGTCGCGGAGGTTCCAGGAGGAGATCCGGCCCCGGAACATCGTCCGGTAGTACTCCTCGGCATTGGCCACCAGCCGCGCGTTCTGCTCGGCATAGAAGTATTCGTCTTCGGGGATCCTGCCATCGCGCCGGGAGAGGTCCGCGGCGCGCCGCTGCAGCTCGCGGAGCTGCTGCACGGCCTGGTCCTCGCAGGACGGGGTGATGCCGAACCCCGCCGCGTATCCGTACGCCTGCGTGTCCTCGCCGAAGTGCTCGAAACACGCGTAGCGATACCTCGCCCGCGCGGCGGCCTCGGGGTCCACCTCGTCGAGGTAGCCCAGCACCGCTTCGATCGAGGTGAAGAGCGAGTACAGATCCAGCCCGTAGAACCCCACCTGGCGGGCGGAGGGACTCAGCCCGGCGTTGTGCTCGCGGAGGTTCGTGATGAACTCGAGCACATCCCGATTGCGCCACATCCAGCGCGGGAACCGGTTGAAGCCGTCCAGCGCCTCGGTCGGGGAGCCGTCCTCGTCGGCGCCCCGCACCCAGCGGTTCACCCGGTACGCGTCCGGCCAGTCGGCCTCCACCGCCACTACCGTGAAGCCGCGCTCCTCGATCAGCCGCCGCGTGATCCTGGCGCGCTCGCGATAGAACTCGTGCGTGCCGTGGCTCGCTTCGCCCAGGAGCACGAGCCGGGCGTCGCCGATCAGGTCAAGCAGGGCATCGTAGTCTTCGGCGGCGCCGGTGAGCGGCTGGACGAGAGAAGAGAGAGTTCCGGCGGGCGGCGCCGCCATCGCGCGTGCCATATCCTGCTCCTTCATGAGTCGGCTGCATGGATAGACCGCCTGCCGCGCGGTTGATGTGAGCGCGCTCACCCGGACGGGCGTTATCTTCCCGGCATGAAGATCCGGGGGCTCGTTCCGCTGCTGATCGTGCTCGCCGCGTGCGGCAAGCCGGCCGACCGTGGCAACGCCGCGTGCGGCCTCGCGGCGCTGGCCGGGCCGACCGCCCTCCTCACCCAGTTCAGCGTTCCCCGCCAGACGCTGAGCGTCCCGCCGCGCGCACTTCCCGAGCGCCTCGTCGCCCGCGTGGTGGCCGGGCCCGCGCTGCCGGCGATCGTGGGGCGCTCGGACTCGCAGCTGGTGGTCGGGGTGGACGGCACGGTTCCTTCCACCGTGCGGCCGGGCTACGGTGTGCTGGTGCTGGATACCAGCGGCAAGGCGCGGGGCGTCATGCTCTACGAAGGGCTGCCGGTCGAGGGCGCCCCGCAGATCGGAACCGTGAGCGCCGGCGACACGACGCTGCCGCTCATCGGCATTCAGCTCGATCCCTCGCGCATCGAAGATCCCCGCTGCCCCTTCTTTCCCGATTCGGTGCTGCCGTGAGCGCGCCCCGGATAGGGATAAGTGGGGTGGTCCGGAGCTGGGACGGCGCCGAGCGAACCGGGGTGAACGGGGCCTACCTGCGCTCGGTGCTCGCGGCCGGGGGAGTGCCGGTCATCCTCTCTCCGTTGCTCGGGCCGTCCTTCGCGCCGCGCGCGCTCGACGGGCTCGACGCGCTGCTGCTCACCGGCGGCGAGGACATCGATCCTGCGTGGTACGGCGCGGACCCGTCACCTCACGATCAGCCGCCCAGCCGCGAGCGGGACCTGTTCGAGCTCGCGCTGTTCGCGACGGCAAGACAGCGCGAGCTGCCGATCCTCGGGATCTGCCGCGGCATTCAGATGGTCAACGTGGCGCTTGGCGGCACCCTGTTTCAGCACCTGCCCGCGCAACGGCCGGGGCCGGTCCGGCATGACCCCGACGGGGGACGGGAGGCCCGGTCGCATGCGGTCCGGCTCTCGGCGGGCAGCCGGGCCGCCGCCGCACTGGGGAGCACGCTGCTGTCGGTGAACTCGATCCACCATCAGGGCGTGGACCGGTTGGGCAGCGGTCTGGTGGCGTCGGGATGGAGCGAGGACGGACTGGTGGAGGCAGTGGAATCGGCGGCCGGCGCACCGTGGCTCCTGGCGGTGCAGTGGCACCCCGAGGAGATGCACGCGGACCGGGCGGCTCCCGAGCGCGGCCTGTTCCGCGCGCTGATCGAGGCCGCGGCAGCTACATCGCGCCCAGATCCCGCAGAATTCGATCGGGAGACTGGTACCCCGGAAAGAGCAGGCGGTCACTCACCCCGTTGAGCGCGGCACGGACGGACGGAAAGCGCTCGGCCGCGGTGCGGAAGACGGCCACCAGCCCGTACTGGCCGGCGAGCACATGATCGGATGCCATCCCGAACCCGCGGCGCCCCATGGCGTCGTAGTAGGCCACGTTGGGCCCCGCTTTGCGCAGGTGCCGCGCGGCGATATAATCGGGGAACAGACCGGCCAGCCAGAGCGCGTAGTTCCCGAGATGGGTCATGATGCGAAAGCGGCGTTCGCCTCCGCTCGCTTCGAGGTCGGCCAGGATGTCGACCAGATAGCGATGCCGCTGGTCGTCGTGCCAGTCGATCCGCCACGCCCGATCGCGCTGCCCGAATTCGAGCAGCAGGGCCGCCAGATAGTCGGCGAGTTCGCGATCGTCGATGCCGGCCTTGCGGAGCGTGTGGCGGACAACGACGTAGAAGAACAGCGCCTCGGACGGCACCAGCATCGTCCGCACCGTGAGGAGCCGCTCGAGCAGATCGGGCGCGTCGAGGAGCGGATCGGGCCCCTCCGTCGCCAGCCGCCGCTCGAGGGACGCCCGCCGATGCGCGGAACCCCGGCTCAATAGCAGGATCACCAGATGCAGGTCCGCCGCAGTCAGGCGGCCCCGCGTATTCGCCTGGATCATGGCCACTCCTCCTTCCAATCTAGCCGCGGCCGCCGGCGCCGACGACCTCGCGCTGCTCCGCCGTGTGACCGCCTTCGGCCACGAGCTGGCCGGCACCCTCCGCCGCGCCTCGGTGATCGACCTCCTGATGCGCCACATCCGGGAGTGTCTCGCGCCCACCGAAATCGCGCTCGCGCTGTTTCATGGCGACGCCGACGCTCGCGACTTCGTGCAGGCCTGGCCCACGGGGCGTCCCGACCGGCGTCCGCTGCTGCAACTGGTCGAGACCCGCGGGCCGATGCTGCTGCCCGACGGACTGGGGCGGCTGGTCGAGTCGGGCGAGCTCCCTCCGCAGGCCGACGCCCCCGGGTCCTGGCTGCTCGTGCCGTTCGTCGCGCGCGGGCGGGTGTCGGGCGCCGTGGCCATCGGCGGGGAGGCCGGACGGTTCGGGCCGTCCTCGCTCCGCCTGCTCGAGGGGCTCGTGTCCCAGGCCAGCATCGCCCTCGAGAGCGCCCGCCTGGTGGACCTCCACGACGACGGCCGCCGGTCCTGGCAGGAGGTGGTGGATGCCATCGCGCCCGCGCTCTGCATCGTGGATCGCGGCGGCCGCATCCGCCGGGCCAACCGCGCATTCGCCGATCTGGTCAATGCCCCGCCGGCGAGCCTCATCGGAAGGCCCTGGCAGGCCTTCGTGCCGCCGGAGTGGTCGGGGGAGCTGCAGCGGGCGCTCGATCAGCAAGGAGCGGGCCGCGAGGTCGATCTGCGCACCGGCGACCGCACCTATGCGGTCACCGCGGTGCCGATCAACAGCACCGACCGCTCCACGCTGGTCCTCCTGTTCGATGACCAGACCGAGCGCCGCCGGCTCCAGGACCAGCTCATCCAGTCGGAGAAGCTCTCCGCGATCGGGCAGCTCATCGCCGGCATCGCGCACGACCTCAACAATCCGCTCGCGTCGGTGGTCGGCTTCGCCGACTTCCTCACCGAGGTACCGCACGTGCCGCCGACGCTGCGGGAGCCGCTCACGGTGATCCAGGAGGAGGCCGAGCGGGCGTCCAACATCGTCAAGAACCTGCTGAGCTTCGCCCGGAAGCAGGAGCACCAGCGCCGGCCCACCGCGCTCAGCCCCCTGCTCGATGCCACCTTCGTGCTGCTGCGAAACCAGCTCATGGCGCATCGGGTCGAGGCGCGGATCGAGGTCGAGCCCGAGCTGCCGATGCCCGACATCGATCCGAACCAGATCCAGCAGGTCTTCGTCAACCTCATCAACAACGCCGCGCAGGCGATCGCGAGCACCGGACGCCCGGGACACGTCCTGGTGCGCGCCCGCCGCTGGCTCGACGGCGTGGCCATCGACGTGATCGACGACGGGCCCGGGATGTCCGAGCCGGTCGCGGCGCAGGTGTTCGAGCCGTTCTTCACCACCAAGCCCGAGGGCGAAGGCACCGGGCTGGGCCTGTCGATCAGCCAGGGCATCCTGCGCGAGCACGGCGGCCGCATCATGCTCTCGACCGAAGAGGGACGCGGATCGACCTTCACCGTCCAGCTTCCGCTCGCCAGCCAGCCTCCGGAGCCCGCACCCGAGGCCGGCGTCGGCCCCGCGACCAGGCGGCTTCGCGTGCTCGTGGTGGACGACGAGCCGCACATCCTGCACTACATGCGCGCCACGCTGGAGGCGTGGGGACACATCCCCGTAGTCGCGCGGAACGGCCGCGAGGGGCTCGAGCTCACGGAACGCGAGACGTTCGACCTGGTGATCTCCGATCTCCGCATGCCGGAGCTCGGGGGCCGGGAATTCTATGAGGAGCTGGCCCGGCGCCGGCCCGCCATGGCCGACCGACTGGTCTTCAGCACCGGCGACACGGTGCGTGGCGACACCCTCGCCTTCCTCGAGAGCATCGATCGACCCTACCTGCACAAGCCGTTCAGCCTCGCCGAGCTTCGCACGCTGCTCGCCGCCGTGGCCCGGGAGGCGTGAGCACGCGGGTCGTCCACGTGGCCTCCGGGCGCGAGTGGCGCGGCGGCCAGCGACAGGTGTGGCTGCTCGCGCGCGAGCTGGCGCGGTCGGGTGGCGTGGAGCAGGTGGTGGTGACCGGCCGTGGGAGCGAGCTGGCGCGGCGGCTCGCGCGCGACGGCGTTCGCATACGGGCGGTGCCGTGGACGATGGGGCTCGACCCGCGTGTCCTGCCGGGGCTGGTCGCGGAGCTGCTCGCCGCGCCGGCCGTGGCCCACGCACACGACGCGCACGCGCTCACGCTGGCCGGCGTGGGGACGCGCCTCGCCGCGGGGCCGCTCGTGGTCACCCGGCGAGTGGACTTCCACTTGCGCGGGCCGGGCTTCTGGACCCGTGCCGACCGCGTCATCGCCATCTCCCGCGCGGTGGCGCGGGTGCTGATCGAGGACGGAGTGCCCGCAGACCGGGTCACGATCATCCCCTCCGGCATCTCGCTGGAGGACGTCCGCTCCACCCCGCGGCTCGGCATCCGGCCGTGGCTCGGGATCAGCCAGGATGCCGCGATCGCCGCCACGGTCGGCGCGCTGGTGCCGCACAAGGACCACGCGACGCTGCTGCGGGCGGCGGCACACCTGACCGCGCGATTCCCGTCACTGCACTGGGTGATCGCCGGAGACGGCCCCGAGCGGCCGGTGCTCGAGCGGCTCACGGCCGAGCTCGGGCTCCGCGATCGAGTGCACCTCGTCGGCTACCTGGAAGACCCCGCCCGGCTCATTGCCGATGCCGACCTCTTCGTGATGAGCTCCCGGGAGGAGGGACTCGGCACGTCGGTGCTGGAGGCCATGGCCCTTGGCATCCCGGTTGCATCTACCGCCGCGGGCGGTCTTCCCGAGATGCTCGTTGACGGTGCGGGGCTGCTCGCCCCTCCAGGCGATCCGAGGGCGCTCGCCGAGGCGATGGCTCGACTGATCGAAGATCCCGGGCTCGCCCGTTCGGTGGCCCAACAGGCCGCCGTGAACCTCACGCGGTTCACGGCGGCGCGCATGGCAGAGGCGGTCCGGTCCGTGTATCGTTCCTGCGCCCCATTTACTTGACGGATCATGATTTACGTTTGCATACCGAGCTACAACGAGGCGACGACGGTGGGCCTCCTGCTGTGGAAGATCCGGCAGGTGTTCGCGGCGTTCCCTCGAGAGTACCACTTGCTCGTGCTGGACGATGCGAGCACCGATTCCACGGCCGATGTGCTCGAGCCGTACAGCCGGGTGCTCCCGCTCACGGTGCTCCGGCACGGTGAGCGGGAGGGCTACGCACGCTCGGCCGAGGAGCTGCTCCGGCGGGCCGTGGAGCTGACCGACCGCCCGAAGCGCGACGCGGCCATCCTCATGCATGCCGACTTCACCCACAATCCGCAGCTCATCCCCGACCTCGTGCGCCGCATCGAAAGCGGGGCCGATCTCGTGGTGGCCGAGGGCCGGCTGACCGGCGAGCCTTCGTGGCGGCGGCGGGTCGCGCGGCGGCACGCGCCGCTCCTGCTCCGCGGCGTCGTGACCGTGCCCGGGGTGCGCGACCTCGTCACCGGATTCGCGGCGATCCGGCTGGTGGCGCTCCGGAACGCGCTTCGGAGCCAGACCGACCGGCTGCTCGTCACCGAGGGCTGGGCCGCCAATGCAGAGCTCTATTGGCGCACCGCGCGCTACTCGCGACGGGTCGAAACCGTCGCGTCCGTCGAGCGGCACGATCTGCGGAGTCGTCCCTCGCGCGCCCAGGTGCGCGAGCTCGCCGCGGAGCTCTGGCGGGCGCGCCGTGCCCTGCGCGCGGCTCCGGTGCCCCCGGGGACACCGGAGCCCCCGAGCCGGCGTGAGCTCGAGGCCGGCGTCGCGTCGTGATGAGGTCGCTCCTGCTCGCGCTCTCGCTCGTTCAGGGCAGCGGCGATCCGCCCGCGCCTCACTATCCCTGGGCCGTGGGCGAGACGCTGACCTATTCGGCCAAGCTGGGCATGCTCTCGCTCGGCTCCGGCACGCTCCAGGTGGCGGGGATCGATACCGTGCGCGGGGCAGAATCGTTCCGGTTCCGCTTTCGGCTCACCGGGAAGACGGTGTTCTACTCCCTGGACGACGTGCTGGAGTCGTACACCGGCACCGCGGACCTGGTCTCACGCCGCTTCGTCCAGGACTTCGTCGAGAACGACAAGACCACCCATCGCCTGTTCGAGATCTATCCCGACTCGGGGTTCTACCGCGAGCACGGCAAGGACACCGCCCAGCAGGCGGCCCCGGCGGAGCCGCTGGATGACGCGGCCTTCTTCTACTTCGTCCGGGTAACGCCGCTCGAGGTGGGCAAGACCTACCGGTACGACCGCTATTTCCGGAAGGAGAAGAATCCGGTCACGATCAAGGTCGAGAAGCGCGAAAAGATGGAGCTTCCCGACGGTCGCGAGGTGCCCTGCCTGGTGCTGCATCCCGTGATCGACACCAAGGGAATGTTCTCCAAGCGGTCCGATACCCGGCTCTGGCTCACCGACGACGAGCGCCGTTTGCCGGTGCAGATCAGAAGCAAGTTCCCCTTCGGCACCATCACCCTGCGGCTCAAGGACATGGTCCTCAAGTGAGCTACCGCGAGGCCGATCTGCGGCACCTCACCACCGTTCCGGTGGCTGCCCGTCGCAACAAGGTCGATCCCTCCCTGCTCGCGGGCGCGCCGGGCCCGGACCGCTCGTTCGCCGCGTTCCTCGACAGCCTCCCCGACGTCCTCGCCGCCCGTGACCTCCGTGCCGTGATCGCCGGCGTCGCCGAGGCCGCGCGGACCGTGCGGGGCGTGGTGCTGCTGGTGGGCGGCCACGTGGTGAAGGTCGGATTGGGGCCGCTCATCGGCGCGCTCATCGAGCGCGGGGTGGTGACCCACGTCGCCCTGAACGGCGCGGCGGCCATCCACGACTTCGAGCTGGCCGCGTTCGGCGGCACCAGCGAAGATGTCGAGAGCGGCCTCGCCGACGGTAGCTTCGGGATGGCCGAGGAGACCGGGGCGGAGATGAATGCGGCGGTCATCGCCGCGGCGGCCACCGGTCAGGGGATGGGGGAGGGGCTGGCGAATGCTCTGGCGGCCCGGGCCGAGCTCCCCGGCCGCGAAGCCTCCATTCTGCTGGCGTGCCGGGCCCACGACGTGCCGGTCACGGTTCACCCCGCCATCGGCGCGGAGATCACGCATCAGCACCCCGCCGCCGATGGCGCCGCCATCGGCGCCACCGGCCACCGCGACTTCCGCCGGCTGGCCGGCTCGCTCCCGGCCCTCGACCACGGCGGCGCGGTCCTGAACCTCGGCAGCGCGGTGATTCTGCCCGAGGTCTTCCTGAAGGCGCTCACGATCGCCCGGAATCTCGACGGGGGCCGCCCGACCCACTTTCTGGCGGCGGACTTCGACATGCAGCGCCACTACCGCCCGCGGGTGAACGTGGTGCAGCGACCCACGAAGGCCGGCGGCAAGGGCTATCTGCTCACCGGCCACCACGAGCTGTTGCTGCCGATGGTGGTGTGGGGGGTGATCGAGAAGGTGAACGGTGAGCGGTAAACAGTGAACGGGACCAGCACACCGGGACTACGCTCGGTGTGCTGGTCCCGTTCACTGTTTACCGCTCACCGTTCACCGATGTGCAATCATCTCCCTCACCCGCGCCGCCGTGTCCGGCGCGATCAGCTTGAGGAGGAGATAGATCAGGAAGCCGATGAAGGCGAACCAGGCGACGGTCATCAGCAACCCGATCAGAAGGCCGAACAGGCCGAAGAACACCTTCAGCAGAAAGATCGCGATGACGGCGAAGATCGCGAACCCAAGCAGGTTGCGGATCATGTTCCCTTCCCTCTCGGAAGCGGGTCCGGCCCACCTACGCCGAGACGTTTCAAAAAGTTTCAAGGAAAGATAAGTGGCGGCGGTCGGGGATGTGGTCGTGGTGGGCGGCGGGGCCGTCGGTGCGGCTTGCGCGCGTGAGCTTGCGCAGGCGGGCCGTCGCGTGGTCATGCTCGAGCGGGGGGGCGACGTGGGGCAGGCCTGGCGCGCGGCGGCAGGGATGCTCGCCCCGCAGATCGAGGCGGGCCCCGACGACCCTCTCCTGCCGCTCGGGCTGGCGGGCCGGGAGTTGTACCCACTGCTCGCCGAGGCGCTGGTGGAGGCCACAGGCGTCGATATCGGGCTCTGGCGCGACGGGATCGCCTGGGCGGCGGCAGATGAAGTCGAGGCCGGGACGCTGCAGGCGCACTGTGCGTGGCAGCGGAAGCACGGCCTGTCGTCCGAGTGGCTCGATGCCGACGAGGTGCGGCGACGGGTGCCATGGCTCGGCCCCGCGTGCGGTGCGCTCTGGGCCCCGGAGGACGGTGCGCTCGATCCGGTGAAGCTCGTCTCGGCGCTGCGCAAGGATGCCCAGCGGCTGGGTGCGGAGCTGTTGTACGACTCGGTCACCGCCGTCGAGCGGCGGGGCGATTGTGTGACCGGCGTGATCGGCCGCGAGGGCCGCTACTCGGCCGCCGACGTGATCCTCGCGGGCGGCGCGTGGTCGGCGCACGTGGACGGCGTCCCGCGGCCGCTTGCCGTGGCGCCGGTTCGCGGCCAGATGGCCGCCTTCCCGTGGCCCGACCGCGCGCCCCGCGCGATCGTCTTTGGCCACGGCTGCTATCTGCTTGCCCGAGGTGACGAGGCGATCGCGGGCTCGACCATGGAGTACGTCGGCTTCCGATCGGAGACGACGCCGGACGGCATCGGCCGCATCACGGCGGCGGCGGGCGCGCTCTGTCCTCCACTGCGCGGTGGCGAACCGACACGCACCTGGGCCGGACTGCGCCCGGTCTCGGCGGACGGTCTGCCGATTCTCGGCGCCGAGCCCCGGCTTCGGGGACTCTGGTACGCGACCGGCCACGGGAGGAACGGCATCCTGCTCGCCGGGATCACCGGCGTGCTCATGCGTCAGTTGCTCGCTGGAGACGCGACCGCGCTGCCGCTTGACGTGTACGCGCCCTCGCGGTTCTGGTCCTGGGAGCACGGCGGCGCATGAAGTCGCCGACTACCCGACGGCAGAGGTCAGTAGAGCAGTAGAACGAACCTGCACCCTCTGCCGCCGAATAGCCGGCGACGGCGCTCGGGGTTGCACGAGCTGTGCCAGAATGCGTCGTCGGTCGTCGGTCGTCGCACGCTGCTCCTACGTCCGCGCCCCGCCCGCCGGATCCATCGGCAATCCGCCGACGGCCGGCCGTCGTACGAATGCTTGTGAAGGTTCCGACGGCGCATATAGACTCCGGTGCACGATGCCCGGCCAGGTCACGCGCATGTCGAGCCCCGCGGACTTCGAGCTCGTCGCTCGAGCAGCGGCGGGCGACGAGCGCGCGCTCGGCCTGCTCTACGACCGTTACGGCTCCGTCCTGTACGCGGTGGCCTTCCGCATTCTCGGTGAGCGGGCCGATGCCGAAGAAGTGGTGCTCGAGGCGTTCACCCAGGCGTGGCGCGATGCGCCCCGCTTCGAGCCCGGGCGCGGGTCGGTCGCCGGTTGGCTGACGACCATCGCCCGCAGCCGCGCGCTCGACCTCGTGCGCGCGCGGACCCGCCGCACGCGGATCACGGCCGCGGCAGCCGCCGAAGCACCCGCGGCCCCGCCCCGCCCCGACAGCGCGCTCGACCACGAGGATCGGCGACGCGAGGTGCGGCGCGCGCTGGATGCCCTGAGCCCGACCCAGCGCCAGGCGATCGAGCTCGCCTACTTCGAAGGGCTGTCGCAGTCCGAAATCGCCGAGCGGCTTCAGGAGCCGCTCGGGACCATCAAGACCCGGGTGCGACTCGGCATGCAGAAGCTGCGCGAGTGTCTGCGCCCGTTCTACTTCGAGCGGGGGACATGACCGGGCCGGATCGGGACTCGCCCCTGGACCTCGCCGCGGCGTACGCACTCGGCGCGCTGCCGGCCGAGGAGGCCGCGCGGTTCGAGGCGTTCCTTGCGACCTCGCCCGAGGCCCGGCGCGAAGTCGACGAGTACCGGGAGGCCGCGGCGCTCCTCGCGCTCGCCGAGCCCGCGAACCTGTCCGCCGGCAGCCTGCGCGACCGCGTCCTGTCGCGGGTTCACGCCACGCCGCGCTCACGGCCGCGGCGATCCGCCGGCGCCGGCCTCTGGGTGGCGCTCGCCGCAAGCATGCTCGCCGCCGTCGGCCTCGGGCTTGCGCTGCTTGCCAGCCGCGG
The DNA here is from genome assembly GCA_036377715.1 of Gemmatimonadales bacterium. Classification (GTDB taxonomy): domain Bacteria; phylum Gemmatimonadota; class Gemmatimonadetes; order Gemmatimonadales; family GWC2-71-9; genus CAVVWJ01. Next base: position 69,992 of record DASUXW010000226.1, read on the forward strand.
CCGGGTGACCCTGCTCGAGAACGAGCTGGCCGCCCGCGGGCGGGCCGAGACCGATGTGCGCCGGCAGCTCGCCGACCGCGACGCGATGCTCGGCGCGATGCTGGGCCCCGGGGTGCAGCTCGTTCAGCTCACTTCCAGCGGCGACCCCGAGCCCGGAATCCAGCTCTTCTGGAACCACGAGCACCAGCGCGCCCTGATCAACGGCTACCGGCTCAGGCCGGTGCCGCCGGGTCGAGCGTATCAGTTGTGGTTCATTACCGACGGCAAGCCGGTGCCGTCCGTCACCTTCAAGCCTTCGACTGACGGACGAGCGCGGGTGGACTCTGTCGCGGTCCCCTCGGGCGCGGTGACCGCGGCCGCCGTCACCGTGGAACCGGAGGCCGGATCGCCGCAGCCCACCTCACCCATCGTGCTGCTCGGAGGGCTTCCGAAATCCTGACGTGCTGGATCCGCGTCGGCGCGCTGGGCGCCGCCCTCGCGGGCGCGCCGGCGCTCGACGCGCAGCTTCCCGCCGCGCTCGCTCGCGAGCGCGGTGATTATGCCCAATGGCTGGCGTCCGCGCCGGTGTCTCCGCGCCGTGCCATCGCGCAGCAGCCGATCGGCGGCGGGATCAGGCTCGGTCCGGCCGACGCCGACGTGCCGCTCGCGGGCGTCGCCGAGCACCGGCTCGTGCAGCGTGGCGGCGCGGTGACGCTCGAGGACCAGGCCGGCCGCCGCGCGGTGCCCCGCGGACTGCCGGTCCGCCTCGGCGAGTACACGCTGACCGTCGACGGAGCCGCCGGCCGCGCGGTGGTGACGGTCTTCGACGGCGCGCGACCGGCACCCGCGCCCTCGTACTTCGATTACCAGCCGTCGCTGGTCCTGGTCGGCCCGCTCTCCCCGCCCACACGGCACCGCACCGTGCGCGTGCTCGGCATCGACGGGATCGAAGTCGAGGCGGCTGAAGCGGGCACCGTCCTCGTGCCCATGGGTGGAGAACACACCAGGCTCAGAGTACTCCGGCTGCCCACATCCGGGGGCGAAGAGTCGGAGCTCGAGATCTATTTCCGCGACGAGACCAGCGGGAGGGGCAGCTATCCGGCGGGACGATTCGTCACGCTGGTGCCCCGGGGCGACGGGCAGTACCGGCTCGACTTCAACCGGGCCCGGAATCCCTTCTGTGCCTACAGCTCGGCCTATCCCTGCCCCGCACCGTGGCGCGGGAATGTGGTACCCGCCCGCATCGACGCCGGCGAGCGCTATGCGGGCGGCGGGCTCACCGCCCCGTCGGCGGGCGAGGAGGTGCAGTGAGGCGCTGGCTGGCGGTCACGGCGATGGGGGTGCTGCTCGGCAGCTATGCGGCTCCGGCGCCGCCGGCCGGATCATGGCGCGCGGTGCTGGATCTCGCCGGGGGGACGCTGCCCTTCTCGATCGAGCTCTCGCAAGCGGGGCAGCAATGGAAGGGCAGCCTTTGCAACGGCCGCTCGTGCGAACCGTTTTCCGCCGTGCGTGTGCAGGGTGACAGTCTGGTGCTCGAGATGGCGGACTATGCCGCCACGATCACCGCCTGGCAGCGCGGCGACTCGTTGACGGGCGTCTATCGCAACGTGGGCAATCGAGGACCACGGACCATCCCGTTCCGCGCCACCCGGGGGCGCTGGCCCCAGGCTCGCGCACCGAAAGAGCTCCTGGGCCGGTGGGACGCGAGCTTCTTCTCGGACTTCGGCTCGAGCCCACGGGTGTTCGAGCTGCGGAACGGGCCGAGCGGGTTCGAGGGGACGATGATCTCCAGCACCGGCGACTACGGCCACTTCGCCGGACAGGTGCGGGGCGACAGCTTCTCGCTGGCGCACTTCGACGGGTCGTTCGTCTACCTGCTCACCGGCGCGCTGCACGGCGACACGCTGCGCGGGGTGTTCCACGCGGGCCTCCGCACCCAGACGAACTGGATCGCGTTCAGGAGCACGGGCGCGCGGCATCTGAGGCTCCCGACCGAGCTCACGACCGCTGACACCACGGCGCCGTTCCGGTTCGCCTTTCCCGACCTGCACGGCCGCATGGTGACCCAGCAGGACCCGCGGTTCGCGGGCAAGGTGGTCCTGGTGGACATCTTCGGGACCTGGTGCCCAACCTGCCACGACCAGGCCCCTTCGCTGGGGCGGCTCTACCGCAAGTACCACGACCGCGGGCTGGAGATCGTCGGCCTGGCTTACGAGGTCACCGGCGACACCGCGATCGACGCGCGCCAGGTGCGCCGGTACCGGGACAAGTTCGACATCCGCTTTCCGCTGCTGCTCGCCGGGATCAACGACACCGACGCGGCGGCGGCGACGCTCCCCCAGCTGCATGGGTTCACGTCGTTCCCCACCACCGTCTTTCTCGGGCGCGACGGGCGGGTGCGCCGGGTACACGCCGGCTTCTACGGCCCCGCCACGGGGGCGCAGCACGCCCGGCTGGTGCGCGAATTCGAGCAGGAGATCGAGCGGCTGCTCCGGGAGCCGGCGCCGGCCGGCTAGCTCCGGACTTTGACCCCGGCCGTCTTGGCCTCGGGATCGACACGGAGCCCGATGTACTCGCCCTTGAGCGCGTGTCCGGGCACCCCGCACAGCATCCAGTACCAC
>DASUXW010000227.1:0-27527 GCA_036377715.1 Gemmatimonadales bacterium
GCGACGTAGGCGAAGTGCTCGTCGTCGCGCAGGGCCTCGCCGTCCGGGGTCTGGTACTCCTCGCGGAAGTGGCCGCCGCAGGATTCCTCGCGGTGCAGCGCGTCGAGGCAGATCAGCTCGGCCAGCTCGAGGAAATCCGACACGCGGCCGGCCTTCTCCAGCGCCTGGTTGAGCTCGGCCGCGCTCCCGGGGACGTTGACGTTGCGCCAGAACTCCTCGCGGAGCTCGGGAATCCGCTCGAGGGCGTGCTGCAGCCCGGCCGCGTTCCGCGCCATGCCGCACTTGTCCCACATGATGCGGCCAAGCTCCCGGTGGAACGAGTCCACCGTCCGCTTGCCGTTGAGCTCGAGCAGCGTCCGGGTCCGCTCCGCCACCTCCTGCTCGGCGCGCCGGAACTCGGCGTGGGAGGTGTCCACCGGCGCCGGCTTGGCGGATGCGATGTAGTCGCTGATGGTGCTGGGCACCACGAAGTAGCCGTCGGCCAGGCCCTGCATCAGGGCGCTCGCGCCCAGCCGGTTGGCGCCGTGGTCGGAGAAGTTGGCCTCACCGGCGACGTGCAGCCCCGGGATGGTGCTCATCAGGTTGTAGTCCACCCACAGCCCGCCCATGGTGTAGTGGACGGCCGGGTAGATCCGCATGGGGACTTCGTACGGGTTCTCGTCGGTGATCCGCTGGTACATCTCGAACAGGTTGCCGTACCGCTCGCGGATCGTCTGCGCGCCCACCCGCTGGATCGCGTCGGCGAAGTCGAGGTAGACGCCGAGCCCGCCGGGCCCCACGCCGCGGCCCTCGTCGCACACCGCCTTGGCCGCCCGTGAGGCGATGTCGCGCGGCGCCAGGTTTCCGAAGCTCGGGTAGCGGCGCTCGAGATAGTAGTCGCGCTCCGGCTCCGGGATCTCGCGCGGCGGCCGGTGGTCGCCGCCCCGCACGGGCACCCACACCCGGCCGTCGTTCCGGAGCGATTCGCTCATCAGCGTGAGCTTCGACTGGTAATCGCCGCTCACCGGAATGCAGGTGGGGTGGATCTGGGTGTAGCACGGGTTGGCGAACGCCGCGCCGCGCTTGTGCGCGCGCCAGATCGCCGTGGCGTTGGAGCCCCTCGCGTTGGTCGAGAGATAGAAGACGTTGCCGTAGCCGCCCGTGGCGAGCACCACTGCGTCGGCCGCGTGGCTCTCGACCGCGCCGGTCACGAGGTTGCGGGTGACGATCCCGCGCGCACGGCCGTCGATCACGACCAGGTCGAGCATCTCGGTCCGCGGGTACATCGTGACCCCGCCGCGGGCCAGCTCCTTCTCCAGCGCCTGATAGGCGCCGAGCAGGAGCTGCTGCCCCGTCTGGCCGCGCGCGTAGAAGGTGCGCGACACCTGCGCCCCGCCGAACGAGCGGTTGGCCAGCAGTCCGCCGTACTCCCGCGCGAACGGCACCCCCTGCGCCACGCACTGGTCGATGATCTCGACGCTGATCTGCGACAGGCGGTAGACGTTGGCCTCGCGCGAGCGGAAGTCGCCGCCCTTCACCGTGTCGTAGAACAGGCGGTAGATGCTGTCGCCGTCGTTGCGGTAGTTCTTGGCCGCGTTGATCCCGCCCTGCGCCGCGATGGAGTGCGCCCGCCGGGGCGAGTCCTGGAAGCAGAAGCACTTCACGTGATAGCCCAGCTCGCTCAGCGTGGCCGAGGCCGAGGCGCCGGCGAGCCCGCTCCCGACCACGATCACGGTGTGCTTCCGCTTGTTGGCGGGGTTCACCAGTTTCATCTCGAAGCGGTGCTTGTCCCACTTCTCCTGGATCGGTCCGCTGGGGACCTTCGAGTTCAGCTCCATGTCAACTCACCATGCCGGCGTACACGGCGAGCGGAATCACCGCGAATCCGGCCCAGATGATCAGCGCCAGCGCCAGGGCGAGCTGCCGTTTGAGCGGCCGTGGCGACGGCGGGCTCACCCCCAGCGTCCGCCCGCTGCTCCACACCCCGTGATACAGATGCAGCCCCAGCGCGATCAGCGCCAGCTCGTAGAACAGCACCACCAGGATATTGCCGAAGCCCGTCGTGACGTTGTGAAACGGGTCGCCCTCGACGAACGACGAGTGCACCGTGCCGAGCGTGAAGTGGAGAATGTGATAGATGATGAAGATCAGGATCAGCACCCCGCCCCAGCGGATGGTCCGCGAAGCGAAGGTGGAGACCTGCGGCTCGCGCCCGCCGGCGTAGGCCACGGGACGCGCCGACTGCCGGCGCGCGGTGAGCTGGACGGCCGCCACCACGTGGAGTACGAGCGCCGCGATCAGCACCAGCCGCGCCACCCAGAGCGCGCCCCCGGTTCCGTGGAGAAAGGCGCTGTAGGCGTTGATCGTGCCCGGGCCCTGGAACACGGTGAGGTTGGCGGCCACGTGGGTGATCAGGTACGCCACCATGATGAGCCCGGTGACGGCCATGACCGCCTTCTTGCCTATCGTCGAGTTCCACAAGGCGCGCGCGCGGCTCATCCGGTCACCTCACCCCGCGTCCACGACGGCCTGCGTGCTGCGCACCGCCTCGGCCGACTTCGCCAGCTCGGCCCGCTCGGTCTCGGTGAGCCGGATCTCCACGATCTGCTGCAGTCCGCCGCGCCCGAGCTTGCAGGGCACGCCGCAGAACACGTCCTGCAACCCGAACTCGCCCTGGAGCCACGCCGAGCACGGCAGAATGCGCCGTTTGTCGAGCGCGATCGCCTCTACCATCTGTACCGCGGCGGCGCTCGGCGCGTAGTAAGCGGAGCCGGTCTTGAGGAATGCAACAATCTCGGCGCCGCCGTTGCGCGTGCGGGAGACGATCGACTCGAGCAGGTCGGCCCCGATGAGCTGGCTTACCGGTATTCCCGACACGGTGGTGTAGGAAACCAGCGGCACCATCGTGTCTCCGTGGCCGCCGAGCACCATCGCCTGGATGTCTTCGACCGACACGTCCAGGGCCTGGGCCAGGAAGGTCCGGTAGCGTGCCGTATCGAGCACGCCCGCCATGCCGAGCACCCGCTCACGCGGGAAGCGGCTCGCCTTCATGGCCACGTAGCACATCACGTCGAGCGGGTTGGAGACGACGATGATGATCGCCTTCGGCGCGACGCGGGCGATCTCGCTCGCGACCGAGCGCACGATCCCGGCGTTGGTCTTGACCAGGTCGTCCCGGCTCATTCCCGGCTTGCGGGCGATACCGGCCGTCACCACGAACAGCTCGGCGCCGGCCGCTCCATCGTACGTGTTACTGCCGATGATTCGGGTGTCGAATCCTTCGATGGGCCCCGACTGCCACTGGTCCAGCGCCTTGCCCTGGGGAACGCCCTCGATCACGTCGATCATCACCACCGTGCGGGCCAGCTCCTTCTCGGCCAGCCGCTGCGCCGCGGTGGCACCCACGTTCCCTGCCCCGACGACCGCCACTTTCTCGAGCATGCGTGTGCTTTCTGACTGCGGGTTGATGGGCCTCCGTGGGCGAATGTAGCCGCTCAGGAATCCGCGGCCAACCCCGCCGGAAGCGCGACGCCGACCTGCCGCAGACCTTCGTACAGCACCACGCTGACTGCGTTGGCCAGGTTGAGACTCCGCACCTCGCCCGGCATGGGGATGCGGAAGCAGCGATCGGGATACTTCTCCAGAATCCTGGGCGGCATTCCCTCGGTCTCGCTTCCGAACACCAGCACGCGCCGGTCGCGGTACGGTGCGGTGCGGTAGTCGCGCTCCGCATTGGCCGAGAAATAGAGGCACCGATCCCGGCTGATCGCGTCGCGGAAGGTGTACCAGTCGGGGTGGACCCAGAGGTCCACCTTGTCCCAGTAATCGAGCCCCGCGCGCCGCACCTCGCGGTCGTCCACCGAGAAGCCGAGCGGGCCGATCAGGTGCAGCGGGGTATCGGTGGCGGCACACAGGCGGGCGATGTTGCCCGTGTTCGGCGGGATGCGCGGCTCGATGAGTGCGACGTGCAGGGACATCAGCCGCCGCGGGTGTGCATCTCGCGCCGAGGGTCGGCGCGCAGGCTCTCGATCTGGTGGAGGACCCCGCGCGCGGGCAGCGCGGCGCGCGCCTCCGCGCCCCGATCGTCGCGGCTCGACCAGGTCGTCCGGATCCGGTCGGCGATCTCGGCGTCGTCCGCGCCGAGGCGGAGGAGCTCGCGAAGGTCGAGCCCGCGCTCGCCGTAGAGGCAGAGCAGCAGCGTGCCGTCGGCGGTGAGGCGGGCGCGGTCGCAGGTGCGGCAGAACGGCGCCGTGGTCGAGGCAATCACGCCGAAAACGGTCCCGTCCTCGAGCCGGAAGCGCTCGGCCGGAGCCCAGTCGTGATCGGGGAGCGGCGTGACGAGGCCGTGGCGCTCGCCGATGCGCTCGAGCATCTCCGCCCGCGAGACCACCTGCCCCATGTCCCACCGGGTCGCGCCGCCCACATCCATGTACTCGATGAAGCGGATCTCCACGTCGTTCGCGCGGGCGAAGTCGAGCAGGTCGAGCAGCTCGTCGTCGTTGTAGTCGCGGATGACGACCGAGTTGAGCTTGACCGAGTCGAACCCTGACGTCCGGGCCGCCGCGATCCCGTCGAGCACTTCGGCGTGCCGGGCGCTCCGGGCGAACGCCACCATCCGCTCCGGCCGGAGCGTATCGAGGCTCACCGTCACCCGGCGCAGCCCCGCCTCCCGCAGCGCCGCAGCCGAGCGGGCGAGCAGGATGCCGTTGGTGGTGAGCGCGAGGTCCTCGATGGGCGCATGCCGGGCCAACTGCCGTACCAGCGCGGGGAGGTCGTGCCGCAGCAGCGGCTCGCCGCCGGTCAGGCGGAGCTTCCGTACGCCGAGTCCGGCGAAGATCCCGGCCAGCCGGTCGAGCTCCTCGAACGTCAGAATGGATTCACGCGGAAGCCAGACGTATTCCGGCTCGGGCATGCAGTAGCGGCACCGCATGTTGCAGCGGTCGGTCACCGAGATCCGGAGGTTCCTGAGCGGACGGCCGAAGCGATCGGTGGGCATCAGGCGTGCTGCACTGCGGCGGTGGGATCGACCCAGCCGACGGTCCCGTCGGCGTAGTACTCGCGCTTCCAGATCGGCACCCGGCGCTTCACTTCCTCGATGACGTACCGGCAGGCGGCGAACGCCTCGTCGCGGTGCCCGCCGGCCGCGGCCACCGCCACCGCGACGTCTCCCACCTGCAGGGTGCCCACCCGGTGCCGGAGTGCAACGGCCACCTGCCAGCGAGCTTCGGCTTCGGCCACGATCCGGCCGCACTCCGCCTCGGCCATGGGACCGTAGGCCGAGTAGTCGAGCCGGAGCACGCCGCGGCCTTCGTGGTGGTCCCGCACCAGGCCGAGAAACGAGGCGACGCCGCCGCGGTCGGGCGCCTGAACCTGGACCACGAGCGGAGTCAGCTCGATCGGCCGGTCGGTCACGAAGCCCATCTCAGCCCCCGGCGAGTGGCGGGAGCAGCGCGAGCTCGTCGCCCGACGCGATCGGCTCGCCCGTGCCGACATGCGCCAGGTTGCGCGCGCACAGCGGCTTGGGCGGCAGCCGGTCGCCGCCGGGGAGTGCCCGCAGATGCGCGATCACGTCGTCGAGCGTGGCCGGCGACGCCAGCGCGAGCTCGACCTGATCGAACCCGAGTGCGTCGGCGTAGCTGCCGAACAGAAGCACCCGGACCGTAAGCCCCGGTGCGACGGATGATGACATGAAGGTAAGGTACCACCGAACGGGCCCGCTCCGCGACCACGATGCGGAGCGGGGGCACTGCGGGTACTACATGCCGGAGATGGGCTCGGCTTCGGGCTCGCCCTCGTCGGCCACCAGCGCGCGCAACTCCTTGCTGGGCTTGAACACGGGCACCGGCCGCGCCGCCACCTCGACCGGCTCGCCGGTGCGCGGGTTGCGCGCCATGCGCGTCTTCCGCCGGCGGATCTTGAAAGTGCCGAACCCGCGCACCTCGATGTTGTGCTGCGCCTTGAGCGCGTCCTTCACCGCCTCGAGGAACGCGTCCACGACCCGGGCGCAGTCCTTCTTGGAGATCATCGGGCCTGCAGTCTTGGCGATCGAGGCAGTCACCTGTTCGACGAGATCAGCCTTGGTCATGCGTCCCCCGGACGGGTTACAGGCGGCGAATGCTGATGGGGTCCTAGCGCCGATCTTAGGAGCTTAAGTGTTGTCTGTCAAGGGGTTGCCGGTCCGGGCGGCGTTCGCGCGGCGGATCGAGGCCAGGAATTCGGCGAAGTGCGGGAAGGCATCGTGGGGCCCGGGGGAGGCCTCGGGATGGTACTGGACGGCGAACAGCGGCAGCTCGCGGTGCCGCACGCCTTCGATGGTGCCGTCGTTGAGGTTGACGTGGGTGACCTCGAGATCGGGAGCGCCGGGCACGCCGTCCGCGTCGCCCACCACGGCGAACCCATGGTTCTGGGTCGTGATAAGCACCTGCCCCGTGCGCAGATCGCGCACCGGGTGATTGCCGCCTCGATGGCCGTACGACAGCTTCGCGGTGCTCCCGCCGTAGGCGAGGCCCACGAGCTGGTGGCCCAGACAGATGCCGAAGGTCGGCAGGCCCTCGCCGGCGAGCTCGCGCAGGGTGGACTGGGCGTACTCCACCGCGGCCGGATCGCCGGGGCCGTTCGAAAGGAAGAGCCCGTCAGGATTTAGCGCCCGCACTTCGGCCGCGGACGTGCCGGCCGGCACTACCGTGACGCGGCAGCCCGCCTCGACCAGCATGCGGACGATGTTGCGCTTGATCCCGTAATCGAAGGCCACCACGTGCGGCCCCTCGCTGCCCTCGCGCCACGGCTCGTGCACCGTCGCGCGCGAGGCCAGGTCGAGGCCGTCCATGGAGGGCGAGGCGAGGAGCTGCGCCGTGAGCTCCCGGCTGGGCTGGCGTCCTTCGGCGACGACGCCGCGCATCGCGCCGCGCTCGCGCAGGTGGCGCGTGAGTCTCCTGGTGTCCACGCCCTCGAGCACGGGCACGCCCGCCTCGGTCAGCCATTCGTCGAGCGAGCGCGTGGCGCGCCAGTTAGAAGGATGCCGGCTCAGCTCTCTCACCACGACGCCGGTGACCTGCGGCCGCGCCGATTCCATGTCGTCGGCGTTCACGCCGTAGTTCCCGATCATCGGCGCGGTCATCACGACGATCTGTCCGAGGTAGCTCGGATCGGTGAACGTTTCCTGATAGCCGGTAAGACTGGTGGTGAAGACCACCTCGCCGAAGGCGGGGTCGATCGGCCGCGCGGTGGTTCCGGGGAACCACGCGCCGTCCTCGAGCAATACGAACGCGGGGCGATCGGTCACCCGGTCACCCCGCGGTCGAGGTCGGCTGGTCTCACTTCTTCGGCTGGGCGGGAGCGGGGGCGCCCGGAGCGGCGCCTGGGGCGGGTGCCGCCTGGCTGCCCGCGGCCGGCGGCGTCGCCGGTTCCGTGGGCGTGCCGCCCAGCGGCAGCGGTGCGCTCGGCGCCGGGCCGGCCGGAGTGGTGGCGCGGAGCCGCTCCTGTAGCGCGCTGCCGCCGCCGCCGCGCGGGACCAGCGAAAGGACCAGCGAGAGCACGAGGAAGATTCCCCCGCACCACCACGTGGCCTTGGTCAGCAGGGTGACGGCCTGGCGCCCGCCGAGCACCGTGTCGGTGGTGCCGCCGCCGAGCGATGCCAGTCCGCCGCCCTGGCCGGACTGGAGCAGCACGACCACCGACAGCAGCAGCGCGTCGAGGATGAGCAGCGTGAGCAGAAACGCGAACATGAAGTCTCCTGGGCAGCCAGGAAGTCTAGTGGGCAGCGCAGGTTGGGTCAACTACGCGCGCTGCGCCGCCCGGGCCGAGAGCACCTTCCCCACCAGCCCGCCGATCGCGCCCGTGACCGCCGAGCTGAGGGTGCCGAAGCCGAGCACTGCCGCGGGAACATCGCGGAGCAGGTAGGACACCAGAATCCCGATGAATGCGCAGACGCCGCCTGCCACGGCGCCCTTCCCCGCAGCCGATCCCAGCGACGCCGGGCGGCTGGCGAGCGCGGCGAGCACCCCGGCGAGCGCCGAGATGCCCATTCCGCCGGCAGCGAACATGTCCTTGACGGCGGGCGCGTAGTGGCCGGCAACCACCATCAGCAGCTGCAGCCCCGTCCCGATGGCGGTCGGTCCGGTGATCGAGCCCTCCGCGTCTCGACTGACCTGCATGGCGCACCTCCGTCAGGTGGTGGACTGATTCGGCTCGCCGGGCCGGCGGATAGTACGGCCCACGAGGATGGTGATGTTGTCGGTCCCGCCGCAGTCGAGCGCATCCTGCAGCAGGGTTTCGCAGGCCTGACGCGCCGAGGTCATGGTCAGGAGACGCTCGCGGATCTGCTCGTCGGACACGTGCCGGGTGAGCCCGTCGGTGCAGAGCAGCCCGACGTTACCCCATTCCTGGTCCATGCGAGTCACTACCGGCGCCGTCTGCCGGCCGCCGATCGCGCTCGAGAGGGTGTTGGCCCAGCGGGTACGGACTGCATCGGCGCGGGCGAGCACGCCCGCGTCGACCAGCTCCTGGGCCATGGTCTGGTCGCGGGAGATCTGGGTCAGCTCGCCACCGCGGAGGATATAGCAGCGGCTATCGCCGACCTGCAGCAGATACGCGCGCGGCCACACGCCGAGCCAGAGCGTGAGCGTGGTGGCGAGGCCCGCGACGTCGGGCTGCTCGGTGCCCATCGCCAGGACATCGGCGTGGCACTGCATCGCGGCCTCCTGGAGCGCCGAGAGGAATGCGTCGTCGCCCTGCCCTGCCGAGGCGTAGTAGCACTGCATGCCGGAAGTCACGTACCGCGTCACCACCTCGACGGCGAGCCGGCTCGCGGCTTCGCCCGCGGCGCTTCCGCCGACCCCGTCGGCCACCACGGCCAGAAAGGCGAGCCGCTCGGCCAGCGTCGGAAGCTGGTCGAGATCGGGGAGGCTGGTCAGGTGGACTTCCAACTGCTTGCGGAGCGAGCTGATGAGGAAATGGTCCTGGTTGGTCTTGCGGACCTTGCCCGGGTGGGTGAGGCCGAAGACGTCCAGCTCGTCGTCGGCCGGTTTGCGCACGAGCCTGAGAGCGAGCTCTGCCGTGTCGTGCATGGGGGCCTCGTCTGGTGTGCCGCCGCGTTCGGCGCGCCCAGCCAAGATGCGTTCCGGTTCCGGGCTCCGCCAGCCGCCCGGTTGTCGGGCGCGCCGATCCGGCCCATGTTTCGCCGGCACCGGCCGCGTCCTCCCGATGGAGCCTCGATGATCCGACCCCGCCCGCTTGTTCCCCTGCTCGCCGCCGTTCTCGTCACCTTTAGCAGTGCGCCGCTCACGGCCCAGATCTCCGCCGCCGAATACGCCGCGCGGCGCGACACCACCGCGGCGCACCTGGGCGACGGAGTGCTCCTCGCCTTCGGGGCCACGGCGCCCACCACCGACGAGGGCGATTTCCGCCAGCTTCCGTCGTTCATGTACCTCACGGGCTACACGAGACCGGACGCCGCGTTTCTGATGGTGGTGCGGGACGGGCGGGCGGTCCATCAGATGCTGTACGAGCCCGCCACCGACCCGCGCATGGCCCTGTACAACGGCTTCCGGCCGGACTCGGCGGAGCTCGCGCGGCGGACGGGGCTGGGCCTCGCGCAGCTCGGCGAACTGCGTCCGCTGCTCGACTCGACGGGGCTCGGGGGACCGCTCTTCTTCGTGACCGACGTGCACACCCGTGATGCCGCGCAGGACGACTCGCTTACGCGAGGCCGACGCTTCATCGGCGACTTCTGGGGCAGCCACCCGCACGTCACCGTGCGGAGCGCCGACCCGCTGCTCGACTCGCTCCGGGTCACGAAGAGTCCCGCTGAGATTGCGCTGCTCCGGAAGGCCGTCGCCATCTCGGCCGAGGGCGAGCGCGCGGCGATGCGCAGGGTCCGGCCCGGCGCCAACGAGCGCGACATCCTCGCGCTCACCGATTACACCTTTCGGATGGCCGGCGCCTCGGGGCCGTCGTTCCGGGCCATCATCGGCTCGGGGCCCAATTCCACCAGTTATCACTACCGCGACAACGACCGCGTGATGCGGGCGGGCGAGGTCGTGGTCATGGACATGGGAGCGCTGTACGAGAACTACGCGGGCGACGTGACGCGCACCGTCCCGGTGAACGGCCGATTCACCCCCGAGCAGGCAGCGATCTACCGGACCGTGCGTGCGGCCCAGGCCGCCGCCGAGCGGCTGGTGCGTCCCGGTGCGCCGGTCGAGGCGGGCGATTCCGCGGTCCGCGCCGTGCAGGCGCGCGAGCTGGCAAAGCTCGGCCTGATCGAATCGCCCGAGGCGACGTTCGATCCGCCCTGGGCCGACTCGACGACGTGCGCCCGCGTGCCGGCCCCGCTCCCCTGCAGGCAGGTGTTCCTGTACCAGGCCCACGGGCTGGGACACGGGATCGGGCTCGAGGTGCACGACGCGGGCGGCTACTCGTATTCCCCGACCGGGTTCTTTCAGGAAGGGGAGGTGTTCACGATCGAGCCCGGGATCTACATCAGCACGGCGCTGCTCGACATGCTGCCCGACACGCCGAAGAACCGCGCGTTCATCGCGCGCGTGCGGCCGGCGGTGGAGCGCTACAACCACATCGGCGTCCGGATCGAAGACGACTACCTGGTGAGCGCCACCGGCGCCGAGTGGCTCTCCCGCGCCCCCCGCGAGCTCGAGGAAGTCGAGGCGGCGATGCGCGCGGGCGCCCGGGCCGCCGGCCGCTGAGCTGCCGATGCCGCATCCGCTCGCCGGCCGATCCGCTCCGCCCGAGCTCCTGATCGATGTGGCGGAGCTCGAGCGCTTGTTCTACGAGGGCCGACCCGACCCCGACAATCCGCTGCAGCGCGTGAGCTTCGGCACGAGCGGCCACCGCGGCACGCCGCTCGACGGGAGCTTCACCGAGGCGCACATCCTGGCCATCACGCAGGCGATCGCCGAGCACCGGCGGGACGCGGAGATCACCGGCCCGCTGTACCTGGGCAAGGATACGCACGCCGTGTCGGGGCCGGCGGAACGTGTCGCGCTCGAGGTCCTGGCCGCCAACGGCGTCACCGTGGCGCTGCAGGAGGGTGGCGGGTACACGCCGACGCCGGCGATCTCGAGGGCAATTCTGGCGGGCGGGCGGACGGGCCGGGTACCCGCGAAGCGGGTGAAGGCGGACGGGATCGTGGTGACGCCATCGCACAATCCGCCGAGCGATGGGGGGTTCAAGTACAATCCGCCGGACGGGGGGCCGGCGGGGACGGAGGTCACTCGAGCGATTCAGGATCGCGCGAACGAGCTGCTCTCGGGAGGGAATCGCGGGGTGCGTCGGGTGGACTTCGCGGCGGCGCGAGGGGCTCATACGACGCATGCGGAGGACCTGGCCGGGCCGTACATCGAGGCGCTCGCCGAGGCCATCGATCTGGATGCGATTCGCGAGAGTGGGGTGCGGATCGGGGTGGATCCGCTCGGGGGGGCGTCGCTGGCCTACTGGCCGCGGATCGCGGAGCGGTACCGGCTCGATCTGACGGTCGTGAATTCGCGACTCGACCCGACGTTCGGGTTCATGCCGGTGGATCACGACGGCCGCATCCGGATGGACTGCTCGAGCCCGTGGGCCATGGCGGGGCTGGTGGAGCTCAAGGATCGCTTCGATGTGGCCTGGGGCAACGATCCCGACGCGGATCGCCACGGGATCGTGACGCCGTCCGCCGGGCTGCTCAATCCGAATCACTACCTCGCCGTCGCGATCCACTATCTCCTCACGCATCGCGGGGACTGGACCCGAACGGCGAAGGTCGGCAAGACGCTGGTGTCGAGCGCGCTGATCGACCGCGTCGTGGCCGAGCTCGGACGCGAGCTGTACGAGGTGCCGGTCGGGTTCAAGTGGTTCGCGCCGGGACTGTTCGACGGGAGCTGCTGCTTCGGAGGCGAGGAGAGCGCCGGGGCCAGCTTCCTGCGCCACGACGGGCAGGTCTGGACGACGGACAAGGACGGCCTGCTGCTCGGCCTGCTCGCGGCGGAGATCACCGCCGTCACCGGTCGCGACCCCGGGGTACACTATCGCGAGCTGACCGCGCGCCTCGGCGCCCCGCTCTACACCCGCATCGACACGCCGTGCAGCCCCGAGGAGAAGGCCGCGTTCAGCCGCCTCACCCCCGAGGCCATCACCGCCGACACCCTGGCGGGCGACCGGATCGAGAGCCGATTGACGCGTGCGCCAGGAAATGGCGCGCCGATCGGCGGCCTCAAGGTCACCACCGCGCAGGGCTGGTTCGCCGCGCGACCGAGCGGGACCGAGAACGTGTACAAGCTGTACGCGGAGAGCTTCCGGGACGAGGCGCACCTCGACCGGATCGTCTCGGAGGCGCGCGAGATGGTAGGGCGCGTTTTGCGCGGATGAGCGCCGGCGCGTGAGCCGCTAGCTCACCGCCGGCGAAACCGCGGCTGCCTCCGGCCCGGCAGCGGGCCCTATGTTCCCACCCGTCGTCAGTGCGCGATCCACCGACGTCACCAGCCAGATCGCCGCGGCCGCCAGGCCGAACGCGGCGCCGGTTCCGAGCGCCGCCGGCCACCCGAGCCGCTCGACGGTGAGCGGCACGGCCAGCGCGCCGATCCCGCCCACGATATTGCCGCCCGTGTTGAGCACGCCGCATGCGGCGGCCGCCCGGCGGCCCGACACCGCGATCGTCCCCGCCCAGTAGATCGGGTCGGTGAACTGCTGGGCGCCCAGGCACAGCGAGAGGAGGACGACTGCTCCGACCGGCCCAGGCGCCGCGCCGGCGGCGGCCAGGAACATTGCCGACACCGCCATTCCCCCGGCCCCCAGAGCCCGGCAGGCCATCCGCCCGCCCATCCGGCGCCAGAGCCGGTCGCACAGCCAGCCGCCCAGCACCGCGCCGAACGCACCCGTGATCCACGGTGCCGCCGCGTAGAGCCCGCCCTCGAGCAGCCGGAAACCGCGGCTCTCGATGAGATAAATGAACAGCCAGTTGAAGAAGAAGTAGAAGACGTAGTTGCTGCAGAAGTACCCGAGCGTGAGAAGCAGCACCTGCCGATCGCGGAGCACCAGCTTCCAGGCGCCCGGCTCCGGCGGCTCGCCGGCGGTCCGGCCGGCGTCGATCAGCTCGAGCTCCGCCCGGTTCACGCCGCGATGCTCCGCGGGCCGGTCGCGGCCATACCACCACCAGGCCGCGGCAAGGATGAAGGCCAGCGGCGCCGTGAGCACGAACGACTGGCGCCAGCCGAAGCGCTCCGCGAGCCCGGCGATCACGACGCCCGTCGCGGCGCTGCCGAAGGTGAGGCCGGCGTTCTGGAGCGAGTTGGGCAGCGCCCAGCCCGACACCGGGAACCAGTTGCAGGTGGCCCGGCCGCCGATCACCGGAAACAGCGGGGCCTGCGCCACGCCCATCAGGAAGCGAAGCGCAAGCAGTAGCACCAGGGCGGCCGTGGTCGAAAGCGCCGCGCCGGCGGGCACCAGGCCGACCAGCAGGTTCAGCACGCCCCAGAGCACCGCCATTGCCGTGAGCGCGCCGCGAGCCCCGATGCGGTCGCCCACCACGCCGCCCGGAAACTGGAACAGGGCGTAGCCCCAGGCGAACCCGCCGAGCACGACACCCAGCTGCACCGGGGTGAGCCCCAGATCCGCCGCCATGGGCGCGCCGGCCACGCTCATGTTGGTGCGCAGCAGATACGCCACGAAGCTCGCGACGGTGAGCATCGCGCAGATCTTCCAGCGCACGACGGTGGGACGCACGCTCACTCCACCTCGTCGATCGAGCGGGGCCAGTCCTCACGCAGCAGGCGCGACATGGCCCGATCGGCCAGCAGCCGGCCAGCGGTCTGGCAGCGGGCGCAGTAGTTGGTCTCGTTCTCGGCGTAGCGAATGCGCTGCACCGGAGCGCCGCAGTCGGGGCACGGCTCTCCGAAGCGGCCGTGGACGGCCATCCCCTCGCGAAAGGCCGTCACCTGCTCGGGAAACTCCGTGCCCGCCTCCGCGCGCAGCCGCTCGGTCCATTCCGCGAGCACCGCGCGGGTCGCGTCGAACAGACGGCCGATCTGCTCCTCATCGATCCGACGCGTCAGCGCGAGCGGCGAGAGCCGCGCTCGATGCAGGATCTCGTCCGAATACGCATTCCCGATTCCGCTGAAGAGCGTCGGATCGGTCAGCGCGCGCTTGAGCGTGTGGTTTTCCTTTCGGAGCCGCTCCCTGAACCGGTCACGATCGGCCTCGAGCACTTCCAGACCGCCGCGGTCGAAGTGCGCCAGCCCATCGTCGCCGGCAACGAGATGCACCGAAACCCTCCGCTTCGTGCCCGCCTCGGTGAGCGCCAGCCGTCCCCCCGAAAAGCCGAACACCGCCAGCGCATTCTTCCGGGGCGGCTTCCCGCCATCCTGATGCCAGTGCAGCCGTCCCGCGATCATGAGGTGGATGACGATGAACCGCTCCCCATCGAGCCCCACCACGATCCGCTTCCCAAGCCGCCGCACCCCGGTGACCCGCAACCCCTCGAGCTCCCCCGGCGCCGGACTCACCGACCGCAGCACGAACGGATTCCGCACCTCCACCCGCTCGAGCACTCCCCCCACCACCCTCTCCGTCAGGCATTCGACGTACACGGCCACATCCGGCAGCTCCGGCATCGCACCCCCCGCTCACCTCTAACCGCTCACCGCTCACCGCTTACCGTTCACCGCCCGTCCGCCTCCACCTCCCCCCCACATACGTCCCCGCGATCACCCCGTTCCCCGCCCCGAACACGATCGCCTCGAGCAGCCGCTCGCGCGGTACCTCGGCGAGCGCCGGCGCGCTCAGGTCGAGGGCCACGAAATCGGCCCAGGCGCCGGCGGCGATCCGGCCCGCCGGGACGCCGAGCGCGCGCGCCCCGCCCGCCGTGGCAGCGTCGAGCAGCACGGGTGCCAGCTCACCAGCAGTATCGCGCAGCGCGCCGCGAAGCTCGCCGCGCAGCCGCTGGCCGTACTCCAGCCAGCGCATGTCCTCGAGCGTGGAGAGCCGGTTGTTGCTGTCGGTGCCGAGCGCCAGCCGCCCCCCCGCCGCGTGCGGCTGTTCCAGGCGGGGGATGCCATCGCCGAGGTTGCCCTCGGTGAGTGGGCAAAGGCAGACGGTCCCGCCCGCCGCCAGGAACCGCGCCATGTCCGGCTCGGTCGTGTGGGTACAGTGGATGGCCGTGAACGGACCGTCGCCGACCGCGTCGAGGATGGTGGCCATCGGCGTGTTGCCGTAGGCAGCGAGCGACTCGTCGATCTCCCGGCGCTGCTCCTCCACGTGGAGGTGCACCGGCAGGTCCCGGCGCCGGGCCTCGGCGTACAGCTCGCCGATCTCGGCCGGGCTCGCCGCGCGGATGCTGTGGGGCGCGATGCCCAGCGTCTGGCGCTCCGGCACGAGCAGCCCGGCGAGCCGGTCCACCTGGCGCCAGAACTGACCAACCGACGGCGTCGCGAACCGGCGCTGCGCGCCTTCGAGCGGTCGACCGGGGGCGCTGGTGGCGTAGTAGCCGTAGAGCAGCACCAGGCGGATGCCCGCCGCGGCGGCCGCTTCGACCACCGGCTCGTCGAGCGCGAAGTCGCCCTCGCGCGCGTGATGGAGGTAGTGGAATTCGCCGACCGTGGTGATGCCGGTGTCGCGCATCTCGGCGAAGGCGCGAGCCGAGACACGTCGCGTCGACTCGGGGTCGAGCGAGCCGACCAGGTGGTACATCGCCTCGCGCCAGCTCCAGAAGCTGCCCACGCCCGCGGGGAAGGTCTCTCCGAGTCCGCGGAGCCCGCGCTGGAAAGCGTGCGAGTGCGCGTTCACGAAGCCCGGCAGGAGCGCGAGGCCGGGAAGCCGCGTGGCGCCGAACCGGCCCATGGCACCGACCTCGGCAATGCGCCCATGGTCGTCCACCGTCACCTGCACACCGGCGGCGAAGCCCGCGCTGGTCCAGGTGAGCTCCGGCTCGAGCACCTGGGTCATGAGCCGAGGCAGCTCCGCTCGATGAGCTGGTCGAGCACTTGGCCGGCCCGGCGGAACTCCGCGATGGGAAGGAACTCGTTGGGCCGGTGCGCCACTTCGATGCTTCCGGGACCGAAGACCACGCATTGGAAGCCCGCGCGCTGCAGCCAGCCGGCGTCGGTGGTGAACATGACGCTGTGGGAGCCGTGCTGGCCCATCATGTCCGATACCGTGCGGTGCAGCGAAGCATCTTCCTCGAGCACCATCGCCGGGCTTTCGCTGATCTGTTCGAGCGAGAACGGCCCGGCGACCGCCGAGCGGACCGTCTCGGCGACCCGCGCCACCATATCCGATGCCGGCATGCCGGGCAGCAGACGGATGCCCAGCTCGAGCTCGCAGCGGTCGGCGATGACGTTTGCGGCGCGCCCGCCGTGCACCGTCCCCACGTTGAGCGCCGGGAACGGAACGCCGGGGAACAGCTCGGAGTGCGCGGAGCGCTCGCCCTCCATCTCCCGCCGCAGCTCCGCGAGCGCGGCGATGGCCCGGCCCGCCGGCTCGATCGCGCTCCGCCCCAGATGCGGGTAGCCCGAATGCGCCGCCCGGCCCTCGAAGCCGATCCGGAGCCGGAGCATCCCCTTGTGCGCGCGCACGACCTGCAGTTCGGTCGGCTCGCCAATCACTACATCGCGGGGCAGCCGGTCGATCCCGGCGTAGCTCTGCGTAAGTCGGCGGGCGCCCAGCGTCCCCACCTCCTCGTCATAGGTCAAGAGCAGGCAGAGCGGGCGTCGAAGGGCCGAGGGGTCCAGGGCGGCTACCCGGTTGGCCGCGAGCGCCAGGAAGCCTTTCATGTCGGCTGTGCCGCGGCCGACGTAGCGATCGCCGGTCTCCATCATCTCGAAGGGATCCGTGCGCCATTCGGGCTCGTTCGCGGGGACGACATCCGTGTGGCCGGAGAGCACCAGGCCTTCGCGATCGTCGCGCTCGGCGCCCGCGCACACCACGAGGTTGGCCTTCCGGCCGTCTTCGGATGGATCGCGGATCAGGGTCACGCCGGGACGGTCGAGATACCCGGTGAGGAAGTCCACCAGCGGAAGGTTGCTCGCGGAGCTGGTCGTGTCGAAGCCAACGAGCCGCGCGAGGAGCGCACGGTCATCGAGCGCGGGCGTCCGCGGCGTCAGGTCCCGGGCTCCGCGGACAGCCGGGCCAGCCGGGCGCGGATCTCGCGGACGCCGGGCTGCAGCTCCGGATCGGCCCCTTTCCAGAGATCCACGAACCGGCGGTAGCGCTCGGCGGCCTTCGCGCGGTCGCCCCGTGCCTCGTACAGCTCGCCCGAGCGTTTGAGCGCCGGGGCGAGCGCGTAGGCGTCGTCCAGCCATCGGCTCATCGACGGCTGGGAGAGGCCTCGATCGTAGAGCGCGATGGCCGAGTCGGTACGGCCGGCGAGCGCCTCCAGCCGCGCGAGGTCGAACAGGCCGCACGACGTGCAGTCGGCGCTCTCCTCGTTCCAGCTCCGGTAGGCGGCCGCCGCCTCCGCCGGCCGGTGCTCGGCCTCGGCCAGCGTGCCCTCGGCGTAGTGGCGCAAGGCGTCTCCCCGGCGCATCGACTCGGGCACGGTCGCGGCGTAGTCGAGGAGCAGCCGCCTGGCCTGCTCCGGCCGCCCGAGTTGGGCAAGAGTCGCGATCAACAGCGAATACGGCCGGTCGGGTGCGGGGATGCCGGCCAACGGGTGGCGGCCCAGCGCCCCGGCGAGGATCGCAAGCCCGGAATCGCCACGGCCCCTGAAGTCGAGCTGCAGCAGGGCCAGCTCGGCAGCGCCGCTCACCACCTGCCCGGCGGATTGCTGCGCCTCGCTCTCGGCCATGTTCTCGCGCAGATAGCGTTCGGAGTCCGCGATCCGGCCGGTGAGCCGGCTCAGGTGCGCAAGCGCGATGCTGGTGCGCGACTGCCATTCGGGGCTCGCGCCCTGGGCTGCCCGGAGCTGCTCGAGCATGCGTGTGCCGGCCGCGTAATCTCCCCGGGCGATAGCGAGGCCGGCGCGGTAGTACAGCGTCGATGGGCTGGCGGGCGCCTTTTCCGCGAAGCGGGCCATCGTGCGCTCCGCGTCGTCGAAATGGCCCTGCGCCACCTGGGCCGCGAGGCTGTTGCCGAAGAAGGCGGCGCTGCGTCCCAGCCGCGTCGCCCGCACCGCCAGGCTCTCCGCCTCGGGCCAGTGACGCTCCTGCTGGAGCGCCACCGCGAGATTGTTCAGGGCGACCAGGTTGTCGGGGTCCACGCTCAGCGCGGCGCGGTAGGCGGCGACCACCTTCGGCGGGTCGTAGTCCACGAATTGGTGGTAGTACCCGATGGTGAGATCGGACTCCAGCTCGGGCAGACGGTCGCGATGGGCATACGCGTGGGTCGCAGCCGCCGTCCGCTCGGCCTCGTGACCGAGGTTGCCCATGATCACCGCCAGCTTCCGGTACGCCATGGCGAAACCGGTGTCGAGCGCGACCGCCTCCTGGAGCAGCGGAATCGCCGCCTCGGACTTGTCCTCCTCCTCGAGCCGGAGCGCCGCGGAGTATTTCCGCAGCGCGGGCAGCGATCCCGTGGTGACCTGATCGAGCGAGGGGTTGCCGCGGATCGAGACCAGCGACTCGCCCACCCGCTCGCGCAGCTTGCGCGAGAGGCGGTCAATGGCGCCGAGCAGTTCGCCGTCGTCCCGGGCCGTCTCCCGTACGGCGGTGAGGACGCTGCCGTCACCGGCGCTCACCAGGCTCGCGGCCAGCACGTACCCCTTGCCCACGGGATCGATCTGCCCGGTCACCACGGCCTTGATGCCGTCGCGCATGGCCAGCTCGCGCGCGAGCTGGGGCGTGAGCGGCGCTCCGCCGGTGCGCTCCATGCGCCCGAGCGCTTCTGCAATGGCCGAGGCGTCCAGCAGCCGGACCGTGGGCGACTGGGACAGATCCACCCGGAAAGCCTCGGTGAGCGAAGGACCCAAGGTCGAGTCCGCGCTGCGGTTCTCGAAATCGGCCAGCACCAACCGCTCGCGGTCCTTCAGCACCCCCGACGCCATCAGCGTGCCGACCGGGCCGATGCCGAGCACGCGCATTGCCGTGTACCCCGCCGCCACGATGCCGAGGCCGAGAAAGGCGAGGCCGCCGCCGATGAGCGCCCGGCGCCAGGTGAGCCAGCGCGCCACACCGACCGGCGCGGTCAAGTGCAGTCCGGTCGTCCGCGCCAGGGCCCGCTTCCGCTCGTGCAGGCCGGTGGCCACCATGATCGGCAGGCCCAGCACCAGCAGGGCGACCGCGCCGTAGAGCACCCACTCGGGCAGGCCCAGGCGCTCCACGACGGCCCAGACGAGCGCGAGCACCACCAGCGCGGCCGCCGCGAACGCGGCCGCCACCCGCACCGGGTGCCCCCGGCGGATGGCCTGCTCGGTCCCGGTCGAGATGACCGCGGGTGCCGGCAGCGGCATGGTTCCACCGCTCGGCGTGCTCATGGCGTCGAGCTGCGGCACGAGCTCGGCCGCCGACTGCCACCGGTCCGCCGGCCGTTTCTCGAGACACCGCATCACGACCGCGTTGAGTCCGGGGGGAATGGTCCGCCGGTGCTGGGCCACGGGGTCGGGCGGTTGCGTGATCTGCGCCGCGAGCAGCGCCTGGGCAGTCGGCGCGGTGAACGGCGGACGTCCCGCCAGCATCTCGTAGGCGAGCGCGCCCACGGCGTAGATATCGGCCCGGTGGTCCACGTGCGGGTCGGCCGCGGCCTGCTCCGGCGCCATGTAGGCCGGGGTGCCGAGCGCCACGCCCAGCGACGTGAGGCTCCCGCTCCCGCTGGAGGCGCTGACGGCCTTGGCGACGCCGAAGTCGGTCACCACCGCGTGCCCCTCGGACAGCAGAATGTTGTCCGGCTTGATGTCCCGGTGAACCACGCCGTTCCGGTGCGCGTAGGCGAGCGCGTCCACGACCTCTCGCAGGATCCGCACGGCCTCGGTCACCGGCAGCTCGCCCTCGCGGGCCAGCTTGACCCGAAGCGACTCGCCGGAGATGAACGGCATGACGTAATAGAGGAGATCGCCGGAGGCGCCGGCGGTGAGCAGCGGGACGATGTGCGGGTGCTGCAGGCGCGCGGCGAGCTGGATCTCGCGCTCGAACCGCTCGACGTTGACGGCGGCCCCGGTCTCGGGCGGCAGCAGCTTCAGGACGACCTGCCGTCCCAACCGGACCTCCTCGGCGAGGAAGACCCGGCTCATGCCGCCACCCCCCAGCTCCTTCAGGATGCGATACTGACCACCGACCGCGGCCTGAAGCCGTTGCTCGAGATCCGTCGCCTGCTCCTGATGGGGATGGCCCCTAAGCTAACCCAATCCCACCAGCTCCGCCCACCCGTCGGGGTCGAGACTGGCGCCCCCCACCAGCACGCCGTCCAGCTCGGGCCGGGCCAGCAGCGCGAGCACGTTGCCCGTGTTCACGCTGCCGCCATACAGGATCCGCACCCGTTCGGTCACGCCGCGGCGCGCGAGGCCGAAGCGGATCAGCTCGTGCACCTGCGCGGCATCGTCGGGCGTCGCATTCCGGCCCGTGCCGATCGCCCAGACCGGCTCGTAGGCGAGGACCAGCCTGGTCCAGTCGTCCACGGCGACGCGGTCGAGCAGCGGCGCGAGCTGCCGCAGCACCACCTGCTCGGTGCGGCCGCCCTCGCGCTCGGCCAGCGTCTCGCCCAGGCAGACGAGCGGAGTGAGGTCGGCCGCGAGGGCGGCCGCCGTCTTGCGCGCCACCTGCTCGTCGGTCTCGCCGAAGAGGTGGCGACGCTCGGAGTGCCCCACGAGTACGGCGCCCGCGCCGGCCTCGAGCACCATCGGGATCGAGACCTCACCGGTGAACGCGCCCCTGGTCTCCCAGTGGATGTTCTGCGCGCCGACCAGGATATCGGGCCGGGAATGCACCGCCCGGCTCACGGCGGCGAGCGACACGGCGGGAGGGAAGAACCACAGGCCGCGGCCCTGCACCGGGCCAGTGAGCGCCAGGAACCGTTCCATGAAGGCGCACGCGGCCGTGGGGCCGTGATTCATCTTCCAGTTGGCGGCGTAGATGAGCGGGCGGGCAGCCATGGTCAGCCCTCGTCGAGCGCGGCCACGCCGGGCAGCTCCTTGCCCTCGAGGAACTCGAGCGACGCCCCGCCGCCGGTCGAGACGTGCGTCATTCGGTCGCTCAACCCGGCCTGCGCTACCGCGGCCGCGGAGTCGCCGCCGCCCACGATGGTGGTCGCGCCGCGCTCGGTGGCGTCGGCCATCGCGCGCGCGACGGCCAGCGTGCCGTGGTCGAACGGCGGCACCTCGAAGACGCCCATCGGCCCGTTCCACACGGCCGTCTTCGCCGCCCGGATGCGGTCGCCGAACACGCGCTCGGTCCCGGGATCGATGTCGTATACCGCCCAACCCGGCGGGATCGCGTCGCGCGCCACGGTGCGGGTCTCGACGCCGGGCTCGAGCCGCTGGGCGATGACGGCGCCCGACGGGAGGACGAGCTTGTCTCCCGCCCGCTCCATCAGCCGGCGCGCGAGATCGACCCGGTCGTCTTCCACCAGGGACGTGCCGGTCTCGAGCCCCAACGCGCGGAAGAAGGTGCAGGCCATCGCGCCGCCGAGCAGGATGGCGTCCACCTTCGGGAGCAGCGCCTCGATCAGATCGATCTTGCCGCTGATCTTGGCCCCGCCGAGCACGGCGACGAACGGCTGGTCGGGTCGGTGGAGCGCGTCGCCCAGGTAGCGGAGCTCCTGCTGCATCAGGAACCCGGAGACGGCGGGCTTGAGCAGGTGCGCCACCGCCTCGGTGCTCGCGTGCGCCCGGTGGGCCGAGCCGAAGGCGTCGTTCACGTAGAAATCGCCCAGCGCCGCGAACCGCTCGGCGAGCGCGCGGTCGTTCTTCTCTTCGCCCGGCTGGAACCGGGTGTTCTCGCCGACGGCGACCCCGCCCCGGGGCAGCCGCTTCGTCGCGGCCACGGCCGCGTCGGACGTCGGGTCGGGAAGAAAGGTCACCGGTGCTCCCAGCAGGCGCTCGAGCTCACGCACGACGGGCTGCATCGAGTACTTCGGCTCGGGCCCGCCCTTGGGGCGCCCGAGATGCGAGAGCAGCACCACGCGGGCACCGCGCTCGCGGAGGTACTGGATGGTGGGGAGCGCGGCGCGAATGCGGGTGTTGTCGGTGACGGCGCCGTCCTTCACCGGGGTATTGAAGTCCACCCGCACCAGCGCGCGCCGGCCCTCGATGGCCGCCGGGTCGAGCGACTCGAGGGTTCGCTTCACAGCCGCTCGCCCACGTAGCGGAGCAGATCCACGCAGCGGGCGGAGTAACCCATCTCGTTGTCGTACCAGCTCGTGACGTATACCAGCGTGCCGTCCACCACCGCGGTCGAGAGCGCGTCGATCACGCTGGACTGGAGCGAGCCGATGTAGTCCACGGAGACGAGCGGCTCCTCGCTGACCGCGAGGATCCCCTTGAGCGGGCCGGCCTTGGCCGCCTCGCGGAAGGCGGTGTTCACCTCGTCGGCCGACGTGGCGCGTCCCACCGTGCAGGTGAGCGCCACGACCGATACGTCGGGCGTCGGCACCCGCAGCGAGACGCCGTCGATCTTGCCCTTGACCTCGGGGATGACGAGGGCGGTGGCCTTGGCCGCGCCGGTCGTCGTGGGGATGATCGAGAGCGCCGCGGCCCGCGCCCGCCGCAGGTCCTTGTGCGGCAGGTCGAGGATCTGCTGGTCGTTGGTATAGGAGTGCACGGTGGTCATGAACCCGTGCACGAACCCGAACCGGTCGAGAATGACCTTGACCACCGGCACGAGGCAGTTGGTGGTGCAGCTCGCGTTGGAGATCACGTCGTGCCTGGCGGGATCGTACTTGTCCTGGTTGACCCCGTAGCAGACCGTGATGTCCTCGTTCTTGCCGGGGGCGGAGATGATCACCTTCTTCGCCCCGGCCTGCAGGTGCAGCGCCGCCTGGCTCCGCTCGGTGAACCGGCCGGTGGACTCGAGCACCACGTCCACCCCCAGCTCCTTCCACGGGAGCTTGGCCGGGTCCTTCTCCGCGAGCACGCGCATGGCGTCGCCGTTCACGACGATGGCGTCCTGCTCCGCCGTCACCTCGCCGGGAAAGCGGCCGTGAACCGAGTCGTACTTGAGCAGGTGGGCGAGCGTCGCCGTATTGGTGATGTCGTTGACCGCGACGAAATCGATCTCCTTCGCCCCCATCGCCTGCGCGGCGCGGACCACGTTGCGCCCGATGCGGCCGAAGCCGTTGATGCCCACGCGAATCGCCATCATCTCTCCTCGTTGAATGCCCTACGCCAGGCGAACCGGCAGCTCCGCCCGCGCGAACGTCACGGCCTCGACCCGGATCGCCCCCGCGCGCCGGAGCGCCGCACCGGCCTCGGCCAGCGTCGCCCCGGTGGTGAAGACGTCGTCCACCAGCACGCAGGCGAGCCCGTCGCTGCGGCGCGCCGCGAACGCGCCCGCCACGTTGGCCTGGCGGGCTTCGGGCGCGAGCGCCGTCTGTGTGCGGGTCTCGCGCCCGCGGGCCAGCAGGTCGGTCCGCACCGGCAGCCCGGCCAGGGCACCCAGCGCGGCCGCGATCCGCTCGGCCTGATTGTAACCCCGCGCCGCCCGCCGGCGGGCGCCGAGCGGGATCGGTATCAAGCATACCCGCCCGGTCAATGGCTCCAGACAGCGCATCGCGCCGGCAAGCGCGTCGGCCGCGCGCCACCAGCCCTCGTACTTGAGCCGGTGCACGGCCTCGCGCGCGGTGCCGCGAAGCCAGACCGCGCTGCGCACCCGCTCCAGCCCCTCCGGCCAGGCGGCGCAGAGGCGGCATTCCAGGTCCTCGAAGGCCGGTTGGCCGCAGCGCCCGCACCAGGGCGGCGCCACCGGCTGCCATCGGGAGCGGCAGAGGCCGCAGATCAGCGCGTCGCCCTCGCGCGCCGGTACCGGCGCGTCGCAGAGCAGGCAGGCCGGCGGGAGCAGCCAGCGCTCGACGCCGGCCAGCGCCTCAGCGAAGCGCCGCATTGACGGCCGCCCGCATCACCTCGACCGGGGCCTGCGCGCCGGGGAACCAGCGCTCGAGCGACGCCGCTCCCTGCGCCACCAGCATGGTGCGGCCGTCGCACGCGCGCAGGCCGGCGGCGCGCATCGCATGCGTCCAGGTAGTTTCCCCGCGGGCGTAGACCAGGTCGAGCGCGGCCTGCGCGCAACGTGGCGGCGCGGCGAGCGGCAGCGGGTCACCCGGCGCGAGCCCGAGCGGGGTGGTGTTGATCACGGTGGTGCATTCCTCGGGCTCGGTCAGGCTCGCACCCAGGCCGCGCAGCCAGCGCTCGAACTCGTGCCGGCGCTCCGCCGTGCGAGACGCCACGGCCAGCGCCGCACCGCGCTCGAGCGCCGCCCCCGCCACGGCGCGAGCGCCGCCCCCGGTGCCGAGCACCAGCCAACTGCCCGGCGGCGCCTCCACCTCGTCGAGCGCGGCACCGACCCCGGCCACGTCGGTGTTGTCGCCCGCGCAGGCGCCGTTCTCGCCCCAGAACGCGTTGCATGCGCCGAGCCGCTCCACCAGCCCGCGCGGGCGATCCACCGCGCGCGCGGCCGCTTCCTTGTGGGGCACGGTGACGTTTCCGCCGCCGCCCGCCCGTCCCAGGGCGCGCATGAGGCCGGGAAGGTCGGCCGCATCGCAGCGGAGCGGCACGTACTCGGCGCGGAGGCCGAGCACGCGGAACGCGGCGTTCTGCATGGCGGGAGAGAGGGAGTGCGCGACCGGATCGCCGAGGATGGCGAAGACGCGCGTGGTGCCGTCGATCACCGCACCGTGCCGGCTACGCGGTTCACCACGGCCTCGGTCAGCTCCTGGAGCTCGGCGAAGGTGGTGCGGTAGCTGGCGAGATCGGAACCGAATGGATCGCTGACTTCGGTGTGCGCCTCGTCGCGGCCGGCGTAGGAGGCGACCAGGTGCGCCTTGTCGTCGCCGCCCAGCTCGGCCACCCGGGCCAGGTGGTGCCCCGACATGACGAGGATGAGATCGGCCCCGCGGACGAGCTCGCGAGTGAGCAGGCGGGCGCGGTGGCCGCTCAAGTCGAGACCGTTCTCCAGCCCGACGAGGTAGGCGCCCTCGGATACGGGTGCACCGTCCCAGGCACCGGTGCCTGCCGAGGAGACGGTCACCTGATCGAGCCCGCGCGCCGCGAGCGCCTGGCGCAGCATCGCTTCGGCCATCGGGCTGCGACAGGTGTTGCCGGTGCAGACGAACAGGACGTGGGTACTCATGGCGGAAACATAGTCAGGGGGCCAGCCGCCCGGCGGCCCGGCGCAGCTCGCCGCGCGGGATGGCGCCCTCGCGCACCAGGCGCGGCACGGGACCGGTGCAGTCCACCAGAGTGGACGGCGGCACGTTGCCCAGCACGCCGCCATCGAGCACCAGCAGCAGGCCCTCGTCCACCGCCTCGCGGAAGAGCCCGACCAGCGCGTCGGGACCCGGCGCCGTCGGGCCACCGGGACGGTTGGCCGACGTCGAGGTGAGCGGCCGGCCGGCGGCGCGCACCAGGCGCTCGATGGCGCGGTGGGAGGTGTATCGCACCGCGATGCCGCCCTCGCGCCCGCGCAGCTCGTCGGGCAGGCGGCCCTCGCCGCCGCGCAGCACCAGCGTCAGCGGCCCGGGCCAGAACGCGGCCGAGAGCGCGCGCGCCGAGGGGGAAAAGACGAGCCCCCACTCCTCGGCCATGGCGCGGCCGGAGACCAGCAGGAGAAACGGCTTGCCCGGCTCCCGTCCCTTGAGCCGCGCGAGCGCGGCCAGCGAAGGAGCCGTCGGGGGCGAGCCGAGGCCGTAGACCGTTTCGGTGGGATAGGCGAGCAGCCGATCGGCCGCGAGATGCGCCACGGCCGCCGGGAGGGCAGCCTCGATCTCGGCGGGCGTGCGGAACGGGAGGATCACTCGCCGGGGCCGGCCAGGCGCTCGGCGAGCGCGAGATCGTCGGCGGTCGTGATCTTGAAGTTGCGAGGCGAGTCGGGGACGAGGCGCACCGCGACGCCGGTGCGCTCCACCAGCGCGGCATCGTCGGTGGCGGGCTCGCCGGCCGGCGCGGCGGCGTGGGCTCGCTCGAGCACCGCCCGTGGAAAGCCCTGCGGGGTCTGGGCCCGCCAGAGACCGTCCCGGGGCACCGTGCGGGCGACCCGCATCGGGTCGGACGGCGAGGCCTCTTTGAGCGTGTCGCTCACCCGAACGGCCGCGGCGGCGCCCTCGCCCGCGCGCGCATGACCGATGACCGCGTCGATGACGCCGCGCTCGACGAACGGCCGGGCCGCATCGTGCACCAGTACGATGCCGCAGCGCGGGTCGAGCCCGGCCAGGCCGGCCGCCACCGAGTCGGCACGCTCGGCGCCGCCGGGGACGATGCGCAACCGCTCGCCGGTCAGCTCGCGCAGAAAGGCGGGCGGTGCCGCCGCGTCGTCGGCCGGGAGCACGAGCACCACCTGGAGCACGTCGGGATGGGCCGTGAATGGGCGCAGCGAGCGGAGCACCATCGGCACGCCAGCGATGGGCCGGTACTGCTTGATCGTGCCGCCGCCAAGCCGGCTCCCCCGCCCTGCCGCCACAACCACCACCCCGACGTCACGCGGCAAGCGCCCGCACCAGTTGGCCCACGTGGTCCAGGCCGACCATGGACACGCCTGCCACGCGCGGCTCGCTGCGCGAGGAGCCGAATACCCGACGGAAGCCGAGCCGCGCCGCCTCGGCGATGCGCCGCTCGATGGCGCCGCTGGGCCGGATCTCGCCGCCGAGGCCGATCTCGCCGAGGAAGATCACGTCGGCCGGCGCCGGCCGGTTGTACAGGCTGCTCACCAGCGCCGCCGCCACCGCGAGATCGGCGCCGGGCTCGTTGAGCCTGACGCCCGCGGTGACCTGGACGAAGACGTCGAGATCGGCGAACGACGTCTCGGCCCGGCGCTCGAGCACCGCCAGCAGCACGGCAAGCCGGCGCGGATCGAGCCCGGTGGCTACCCGCTGCGGCGTCCCATAGCCCGACTTGGCGGCGAGCGCCTGCACTTCCACCAGCACGGGCCGGGTGCCCTCCATTAGCGCGGTGACCGCGCTGCCGCTGGTCCCGTCGGCCCGGGCCGCGAGAAATACGGCCGACGGATTGGGTACGGCGACCAGGCCATGCTCCGTCATCGAGAAGACCCCGAGCTCGTCCACCGAGCCGAACCGGTTCTTGGTGGTACGAAGCAGCCGGTAGTCGAGCGCCGCCTCGCCTTCGAAGTAGAGCACCGTGTCCACGATGTGCTCGAGCGTCTTGGGCCCGGCGATCCCGCCCCCCTTGGTGACGTGGCCGACCACGATGACCGCCGTCCCGCTCTCCTTGGCGAACCGCATGAGCTGGCCCGAGCACTCCCGCACCTGCCCCACGTTGCCGGGCGCGCTCTCGAGCGCTTCGGTGTACACCGTCTGGATCGAGTCGATGACCACGATGTCGGCCCCGACGACGCCGGCCGCGCCGAGGATGGCCTCGAGCCGCGTCTCGCCGAGCACGTGCACGGCGCCGGCGTCTTCCTCGGTGAGCCGCTCGGCGCGGAGCCGGATCTGGTCGGGCGATTCCTCGCCGCTGGCGTAGAGCACCGTGCGGC
>DASUXW010000228.1:0-16771 GCA_036377715.1 Gemmatimonadales bacterium
GTAGCCCTCGGCCTCGAGAATCCCCGGGACCATGTACTCGAGGCCGGGATTGCCGTGGAACGACTCGACGGCGTTGAACACCAGGTCGGGCCGGATCTCATCGAGGCAGCGGACCAGATACTGGAGATCGTCCTGGACGCCAAGCAAGGTGACCTCGTGCCCCCGCTCGCGGAGGGCGTCGGCGATCTGATACTCCATCTCGGGCTCGTCGTGGTGCCACGCGGCGACCTCGGTGGCCATCTGGCGCTCGTGGTCGGGGTGGTCCCAGCCCTGGTAGGGGGTGTCGAATGTTACGACAATGCGCATCCGCGAATAGTGGCCCGGTCAGGGGTGGGGCGCCACACCTGCCCCCTAGTGGCCCCACCGAACGGGCTGCATTATCCTATCTCGCCCCCGTTCCATGGTGCTGACCGCCGTCCAGGCGCGCAGGAGGTGGTAATGGAGTTCACCCCGCGGGAAGCCAGGCTCAAGCCCGAATTCGCGGACCTGTACCCGCCGCTCGAGGCCGGGGTGTGGGAGACGGCGGCCGAGATGGGGGCCAAGGTCCTGCTCTGGCAGGTCCAGCAGCAGGGGACCGATGCCCTCAGCTCCCGGATCCTGGACGAGCGGCACTTCGAGTTCCGGGGTGGATGGTACCGGGGCTCCGAGACGGAGCTGCGAACGCGGGCTAGCGATCCGGCTTACAACGGGCCCGTCTAGGCCGGAAGGGCTGAAAGTCGGAAGGTCGGAAGGTGACAGCACACCGGGGCGGTGTGCCGTTTCCTTCCGACCTTCCGACTTTCAGCCCTTCCGACCTACGAGGTGCATTCCATCCCCCCGCCCACGTCTCCTCACCCTGTCATGTTCTACTTACGTCCAGCGGCGCCGGCGGCATTTGTCGCCGGGATGCTGCTCGTTGTGTCGCTCGGAGGGTGCGGCGACGGGGCCGGGCCGGAGCCTGACCCTGGGCCCGGACCTCATCCGATGGTGCCGGTGAGGATCATCGTGGCCGGTGGGGACGGGCAGATGGCGCAGGTTGGAACAGTGCTGCGTGAGCCGGTCGTGGCCACCGTGCTCGACGAGGGGGGCAAGCCCACGGCCGGAGCGCGGGTCGGCTGGGAGAGCGAGGGTGACGACCGGCTTCTGCCCGAGGCGGACGCTACCGACGAGCGGGGGCAGATTCGCGCCCGCTGGCAACTCGGCACCATGGAAGGGCGACGGATGGCGCGGGCCACGCTGCCGGGGCTCGTCGCCGCGGAGTTTACGGCCGTCGCCCAGCCAGCCGAATCGCCCGAGGTGCTGCCGCTGGGCCAAATCGCAGCGCTGGACTTCGCCACCTACGACGGGTCGCGTCAAGTCGTGCATCCCGACTACGCCGAGACGCCGGCAGGAGCGTTCGGGTCGCCGCTGCACCTCGCCATCACACCATACCCGTTCGGGAACGCGGCGTTCGAGAATCCTTCCCTCTTCGAAGGTGCGCGGCCGGACCGCTGGGACCTGCCGGTGGGCGCTCCGAACCCTGTCGTGCTGCCCGACGTGGGCTACCTCTCCGACCCGGATCTGGTCTACGTTCCCGAGGCCCAGGAGCTGTGGCTCTACTATCGGCAGGTCACCTCGAGCAACATCGTCCGGCTGGTGCGGACGCACGATGGCGTCATCTGGTCGGCACCGGTCGAGGTGGCGCGCGCGCCCAATCACCGGCTCATCTCGCCGAGCGTGGTGCGGCGCGCCCGGGGCGACTGGTGGATGTTCTCGGTCGACGCGGGCAGCGTGGGGTGCAGTGCGGTGGCCACCACGGTCGAGGTGCGCCGGTCCGCCGACGGGCTCACCTGGGGCGATCCGGTGACGGCCGCCCTGACCCAGTCCGGCCTCTGGGCCTGGCATATCGACGTGCAGTGGATCGCCGCGCGCAACGAGTTCTGGGCGGTGTACAATGTCAAGACCGAGGGGAGCTGTACCACGCCCGCGGTGTACATCGCGTCGAGCGCCGATGGCGTGAGCTGGGATGTGGCTCCGGGGGCCGTGATGGTGAAGGGGACGGCGAGGGAGCTGCAGGACATCGTCTACCGCACGACCTTCGCCTACGATCCCGCCGCCGACGCGATCACCTTCTGGTATTCCGGAGCCCGCTTCACCGACGGCCAGTACCGCTGGGGCGCCGCGGTGCAGCGAAGGCTGCGGCAGGACATCTTCAGCGAGTCACGCGCCTCGCTCGACCCTCGAAGTCTGCCGCCGGCGCCGGCGCCGCTCGAGGACTGGCCGTAGACGGAAAGACCTTCACTCCTTCCGACCTCCGTTACATTTCCCGCATGACAACCGTTCCCGACCGCTTCGCGGCCCCCCGCGCGGGCGCCGCGCTGCCCGATGCCGCGCTCATCGAGCGCGAGAGCCATCTCGTCAACGAGCTCATGACCGAGCTCGGCCGCGTCATCGTGGGTCAGCGGGCGATGCTCGAGCGACTCCTGATCGGATTGCTGGCCGATGGGCACGTGCTGCTCGAAGGAGTGCCGGGGCTGGCCAAGACGCTCTCGATCCGCACCCTGGCGGGCACCATCGACGCTGCGTACCACCGCATCCAGTTCACACCCGACCTGCTTCCGGCCGACCTCCTGGGCACCCAGATCTACAATCAGCGCACCGGCGATTTTACGGTGCAGAAGGGGCCGATCTTCACCAACCTGCTGCTGGCCGACGAGATCAACCGCGCGCCCGCCAAGGTGCAGAGCGCGCTGCTCGAGGCGATGCAGGAGAAGCAGGTGACGATCGGCGGGCAGAGCTTCCCGCTCCCCGAGCTGTTCCTGGTGCTCGCGACCCAGAACCCCAGCGAGCACGAGGGGACCTATCCGCTGCCGGAAGCGCAGGTGGACCGGTTCATGTTCAAGCTGCTGGTCACCTATCCCGCGCGGCGGGAGGAACGCGAGGTCCTCGACCGCATGGTGGCGCTGGAGGAGCCGGCGCCCGAGCGGGTGATGGCGCCCGAGCGCGTGCTCGCGGCCCGCCGGCTGGTGCACTCCGTGTACGCCGACGACCGCATCAAGGAGTACGTCCTCGATGTGATCGCGGCAACGCGCCGGCCGGCCGAGGCAGGGCTGGCCGATCTTGCCCCACTGATCGAATTCGGCGCCTCGCCGCGGGCCGCGATCTTCCTGCTGCGCGCGGCCAAGGCGCACGCGTTCATGCGGGGCCGCGCCTACGTGACGCCGGACGACATCAAGGCGCTCGGGCTCGACGTCCTGCGGCACCGGGTGATCCTCACCTACCGCGCCGACGCGGAGGGGACGGGGCCCGACGCGCTGCTGGAGCGGATCTTCGAGGCGGTGCCGGTGCCGTGACGCCCGAGGAGGTTGCCCGCGAGGTCCGGCGGATCGAGATCACCACCCGCCACCTCGTACGGGACATCGTCGCGGGCGAGTACTCGAGCGCGTTCCGCGGCCGCGGAGTGGAGTTCGCCGAGGTGCGGGAGTACCAGCCGGGCGACGACGTGCGCACCATCGACTGGAACGTCACCGCCCGGCTCGGCAGCCCGTACGTCAAGCGCTACCTCGAGGAGCGCGAGCTCACCGTGATGTTTCTGGTGGACTTCAGCGCCTCGGGCGGCTTCGGCAGTGTCCGGCGCACCAAGGGCGAGCTCGGGGCGGAAGTCGCCGCGGTGCTCGCGCTTGCCGCCGCGCGCAGCAACGACCGGATCGGCGCCGCCTTCTTCACCGACCGGCTCGAGCACTACATCGCCCCTGCCAAGGGTCGGCGGCACGTGCTCCGGCTCATCAGCGAGCTGCTCGCGTTCGAGCCCGCGGGCACGGGCACCGACCTGGGCGCCGCGCTCACGGAGCTCGAGCCGATGCTCCGCCGCCGCGCCGTCATC
Organism: Gemmatimonadales bacterium; assembly: GCA_036377715.1. Lineage (GTDB taxonomy): Bacteria > Gemmatimonadota > Gemmatimonadetes > Gemmatimonadales > GWC2-71-9 > CAVVWJ01. The sequence goes on from DASUXW010000228.1 coordinate 3,842, forward strand.
TTCGTCCTTTCCGACTTCATGACCGCCGGTCACGAAGCGGTGCTCGGCCGCCTGGCGCGCCGCCACGATGTGGTCGCGCTCCAGCTCGTGGACCCGCGCGAGCGCGAGCTGCCGGCCGCCGGTCTCGTGACCCTCTGGGACCCCGAGACCAACGCGTGGCGGCGCATCGATACCTCCGATTCGGCGGTCCGCGCGTGGTTCGCGGACCGCGCAGCGGAATTCGACGGGAGTCTCGAGCGTGGACTCCGCGAGCGGAACGCGGATCTGCTCCGCCTGGAGACGGGCCGGTCGTACGCGGAGCCGTTGCTGGCGTTCTTCCGGCGGCGGGAGAGGATGCTGTGGAGGTGACGGACGGACGGACGGACGGACGGGCGGACGGTGCCCGCACACCGGTGCGGTGCGCCATTTCCGTCCGCCCGTCCGCCCGTCCGCCCGTCCGCCCGTCCGTCCGCCTGCTCGCCGTCGCGTTGCTCGTTCTGGGAGTTCCGCGGGGGGCGGTCGCCCAGACCCTCCACGGCCAGCACTGGGATGTGGTGCCGGCGGTGGACAGCGCAACGGTGGGCGACAGCGTGCTCATCCGGTTCCGGCTGCGGCTCGACGAGCGGGACCTCCTGTTCGACACCATTCCCAAACCGTCCGAGAACACGCCGGCGTGGGTGCGGGTGCTTGGGGTGGAGCGGCTGACGCGGCACCCGGATCGGATCTTCACGGGACGGGCGTGGGTGGCGTTCTATCGCACGGGCGAGCAGCCGGTGCCGGTATTCGAGCTGCCGTTCATGCGCTCGGTGAAGGGGCTCAGCCGGGGGACGCTCCGGAGCGATACGGCATCCGTGGACATCGTCCCGCTGGTGTCCGATCCCTCGTCGGCCACGCTGCGGGACATCAAGGAGCCGGCGCCGCCGCGGGGGCCGGGCGTGTTCGCGCTGGCGGGCGGGCTGTTCGCGCTGCTCGTGGCGGGGGTCCTCGCCTGGCGCATTGGACGGCGGCGGGCCGAGGCGGCGCCGGCGGCGCCGGTGGCGGCGGAGCCTTCGCCGCCGGCGCCGCCCGATCCGTACCAGATCGCGCTTGCCCGGCTGGACGAGATCGAGCACGAGCGCTGGGGCGAGCGGGACGTGGTCCGGCATTACGAGTCCGTGACCGACACCCTGCGCGACTATCTCGAGTCGCGCGGGGTGCCGGCGCGCGAGCGCACCACGACCGAGCTCCGCTGGCAGCTTCCGCCCGCGATGCTCGCGGGCGGCGTTCGTCTCCGGTTCGAGGAAGTGTTCGACGATGCGGACCTGGTGAAGTTCGCCAAGTGGCGCCCGGACCCGGCCGCCGCCGGCCTGTTCCTGGGCTCGGCGAAGGATCTGCTCGCGCGCTGGCGCGCGGTCCGCACCGCCGACGAGGTGCTCGATGCGGTTCGCTGACCCGCTCTGGCTCATCCTGCTGCTCGCGCCCCTCGCGTGGGCGCTGGTCCGGTGGCGCCGGCGCCGCCAGCCGCCGCCCGCGCGCATCGGGTTCCCCGGCCTCGTCTTCCTCGCCGGGGCTCCTGCCACGCCGCGCGCCCGCTGGCCGTGGCTGCCCGACGCGCTCCGGCTCGCCGGCTTCACGCTCCTCATCGTGGCGCTGGCCCGGCCGCAGGTGCCGCACGAGGTACGCGAGGTGCGGAGCCGATCGCGCAACATCATGCTCGCGCTCGACATCTCGAGCAGCATGAAGGCCGGGGACTTCAAGCCCGGCAACCGGCTGATGGTGGCGCGCCGGGTGCTGGCCGACTTCGTCCGCGAGCGGCAGGGCGATCTGCTCGGCCTGGTGATCTTCGCCGGGCGCGGCTTCCTCCAGGCGCCGCTCACCCCCGACATCCCGCTGCTCGAGCGGATGCTCGGCCGCGTGGAGATCGGGATGCTGCCCGACGGCACCGCCATCGGCACCGCGCTCGCGATGTGCCTGGCCCAGCTCAAGGACCTGCCGTCGAAAGCGAGCACCATCGTGCTCATCACCGACGGCGCCAACAACACCGGGAAGCCCACGCCGCTCCTGGCGGCGGAGGCGGCGCGCGCGATCGGCGTGCGCATCCACACCATCGGGGTGAGCGCGGCCGACACCAGCGGCCCCGACCGCCAGTTCATCTGGCGCTGGGGCGGGCGCACGCCGGACCGGCTCACCAGCGGTGACGAGGCGATCCTTCGCCGGATCAGCGAGCGCAGCGGCGGCAAGTACTTCCGCGCGACCGACCCCCAGACGCTGCGCGAAGTGCTCCAGGCGATCGATCCCATCGAGCGCCAGGAGGTCCGGATCAGCGTGACCCGCGACTACCGCGAGCTGTACGCCTGGGTGCTGGCGCCCGGTCTGGTGCTGCTGGCCGCCGGGCTTGCGCTCGGCACTACCCGGCTCCGGAGCGTGCCGTGAGCTTCGAGTGGCCGCTGGTCCTGCTGGTGGCGCTCGTCGCCGTGCCGCTGCTCGCGCGGGCGGTGGCGCGCGGGCTCCGGCGCCGCCGAGCCGAGTTGGCCGAGTTCGGCGAGCCGGCGGTGCTGGCCCACGGGTCGAGTCTGCCGGACGAACGGCGGGTCGCGCGGCGCGCCTGGCTGCAGCTCGCGGCGGTGGCGTTCGGCCTGCTCGCGCTGGCGCGGCCGCAGCTGGGCGAGCAGGAGGCCGATCTGGCGCGCACCGGCCGCGACGTGCTGGTCGCCTTCGACCTTTCGCGCTCGATGACGGTGGGCGACGTGTCACCCGACCGGCTCGCCGAGGCCAAGCGGGCCACGTGGGAAATGGTCTCGGCCTTCCCCGGCGACCGGGTGGGGCTGCTGGTCTTCGGCGGCAGCGCCTTCCTCCAGCTTCCGCTCACCAGCGACCACGCCGCGTTCAAGCTCTTTCTCGACGCGGCAACGCCCGACGATCTGGGCGACCCGTCCACCGACATCGGCAACGCGCTCGCCACCGCCGCCAAGGTCTTCGAGCACGAGGGCGAGCACGGACACCGAGCGGTGCTGCTGGTGACCGACGGCGAGATCGACGAGACCACCGATCTCGAGAAGGCGACCGAAGGGCTCCGCGGCGAAGGGATTCCGGTTTTCGCCCTCGGCGTGGGCACGACCCGCGGCGGTCCGGTGCCGGCCGACAGCTCGGAGGCGCCGGAGAAGTGGCATCGCGACTACATCGGGAGGATCGCGACCTCGCGGCTCGACGAGGCAAGCCTGCGCAAGACGGCGGCGCTCACCGGCGGCGCGTACGCGCGGGCCGACCGGCCCGACGACGTGCGCGCGCTCCGGACGGCATTGGCGCGGGTGCGCACCCGTACGCTCGCGTCGGAGCAGACCCGCGAGCGGGCCGACCGCTTCCAGTGGCCGCTGGCGCTCGCCGCGGTCGCGCTGCTGGCCGATCTCGCGCTGGCCGCGGGAGCGCGGCGCCGGATGGCAGTGCGACGGCGGGTTCCGGTCGGAGCGCGCGCCGCGGCGGCGGTGGTGCTGCTGTTCCTGGCGGGCGGCTGTACGCGCGGCGCGCTCGACGCCCGGAAGGGCGAGCGGCTCTACGATGCCGGCGAGTTTGCCGAGTCGGCCAGACTGCTCGACCAGTCGCTGGCGGCCGACAGCACGCCGGCGCGCGCCTACGCGGCCGGCAACGCGTACTACCGGCTCAAGCGCTACGAGATCGCCGCGGCGCGTTACCGGGACGCCGCCGGCTCCGCGAAGCTGCGCCAGCGGAGTGTGTTCAATCTGGGCAACGCGCTGGTGCGCGCGGCGGAGGAGACCCCCGAGCGAGGCCAGCTCCTGCTCGATGCGGTGGCGGCGTACGAGGAAGCGCTCCGGCTCGAGCCCTCGGATCGCGATGCCAAGTGGAACCTCGAGATCGCGGTCCAGCGGCTCGAGGACGACCGCATGGCCGGCGGGTCCTCGGGACGGGGGCGGAATGGCGACTACGGCCGGGGCAACATGAATGTGCCGGGCTACGAGGGAAACCCGGACAACTCGTCGGGCGCGATGGCGGGCGGCGGGTACGGGTCGGCGGAGGGCGAGTCGGTCCAGGAGCTCGACGCCGACGAGGCGCGCCAGCTCCTCGAGGCGGTGCAGCGCGAGCAGCTCGCCACCCACGAGGGGCGGCCGAGCCACAGCGGTCCCTCGCGAATCCGGGACTGGTAGGCCGGGGGGGCGGACCGCGCGCAACGGCATCCCGGGCCTTGCGCGATCCGGCGGGATGGCGTAACCTGTCGGTGACAATCGAAGTCGTGGTCATTTGCGGCCTATTGCAGCCACGTTAAACAATTGCTAAAAAGCCTCGCGTCCCGAGTGTCTTTTTGGCACCGGGCGCTTTCGCTTTTCCGGTGCCGAGGCCCGGGTGCGGGGCGAGGAGAAAGACGACCCCATGCCCGTGATCGCTCCACCGCCGGCGCCCTCGCTCGCGCCCGCGACCCCCGCTGCCGGCGCCCGGCGCGTACCCCCGCGTCCGCTCCCGCTCGTCTGCAAGCTGTGCGGCACGCCCCACCGGCCCGCGGCGTCGGCCACCTGCGAAGAGTGCCTCGGCCCGCTCGAGCCGGCGTACCGTCCCGATCGCGCGCTCCCTGACGCGCGCACCATCGCGGCGCGCCCGTACTCGCTCTGGCGCTACCGCGAATGGCTCCCCTTCGACGGCGATCCCGCCGTGTCGCTCGACAGCGGCTTCACCCCGCTCCTCGAGGCGCCCGCGCTTGCCGCGCGGCTCGGCGTCGCGCGCGTGTGGGTCAAGAACGACGCCGTCTCGCATCCCTCGCTCAGCTTCAAGGACCGCGTGGTGGCGAGCGCGCTCAACGCGGCGCTCGGGCTCGGCCTCGACACCGTCGGCTGCGCCTCCACCGGAAATCTGGCCAACGCAGTGGCCGCGCAGGCGGCGCGCGCGGGCCTCCCCGCCTGGATCTTCATCCCGCACGATCTCGAGCTCGGCAAGGTCGTGGGGACCGCGGTGTACGGCCCGAAGCTGGTGCGGGTGCGCGGAACCTACGACGACGTGAACCGGCTGTGCGCGCAGGCAGCCGACCGCTACGGCTGGGGACTGGTCAACATCAACCTCCGCGGCTACTACGGCGAGGGCTCGAAGACGATGGCCTTCGAGATCGCCGAGCAGCTCGGCTGGCGGCTGCCGAGCGCGGTCGTGGCACCGATGGCGGGCGGGTCGCTGCTGACCAAGCTGGAGAAGGGGTTCCGCGAGTTCGCCGAGGCCGGGCTGGTCGAGGGCGCGTCACCGCGGCTCTACGGCGCCCAGGCGAACGGCTGCGCGCCGATCGTGCGGCTGGTCGAGCGTGGCGGCGACGTGCTCGAGCCGGTGCTCCCGAAGACGATCGCGCGCTCCATCGCGATCGGGAATCCGGCCGACGGGCGCTTCGCCGCTGCCGCCATCCGGCGGAGCGGCGGCTGGGCCGCCGGGGTCTCGGAAGAGGCGCTGGTCGCGGGCATCCGGCTCCTCGCCGAAACGACCGGCGTGTTCACGGAGACGGCCGGCGGTGTCACCCTGGCCGCCGCGCTCGCGCTCGCCGAGCGCGGTCGGCTCGGCCCCGGCGACGAGGTCGTCCTCTGTATCACCGGCAACGGACTCAAGACCGTCGAAGCGCTGCAGGGCTCGCTGCCCGAGGCGCCGATCATCGCTCCCCGCATCACCGAACTGGAGACGCTCCATGGCCGTGACCTTTAGCCTGCCCACCGTCCTCGCCCGCCTGGCGGACGGCCAGGCCACCCTCGAAGCCGGCGGCGCCACCCTGGGCGACGTGGTGGCCGAGATCGCCACCAGATATCCGCGCCTCGCGCCGCGCCTCCGCGACGAGGCCGGCGGCCCCTATCCGTTCGTCACCTACTATCTCAACGACGAAGACATCCGCTTCCGCCAGGGCTTCGGGACGCCGGTAGCCGCCGGGGATCAGGTCGTGGTCGTGGCGGCGATCGCGGGGGGGTGACGGACGGACGGACGGACAGACGGACGGACGGACAGACGGACAGTGACAGCACACCGCCCGGTGTGCCGTTTCCGTCCGTCCGTCCGTCCGCCCTCTCAGTACTGCTCCACCATCACCTTCGCCACCCGTTCCAGCGCCCGCTCCCACAGGGGCCGGCTGCGCCAGGACTCGAGCGTCACCTCGCGCGAGCGGGTGAAGTCGGCCTCCAGCCCTCTCACGATTTGGGCGGCGAAGTCGCGGTCGGCGACGCCCACGACGTTCTCCTCGTTGAGCTCCATGCTGCGCTCGTCGAGGTTGGCGGAGCCGACCACCGACCAGATGTCGTCCACCACGGCGGTCTTGGCGTGCATCATGGCGGGACGGAACTCCCAGATGCGGACGCCCGCCTTGAGCAGGGAGCCGTAGAGAGTGCGGCCGGCGAGCTGCACCGGGACGGCGTCGGTGTGGTTGCCGGGCACCAGGATCCGGACATCCACCCCGCGGCGGGCGGCGTCCATCACCGCCTCGCGGAGCCGCGCGTCGGGGATGAAGTAGGAATTGGAGATCCAGAGCCGCCGCCGCGCGTTGGCGAAGCTCAGCCAGAAGATCAGCCGGATCGGCTGGCGGGCGTCGGAGGGAGAGCTGATGAGCGAGAGGCTGCACGGGCCGTCGCCGGGCGGCGCGGGGGGGAAGAAGCGCCTGCCGGAGAGCACCTCGCCGGTGCAGTAGACCCAGTTGCCGGCGAAGGCCGACTGGATGCCGCCCACCAGCGGGCCGGTGATGCGCACCATGCTGTCGCGCCATTCGTGCGGGTTGCGGACGTCGCCGGCCCACTTGTCGGAGACGGCCGCGCCCCCGGTGAACGCCACCCGGCCGTCGATCACGATCGCGCGGCGGTGGGTACGCCGGTAGATGCGTACCAGGTTTCTGAGGTTGAGCGGGCGGAAGCGGGCCACCTTGACCCCCGCGCCGACGAGCGCCTCGCGCCCGGCGCGCCCCAGCTTGAGCGAGCCGAACCAGTCCACCAGCAGCCGCACCTCCACGCCGGCCCGTGCCCGCTCGCACAGCGCGTCGATGAAGCGGCGGCCCGTGGTGTCGGCCTCGAAGATGTAGACCTCGAAGTTGACGGTCTCGCGCGCGCCGCGGACCGCCTCCAGCATCGCGGGGAAGAACGCGTCGCCGTTCTGGAGCAGCTCTACCGTACCGCCGCGGTAGAGCGGCACGTTGAGGTAGGCGGCGGCGGACTCGAGGAACCGCTCCGAGCCCGGATCCGGCTCGACGCCCATCGTGTAGTCGGGACTCGGCCAGTCGGGGAGGAACAGCGCGCCGATCACCGAGACGATGGCGACCACGCCGATGACCGCGAGCGTCCAGCCGACGAGCTCGCTCACGTGAGGTTGACGCGGGCGACGAGCGGGTGGTGGTCGGAGCCGAACACGGTGGGTCCCCGGTCGCGGGGGTGCTCGTCGAGCCGTTGGACGGTCGCCTGGCCCACCCGGCCGAGACGGTCGCGCACCAGCAGGTAGTCGAGCATCAGCCGTGGTACCCCGTGGAAGGTGTGGCCCCAATTCGGGTGGCCGGCCGGCACGCCTGCGCCGAAGGCTGCCTCGTGCAGCAGTCGCCAGCTCCGCTCGCGCCGGCCGCGACCCAGGTTGAGGTCGGCGCCGAGGACGACGACGTCCCCGGTCACGTGCTCGAGCAGGTGGGCAGTTTGCCGGGCACGGCCGGCGGTCCCCAGCCAGGCCGCGCCCGGCGCGCCGCGGGGGTCGAGGTGCGCGCTCACCACCTCGAGCGCGCCGTGGGCGAGCGGGAGCCGGGCCGAGAGTGCCACCCGGCGTTGCAGCACGAACGGGAGCTCGACGCCGCGCGCGCCGCGGAGCGGCAGGTCGGACAGGATCGCGTTGCCGCGGTCGCTCGCCGCGGAGGCGTTCCGCATGGAGGGGACGTAGCGCAGGTTGAGTCCGAGCGCGCGGGCCGCCTCGACGATGTCCTCGCGCGGGTGCGCTCGCCGGGCAAAGCCTCCGGCGGTGCGCCGGATGGCAGCGCGGCCGCGTCCGGAGGGCACGGTATCGTCCGCGCGATAGGCCTCCTGCGCAAGGATGACCAGCGGCGCGTCGGTGGACTCGCGCACCCGCTCGACCACCGGGGCCAGGCGGCCGCGGCCGATCCAGAGATTCCAGCTGATGAAGACGATCTCGCCCTGGGCCCGGGTCGAGCGCGAGGCCAGGTCGAGGGCCACCGGCGCACCGACGTTGGCGCGCCAGGCCTCGAGCCGGTCACGGCCCAGCGGACCGCGCCACGCCGTTACCTCGATGCGACCACCCGCAGCTCGTTGAAGACGGCGCGCACGCCCGACACCTCCTCGGCGATCTCTTCGGCCAGCCATTTGGCGTCGCGGTCGTCCACGGTTCCGCTGAGGGTCACCTCGCCGCCCTCGACGGTCACGTCGATCTCGGTGGCGTCGATGTCCGGATGCTGGGTGAGGCTCTCGCAGATGTCGTCGCGGATGCTCTCGTCGGAGCGCCGGTAGCCGCGCGGACCGCGGCCGGCGTGCGGCCCGCGTGCGGGCGCCGTCCGGACGCTCTCGCGCGCCCGCTGGGCTTCGCCCCACGTACCTTCGCCGGGGTAGTCGTACCCCTCGCGTCCGCGCGCGCCGGACGTGGCGCCGGTCGCGTTGCGACCCCAGTCGCCGTAGCCGGGCGCGTCGTCCGGATCGCCCTCGCCGTAGTAGGTGCCGCCGCCGATCGTGGAGTAGCCGGCATCGCCGCCGGTGTTACCCACGCGCGGGTTGGGCGGCAGCGCGTCGGTCCGGCCCCAGCCGCCCCAGCGGTTCGGGGTGTTGGTGCCGCGGCCGCCTTCGGTGGTGAACCGGTCGGGGCTGCCGGCGAAGGAGCCGACCGGGCCGGCCGGCCCCTCGCCCCGCTCGAGGAGCTGGGACTCGTGCTCGTCGCGCGTGATGACCCGCTGCCGGCGCCGGGCCGGACTCCGTTTCTTCCCGCTGTCTTGCGCCATGACGTACTCTCTTCCGGTGCTGTGTGAGTCGGGGTGGTCTCCGTTCGCGAACGTAGGCCGCAAGGGAAGGGGCCCGATGTGACTCGGCTCACCCCCGGGTGTACATTCCACCCCAACGATTTCCGGAGCAGCAGACCGATGAAGGCAAGCGACATCCGCCGCGGCCACGTCCTGATCATCGACGGCCAGCCGTGCCGGGTCATGGACTTCCAGCACCGCACCCCCGGCAACCTGCGCGCGTTCGTCCAGGTGCGCCTGAGGAACCTCGCCTCGGGCAACACCTTCGATACCAGGCTCAGCGCCACCGAGTTCGTGGACGACGCCCGGCTGGACACCAAGGAAATGCAGGTGATGTACCGGGACGGCAACGGGGTCCATGTGATGGATTCCAACAACTACGAGCAGTACACGCTCGACGATGAGATCGTGGGCGACCAGGGGCAGTGGCTCGAGCCGGGGATGACGTTCCAGGCGGAGTGGCTGAACGGCCGCCCGATCGCGATCATGCTCCCTGCCGCCGCCGAGCTCGAGGTGGTAGAGACGGCGCCGGTGATGAAGACGGCCACCAAGACGGCCAGCACCAAGCCCGCCAAGCTGAGCAACGGGGTCACCATCCAGGTGCCGGAGTTCATCAGCGAAGGCGAGCGGGTGCGGGTGAACCCCCGTGACGGGGTGTATCTGGAGCGGGCCAAGTAGCGGGCAGCCGCGCGCTGCGCGCTGCCGCACTGGCCGAAGCCGGCCTGGTGCTGGTGGCGCTTGCGCTCGGCGCATGGCTCCACGCCGCACCGTTCGCGGCGCTGCACTGGAGCTGGAGGGGCCTGGCCTGGGGGATCGTGGCCACGGCCCCTCTGCTATTGGTGCTCTGGTGGTGCCTGCGGACGCCGTTCCCGCCGATCGCGCGGCTGGTGGAGCTGGTCGAGGAGCGGCTCGGGCCGTTCTTCGCGGGGAGCGCCACCCTCGAGCTGCTGGCTCTCGCGGCCATGGCCGGGCTCGGCGAGGAGGCGCTGTTCCGCGGAGTGATCCAGACGGCGCTCGCCGGCCACCTGCCTGCCTGGGCCGCGGTCGCCCTCACGGCCTTCCTCTTCGGCGCCGCGCACTGGCTCACCACTTCCTACGCGGTCCTCGCCGCCATCGTGGGCGCGTATCTCGGCTGGCTTCTGCTGGCGAGCGGCAACCTGCTCGTTCCCATCGTTGCGCATGCGGTCTACGATCTCCTGGCGCTCTCGGTTCTCGTCCGGCGTTCGGGGACTGCGCGGAACTCCCTGGAGGGGCCGGGCGCCTCGTGAGTCACCACGAGACACGAAAACCGCACGGAGGCGGGCTGTGTTGGGGAATCCACCACGGAAACACGGAAGGCACGGAGGCATCACGGAAGGCCTCCTCTCTCGGAAGGCTCCTTGGATCCGGACAACAACAAACCTGCTGGTGTGGACTCCGACCGCCGCCAGGCTTCCGTGATGCCTCCGTGCCTTCCGTGTTTCCGTGGTGAACCGGCGAGCGGAGGCCTGCCGCTCTCGGCGATGACGGCCGATACGCCCTAGATTGCACGTCATGGACGCCATCGACGCGATTCAGCGACGGACCTCGGTCCGGAAGTACAAGACGGAGCCGGTCCCGCGGGAGGTGATCGAGCGGGTGCTCGACTGCGCGGTGCGGGCGCCGAACCACAAGCTGACCGAGCCGTGGCGGTTCGCGGTGTTGACCGGCGAAGCCGTGGCGAAGCTGGCGGAGCTCCGGGCGCGCCACCGGCTGAAGCGGTACGCCGATCCTGCGTCACCGGAAGCGAGAGCGGGGATGGAGAAGGTGCGACGGGAGACGGCCGCGACCCCCGCGTTCGTCGTGGTGATGTGCGCGGTAAGCGACGACGACATCACCCGCGAGGAGGACTATGCCGCGGCGATGATGGCCACGGCCAACCTCATGATCGCCGCCGAGTCGCAAGGGCTCGGCACCTATCTCAAGACCGGCGGGATCATGCGCGACCCGGGGCTGGCCGGGCTGGTGGGGCTGCCCGAGGGCTTCCGGATCGTAGGGGTGGTGAGCCTGGGCTACCCTGCCGCGGAGGCGCCGCCGCGGCGCCGCCGGCCCGCCGCCGAGCTGACCCGGTGGGTGGAATCGTGAGACGCGGGGGTATTACGCAGCCGGGATTCGGACCGTAAGTTGGCCCGAACCCGATGTGACCCTCACCTTCGGAGGAGCCGCCGTGAAGATGCGACGTGATGGCCTCGTGCTCGCTGCGCTGCTTGCCGCTCTGGCGGGGTCGCTCGCGGCCCAGCAGCCGGCCCCGGCGGCTGACACCGCCACCCAGGCCTACGCGCCTCCCGCCCCGACCCCCGCTCCCGCTCCGGCGGCGGTGCCGTACGTGCCGCCGGCGGCCACCACGGCCCCGGCCCCCGCCCCGCAGGCTGCGGCGCCGGCCGCCCCCGCGGCACGGCCGGTCGCGCCCAGCACCACCGCCGAGGCCCTCGGCTTCGTGGATGTTCTCCCGCCGCGGAGCTCGGACCGGATTCGTAACGAACTCGCCGCCGCCAAGGCCGCCGAGCGCGAGGCGCAGGAGCGGCAGGCGGAGTCCTCGGCGCAGCTCGATGAGACCAAGGCCAAGATCCAGGTCAAGAAGCAGGAGATCTCGACCATCGACGCGCGCATCAAGCTCGCCGACAAGCAGAAGCAGGACGCCGACAAGGCCGCGCTCGAGGCCGAGAAGAAGGTCAGCGAGCGACAGAAGCAGTTTCTGGAACGGCGGGAGGACCTGCACAGGGCCGAAGTCGAGCGGGCCAAGGCGGGGCGCAAGCAGGCGCGGGCGGAGCAGACCGCGCTCGAGCTGGAGCTCCAGCTCGCCGGGCGCCGGGCCGACCGGGCGCGGACGGCGGGCGTAGACCCCGCCGGCACGGTGCGTCAGGACCAGATCATCCGTGAGCTGGAGAGGAAGACGCTCGAGGCCCAGCGCGCGCAGGCCGACGCCGCCCGGGACGTGGCCTCCCGCGACCAGGACATCGCAAAGCGCCGGCTCGATCTGTACCAGGCGCAGATGGCGGCCGGCGGCCGCTGAGGCCGCCGGCTACCGAAGGCTGGAGCCGTCTAGAGCCGCCGGGTCGCGGGCTCGGGGGTGGTGCCGGTCTCCACCGACTGTTCCCAGGCTTCCTCGACCGTGCGCCCCACCTGGTGGGCGACGTCCTGCGCCGGGAGCCCCTCCTGCTGGAGGTAGCGCACCACGGCGGCCGGGATGATCCGGTCGAGCCGGAGCGAGGCGGCGGCGTAGTCGCGAAGGTGCTGCTGCGACAGGTCGGCCACCTCCTGGTCGCCGAGGGCCAGGGCGGTGGTGTTCAGCATGACGTAGCTGATGTTGGCCAGGTTGAACGCCGTATAGTCGTCCCGCAGGTTCTTGGGCAGTCCTTCCGAGCGGAACATGTCGATCGCGCCCGCGGCCATTCCGGCCAGCGCCGAGCCGGCGCGCTTGACCGATTCGACCGCGCCACTGGCGTCCCGCCGATCGCTCAGCGCCTTGAGATCCGACATGTGATGCTCCACCGTCCGATGGAACTGGCGGAGCTCGGCAACGACATCGGGATAGTCCTTCAGGTCCGACAACTGGCTCTTGATCGCCTTCTCGATGTGACTCTCGAGCGAGAGCATGTCGGTGATGTAGCTGTTGATTGCTTCGTTTCTGTCGCGTGCCACGCTGACCTCCGGTTGCTTGGGTAACGCGCCCTACCATCGGGCCGGGCATGATGTGCGTTGGTCCCCGGCGATTCTGTGGGGTGGATCACCATGACGCGCTACATCGGCGCCCACACCATCGACAACGGCGGGATCGACATGGCCGCGCGCCGCGCCGGCGCGGCCGGGATGTCGGCCATGCAGCTCTTCACGGCCATCCCCAAGTACTACGGCGACAAGTCCTCCATCCGCCCGGAGCGGGTGGAGCGGTTCCGCGGCGCGCTGGTAGCGGCCGGGATCGAGCCCGCCCGCGTGCTGGTGCACGCCGCGTACGTGCTCAACACGGCGACGGCCGACGAGGAGAAGTGGGGACGGGCCGCGGC
>DASUXW010000229.1:0-6544 GCA_036377715.1 Gemmatimonadales bacterium
CTCGTCATCCTGAGCGTGGTCTCCGGTGTCGCCGCGGGGGCCGCGGTGAGTCTGCTCGGCATCCTGCACACGCTCGCGGTGGCCGTCGGCTTTCTCGTGGTCGCGGTGCTCGTGGGCCGGTTCCTGGTGCCGCGGCTGTTCGACCTGGTGGTCCGGATGCGCGTGCGGTACGTGCTCCTCGTGTTCGCGTTCGCGTTCGCGCTGGGGCTCTCGTCCCTCGCGGCGGTGGCGGGGTCGGCGCTCATCATCGGCGCGTTCGCGGCCGGGATCATCCTCTCGGGCACCAACCAGTTCGACACCATCGAGCACGAGGTGCGGCCGGTCGCCTCGATCTTTACGCCGATCTTCTTCGTGAGCGTGGGCGCGTCGGTCAACCTGCGCCTGCTCGACCCGAGCACCCCCGAAGCGCGCGGCATCCTCGTCGTCGCCGCGGCGCTCACCGCGCTGGCCATCCTGGGCAAACTGGTGGCGGGGTGGGCCGCGCCCTGGGTTCCAATGCGGCGGCTGGTGGTCGGCACGGGGATGATCCCCCGCGGCGAGGTCGGCCTCATCTTCGCCGACATCGGGCTCCGTTCGCGGATCCTCACCGAGGAAGTCTTCGGCGCCGTGCTCCTGATGGTCATGGCCACCACCTTCGTCGCCCCGCCCGCGCTCAAGGCGCTCTTCGCCCGGTCGGGGGCCCGCCCATCGTGACCGACCGGGGGACCGCGTCGAAGGTGCGCACGCTGCCCGATGCCGTGGCCTGGCGCGCGGCCCAGCCCGGCCCGATCGTCTTCACCAACGGCGTCTTCGACCTGCTGCACCCCGGGCACGTGGAGCTGCTCGAAGCCGCCCGCGGCGAAGGCAGTGCCCTCGTCGTCGCGGTAAACACCGATGCCTCCGCCCAGCGCCTGGCGAAGGGTCCCGGCCGTCCGATCGTCCCCGACGCCGCGCGCGCGCGCGTGCTCGCCGGCCTCGCCGCCGTGGACTGCGTGGTCCTCTTCGACGAGGACACACCGCTCCGCCTGATCGAGGCGCTCACGCCCGACGTGCTGGTCAAGGGTGCGGACTACCCCCGCGACCATATCGTGGGCGCCGACTGGGTCGAAACGCGCGGCGGCCGGGTGGTGCGCGTGCCCATTCTCCCCGGCTTCTCGTCCACCGCCCTCGTGGAGCGTGTCCGTGCCCCGTCCTGACGGTCGTCCCAATCATCAGCTCCGTCCGCTCGTGCTCGAGCGGCGCGCCAATCCGTACGCCGAAGGCTCCTGCCTCATCCGCATGGGCGGCACCCTGGTGCACTGCACCGCCTCGGTCGAGGCCGGGGTGCCGGGCTTCAAGAAGGGGACGGGCCAGGGCTGGGTGACGGCCGAGTACGCCATGCTGCCCCGGGCCACCGCCGAGCGAACTGCGCGCGAGCGCCACGGCCCCGGCGGCCGCACCCAGGAGATCCAGCGGCTTATCGGCCGCTCGCTCCGTGCCGCGATGGCCACCATGGCGTTCGGCGAGCACACCATCCGGATCGACTGCGACGTGCTGCAGGCCGACGGCGGCACCCGCACCGCGGGGATCACCGGCGGCTGCGTGGCGCTGGCCGACGCGTGCGCCTGGCTCGCCGAGCGTACCGGGATCCCGTCGCCCTTCGGCCAGCTCGTGGCGGCGGTCTCGGTCGGCGTGGTCGACGGCGAGGAGCGCCTCGACCTCGCCTACCTCGAGGATCGTGACGCCCAGGTGGACGCCAACATCGTGATGCTTCACCCGGCGCGATTCGTGGAAGTGCAGGGGACCGGCGAGCACGCCAGCTTCTCGCGGTCGCAGCTCGAGGCGCTGCTGGATCTGGCCGAGACCGGCATCGCCGAGCTGTTCGCGGCCCAACGCCAGGCGCTCGGCTGGTGAGGATCCTCGCCGCGACCCGAAGCCGCGGCAAGCAGCCCGAGATGCGACGGGTGCTCGAGCCCGCGGGCGTCGAGGTCGTCTTCCCCGACGACCTTGGTGTCCCGGAGCTGGCGGCCGAGCAGGCGCTCGAGCTCGGTGAGACCTTCGAGGCCAACGCACGGCGGAAGGCGGAGCACTTCGCGCGACGCACCGGCTTCCCTACGGTGGCCGACGACTCCGGGCTCGAAGTCTTCTCCCTCGGCGGCGCGCCCGGCGTGCGCTCCCGGCGCTGGGCGGGGGCCCACGGCCCGGCGGCCGCAGTCGATGCCGCCAACAATGCCGAGCTGCTGCGCCGCCTCGCCGGCGCCCCCGAGAACCGGCGGCGCGCCCGCTACCGCTGCGTGCTCGTGCTGCTCCGCGCGCCCGACGCGGTCCCCGAAGTCTTCGAAGGGATCTGCACCGGCCGCATCCTCGAGGAGCCGCGGGGGACGGGCGGCTTCGGCTACGACCCCCTGTTTCTGAGCGACGACCTCGACCGCACCTTCGGCGAAGCCACCGCCGAAGAGAAGGACGCCGTGAGCCACCGCGGCCGCGCCCTCCGCGGCCTGGCCGCGGCGCTCCGGCCGGAAAGCTGACCCGACCGCCCTATGCCGTCGCGCGCCCGCCCGCCGCTCGCCCCGCGCCACAAGGTCTGGCTCCTCTGTGAAGACGAGTTCCTCATGGGGCCGAACTATTTCCGTTTTCTCCGCGCCGTGGACGAGACCGGCACCATTCGCGACGCCGGCAAGGCCGTCGGCTGGAGCTATCGTACCTGCCTCAACCGGGTGCGCCGGATGGAACGCGCCCTCGGCGGGCCGGTCCTGGTCACCGCCCGCGGCGGCAGCTCGCACGGCGGAGCGCGGCTCACCCCCGAGGCCCGACGGCTGATGGAAGGCTTCGAGCGGTGGCATCGCGACGTGGCCGACTTCGCCCGGAAGTCGTTCGCGCGCCACCTGGCCCGATAGGCAATCGTTTGCCTATCGGGCTTGCCGAGCATACCTTGGGTGGTCCCGTGGGACTGACCCCGAGCCGAGGTGCGCGTGCCGCCCCGCCAAGCCGTTCCGCTGCTGCTGCTGCTGCTGCTGTGCGCCGCACCGCTCGCCGCCCAGTCGTCCACCTCGCCCACCGTCAAGCTGAGCGGCTACCTCCAGGCGCGCGAGACCTGGCAGGAAGACGCCGGGCTCACCGCCTCGATCAACCGTGCGCGGCTGGGCGCGAGCGGCACCGTGGCGCCGCCCATCACCTACAAGATTCAGGCGGAGTTCCGCACCGGTTCCGTCGGCACTGGCCGGGCGAGTCTCAGTCTCACCGATGGCTACGTGCGCTGGAGCCGGGACCGTTGGTCGCTCCAGGCGGGCCAGTACAAGACGCCCTTCGCCGCGGAGTACATCACCTCGCTCGCCGACGTCGAGACCGCCGACCGTGCCGCGGCGGTGGATTCGCTCGCGCCCAAGCGCGATATCGGCCTCATGGGCGAGTACGCGGCGGGCAAGACCGTGACCGCGTACGCCGGCGTCTTCAACGGCGAAGGGACTAACCTCACCGGCAACGCCGACTCGACGGTGCTTGGCGTGGCCCGGCTGGTCGTGCACCCGGTGCAGCACGTGGGCATCGGCGTCAACGGCGCGCGCTACTTCGGCGACAGCACCCGCTACGGGGTGGACGCGATTTACGACGACGGTCACATCGTTGCACGCGGCGAGTACCTCGGCCAGTCGCGCGACGCGACCACGGCCGCAGACGACTGGGGCTGGTACCTCCTGGGCGCGTACGGCGTGGTACCCGAGGTCCAGGTGGTCGCCCGGTACGAGGAGTTCGAGCGCCCCGGCGTCTCGCACCAGTCGAAGATTCGCGCCTGGACCATCGGCGCCAACATTCGTCCGTTCGGACCCTCCACCCGCTTCACGCTCGAGTACCTGTCGCGCAAGGCCGGCGATCCCGGGACCCGCAAGGGCAGGCTGCTCGCGCAGGCACAGGTGAAGTACTGATGATCCACCGCACCGGCGCACTCGCCGCTCTGCTGCTCTGCGCACACGCCCCGTTGGCGGTCGCGCAGCAGCCGCGCGACATGATCCTGGCCACCACGACCAGCACGCAGGACAGCGGGCTGCTCGATTCCATTCTCCCGGTCTTCCAGCGTGAGACGGGGATTCGCGTGAAAGTCATCGCGGTCGGCACTGGCGCGGCGCTCGAGATGGCCCGCAGCGGCGACGCCGACGCGGTGCTGGTCCATGCCCCCGCCGCGGAGCAGAAGTACGTCGAATCCGGGGACCTGGCGCAGGGCCGGCTCGTCATGCACAACGATTTCCTGCTCGTCGGGCCCGCCGGCGACCCGGCGGGCGTCAAAGGCATGCGCGACCCCGCCAGGGCGCTCGCGCAGCTTGCCGGGAAGGAGACGACCTTCGTCTCCCGCGGTGACGGCTCCGGGACCGAGAAGAAGGAGATGGAGCTCTGGCGCGGGGCCGGCATCGACCCCGACTCCGTCTCGCACCGGGTGGAGACGGGGCAGGGCATGGGGGCCACGCTCCTCGTTGCCGAGCAGCGGCAGGCCTACACCCTCACCGATCGGGCGACGTACCTCGCCTTCGGCAAGCGGCTGACGCTGCAACCGATGGTCGAGGGTGCCCCGTCGCTCCTCAACATCTATCATGTGTACGTGGTCAACCCGGCGAAGCATTCCAGGGTGAAGGTGCCCGAGGCCCGCGCGTTCGCGGCGTTCATGGTGGCGCCGTCCACCCAGGCCAGCATCGGTGCGTTCGGCCGTTCTCGGTTCGGGGAGCCCCTGTTCTTCCCGGACGCGGGGAAGGACACGGCAAGCCTCGGACGCTCCGGCAGGACCGATGAGCGATCTGGCGCAGGGGTTCGCTGAGGCCCTCCGTCTGCTCGGCGGAGGCGACGCCGAGCTCTGGGCGATCGTCCTCCGCAGTCTGACGATCTCGGCGGCCGCCACCCTCCTGGCCATGGTCGTGGGGGTCCCGCTGGGCTACGGACTCGCGAGGGGACGATTTCGAGGTCGGACGGCGCTGCTGGCCCTGGTGAACACCGGCATGGGCATGCCGCCGGTGGTGATCGGGCTGATCGTCTGGCTGCTGCTCACGCGCAGCGGCCCGCTCGGCGGGCTGGATCTGATCTACACCCGGCGGGCCATGGTGCTGGCCCAGTTTCTCATCGCGACCCCGTTGGTCATCGGGTTCAGCGCCGCATCGGTGCAGGCGCTTCCGCCCCAGTTGCCGGATCTGCTCACCTCGTTGGGAGCGGGCCGGCTCCGCACGCTCTGGATTCTGAGTCGCGAGGCGAAGCTCGGCCTGCTTGCGGCCGTCATGGCCGGGTTCGGCGCCATCATCTCCGAGGTCGGCGCGGCGATGACCGTCGGCGGCAACCTGCGCGGCAGCACGCGGGTCCTCACCACGGCCATCGTCACCGAAACCAGCCGCGGCAATCTGCCCGTGGCGCTGGCGCTCGGGCTCGTGCTCCTGCTGCTCGCCTTTCTGGTGAACCTCGTGCTCACCGCGCTGCAGCAGCGGCGCACCCGCTGATGGATGTCACGCTCGACGGGCTGACGGTCGTGCGCGGTGGCCGCACGGTCCTGGACGTCTCGGAGCTCTCGTTCCTGTCGGGCACCACGACCGCCGTCTTCGGACCCAATGGCGCCGGGAAGACGACGCTGCTCCGGGTGATCGCCGGCCTCGAGCGTCCAGCCCGGGGCCGGGTCCATGTCGGCAACGACTTGACCCGCGGGGCTGGGGGTGCGCCGCCGCTAACCGCGCTCGCCTTCCAGGAGCGGGTGTTCGTCGGCGGGAGCGTGCGGGAGAACCTGGGGCTCGGCCTCGACCTGCGCGGCGTGTCTTCGGAGGAACGGGATCGCCGCATCGCCGAAGCGGCCGCCGAGCTCGCGATCACCGACCTGCTCGACCGGTCCGCGCGGCAGCTCTCGAGCGGCGAAGCCCAGCGCGTCAATCTGGCCCGGGCGCTCGCGCTTCGCGCGCCGGTGACCCTGCTCGATGAACCACTGTCGGGAATCGACCGAATCGCCCGGGTGCAGCTGCTCGACGACCTGCCGCGGCTGCTGGCGACGTTCGCCACCACGACCATCCTGGTGACCCACGATCGCGAGGAGGCGTTCCGCCTCGCCGACTACCTGGTCGTCCTGGTGGCGGGCGTCGTGCGCGCCGCCGGCTCCAAGCCGGCCGTGTACCGCGCTCCGGTGGACCGCGCCGTGGCGGAGCTGCTCGGATACACGGTGCTGCCCACCAAGAGCGGCCTCATCGCCGTGCCGCCCGGCGGCTTGCGGCCGGGGCGGGGCACTCCGGGCTTCGTCCTGGGCGTCGAGCGGGTCGTGGACATGGGCAATCACATGCACGTGATCGGGCGGGTGGACGGCGGCCGGGCTGACCTGCGGCTGGCCCACGGCGAGCCCCTTCCGGAGCCTGGGGCCACGGTCGATGTTCACGCCGGCTCGTGCGTGGCGCTACCGGCGAGACCGGCCTCCATCTAGCTTGGTGGTCGTACCACCACGGGGTGTGGCGCAGTCCGGTAGCGCGCCTGCTTTGGGAGCAGGAGGTCCCGGGTTCGAATCCCGGCGCCCCGATCTTCATCCGACCTCGGTTCGCGCCCGTAGCTCAGCTGGATAGAGCAACAGCCTTCTAAGCTGTGG
>DASUXW010000230.1:0-3049 GCA_036377715.1 Gemmatimonadales bacterium
GCTCCGGGTCCGCCGCCGCGACGTGTTCCAGGTGGCGCGCACGGATGTGGCGCTGAGGCGACTGCTCGCTCCCGCGCTCTACCGGGCCGACCCGCTGCTCAAGCTCATCGACGAGCTGGTGGGCGGTGTGACCTTCCGCGATCTCGACCGCCGCCTCCTGGTCAACACCGCCGACCTTCACTCCGGCATGCAGGTGATGTGGGGTCTCCCCGGCCTGAGCCACGCCCGCGTGGCCGACGCGGTGGCGGCCTCATGCGCGCTGCCCGGGATCTTCCCGCCACGTGAGATCGACGGGCGGGCCTATGTGGACGGAGCAGTGGTGGAGAACCTGCCGGTGCGGCTTGCGGCGGCGCTGGGACCCGGGCCGATCGTGGCCGTGAACGTCGCCGCCACGAGCGTGCGGCGGGAGGCACACGAGACCGAAGGCTTCGCCGCCACCTACATCCGTGGCCTCGAGATCGTCATGCAGACCCAGATCGAGGGGCAGCTCCGCACCTGGAACGGCCCGCCGCTGGTGCTGGTCCAGCCCGCGGTGGAGCACATCTCGATGTTCGCCTTCGATCACACCGCGGAGCTGATCGAGGCCGGCTACCGCGCCACGGCGCAGACGCTCGACCAGCTGGAGGGCTTGCACCTGATCGGCAGCGGGACCCATCCGGTGCGGCGGCTGCGCGTGCTGGTAGACGAGGAGCGCTGCGTGGGCTGCGGCGCCTGCGTGGTCCACGCGCCGAAGGTGTTCCGGCTGGATGCCCGCGGGAAGGCCGAGGTGCTGACGCCGGTGCAGACCTGGTCGGCCGTCGAGGGCGCCTACGTGATCAACTGTCCCACCGACGCGATCAGCGTGCGCCCGGAGGAGACGGCGGCGTAACCTCGAACATGTAGACTGCCCGGGCCCGGCGGCGGCCGGGCAGCAGCTTTCGAAGCGGGCTCCGGTAGTAGCGGTGCAGGCGCACGCGGCCCCACGGGGCCAGCGCCCGCCGGAGCAGCGCCGCGTCGTACGCCGTCGGCTCTTCCGGATCTCCCTGCTCGTCGCCGGCGGCCGTCGTGCCCACCACGCAGCCCGCCGGCGCCAGATAGCCCACCAGCTCTCCGATGAGCGCCGAGTCTCCCGCACCACCCTCGAGCACCTCGTTGCAGTAGATCCGGTCGAACTGGCCCGGCCCCGGCGGCACCGCGGTGAAGACCGGGCGCGCGGCGGTGCCGCGGAACTGCTTGGCCTGCGCGAGCGCCGCGGGAGAGATGTCGTAGCCCACCGCCTCGCCGCCGAGCTGCTGCAGCCGCAGCGTGAACACGCCGTCCATGCAGCCGAAGTCGAGTACTCTGAGACCTTCCGGCGGGTAGCGGCGAATCAGCGCTCGTTGCCGCCAGGGCAGGTGCGTGAGCCGCCAGTCGAGGTCGGACGCGCGGGGTCCGAGCCCCTCGAGCCAGCCCTGGTACTGGCGGTCGAAGGCCTCGACATCGGGCGCGGTCGAGATCCAGGTCATGGCACGGCCGCCTGCCGCGCGCCGGCGCCGAGTTCGTGGCCGAGCTGCACCAGATCGCGGGTAACGCGGTCCCAGTTGAAGCGGGTCTCGACCGCGTGACGACCGGCCGCACCCAACCGGGTTCGAAGTTCCGGGTCGTCGAGCAGCCGTGCCACGGCCCGCGCCACCGCCTCGGCGCTCTCGGCGTCCACCAGCAGGCCGGTCTCGCCGTCGCGCACGGCGGCCGGAATCCCGCCGCTCCGGCCGGCCACCACCGGAATGCCGCAGGCCGACGCCTCGGCCAGCGAGATCCCGAATCCTTCCACCCGCTGCTCCATCAGCCGCGAAACGCCGAGATAGACCTCGGCACAGTTGTACAGGGCCGGAAGATCGCGGTCGGGAACGCCGGTGAGAAACCGCACCCGGTCGGCCACGCCGAGCGCCCGGGCCTCGTCCTCCAGGGCGGGTTGCTCCTCGCCCGTGCCGACTACCGCGTACCGCAGGTCGGGATAGCACGGCGCGAGCGCGGCGAGCGCCCGGAGGCCGGTATCGATGCCCTTGTGCCGGGTGAGCCGTGCGACGGAGAGGAGCCAGCGGCCGTCTTCCATCCCGTAGCGCTCGCGAACGTCCCGCGTCTCGAGCCCGGGCCGGAAGTGCTCGTGGTCCGCACCGAGCGGGACGACCCTCACGCGCTCGGGCGGCGCCTCGAGCTCGAGCTCGCCCATGAGGGCGAGGCAGCGGTCGCGGGTCCACTCGCTGTTGGCCACCAGCACCGCGGCCGATCCGAGCAGCGCGGCGGCGGCGGTCCGCTTGAGCGCCGACTGATGAATCTGATGCTGCAGGATGAGCAGGTCGCCGCCGTGCAGCAGGATCCCGAACGGCGTCCCCACACGCTCGCGGGTCCACTTGGCCGGGTACGCGGCGGGCTTGATGTTGCCGCACCAGATGAATTCGGCACGATTGGAGCGCGCCAGCAGCGCGACCCGGCGGCCCCACAGCAGCAGCCCCTGAACGGTCCGAAGCCGGCGCGAGGGCACGCCGAGCCGATCCACCCGGTTGGGCGACGCGGCATCCATGTCCGCGGCGCCGCTCACCTGGCCCGTCGAGACCACCAGCGTGCCTGCTGGATAGCGGCGGGCCAGCTCGCCCATCCAGCGCGCGATTCCGCCGCCGATCGGGGGAAAGTCGTAGGCGAGCAGCAGGTGGACGGGCATCCGGGGAATCTACTGGGCTAGGCCCGGTTTGCCCGCCCGCGGGCGGCGCGGACCGGCGAACTCCCGCCCGATGGCGATGACGTCCGCGGCGACGCGGTCCCAGTTGTAATACGTCTCGACCGCTCGACGCCCGCCCGCGCCCAGGCGCCGCGCCAGCGCGGAGTCATTCAGCAGCAGCCGCACGGCATCTTTCACGCGCTCGGGAGAAGCGGCGTCCACGAGCAGGCCGGTCTCGCCGTCGCGTACGGCATCGGGAATTCCGCCGCCGGACCCACCGATCACCGGAAGCCCGGACGCCGAGGCCTCGCTCAGCGCGATGCCGAACCCCTCGACCATGAGCTCCACCGGGCGCGACACGCCCAGATAGATCTC
>DASUXW010000231.1:0-5850 GCA_036377715.1 Gemmatimonadales bacterium
GCTCCTGGCCGCCTGCGGCTGGGACGGCGGGCCCTCGATCGAGCCGCGCCTTCGCACCGTCAGCCGGATCAACGACTGGATCGGCGAGCACCTTCTGCTCTCGCCCGGCCGCCTGGCCACCGAGTATCCACTCTCGGCCCGCACGCCGCCCGCGCGTTTCCCGATGTACTCGATCACCTACAACCGAACCGGGCGCTTCCCCACCGCGCCGGCCGGCTGGGCGCTTGGGGTGGGCGGGCTGGTACGCGCGCCGATGAGGCTTACGCTCGAAAGGCTGCAGCAGCTTCCGCGCGTCACCTACACGGTCAAGCACCACTGCGTCGAGGGGTGGACGGCGGTGGGGACCTGGACCGGCGTGCCGGTCTCGGTGATCGCCGAGATGGGGCGGCCCATGCCCGAGGCACGCTACCTTCGCTTCGATTCCTTCGACGCGCGATACAGCAACGGCTGGGACCTCGCGAGCGCGATGCACCCGCAGACCATCCTCGCGTACGCCTTCAACGACCGCCCGCTTTCCGCCGAGCGGGGGGCGCCGCTGCGGCTCTACTCGCCGATCAAGCTCGGCTACAAGCTGACGAAGTATCTCACGGGGATGACCTTCACGAGCGAGCGGCCGGGCGGGTACTGGGAAGATCAGGGCTATCCCTGGTTCGCGGGACTCTAGCGGGGCGCTCAGTCGGCCGACTCGGGCTCCACCTCGACCATGGCGCTCCCGTCGGGCAGGTACTCCACCAGCACCCGCCACGGGCGGCAGCAGACCTGGCAGTCCTCCACGTACTCCTGGTGCGCGCCGCCGCCCGGGTCCAGCGCGATCTCGTTGACCTCGCCGCAATAGGGGCAGGTCACCGTCGCCTCGGTCTCCGCGGTGCCGTCGCCCAGCGGGAACTCCTCCTCCAGCTCGTCGTCGTCCATCACGCCACCAGTCCGGGATATATTGCCCAACATTCACTCCCGGCCCCCGATCTTCCAGCGTCCGGCCCAGGCCGGACTCCTCCTGCCGCTCGCGCTGACGGCCGGCCTGCTGGCCGCCCGGGTCGCGGCGGTGCCGCCGCTGAGCGATCCGGTCGGCACCCCGCTCCCGCCGTCGCTCCATCTGACGTACCCGCTGCCCTATGTGCTGCTGGCCCCGCTGTTCACGTTGTGGGACGGGGTGTCCATGCTGAGCCTGAGCCGGCTGGAGGGGTTTCTCTGGGGGCTGCTCCTGCTGTACGTGCTCTGGCGCGCCGCTCGACTGCTCTGGCGAGGGGTGGCCTGGAGCGACCGGCCGCCGGTGCGCGCGCCGGTCCGCCGAGAGCTCAAGCTCGTGGCGACCGCCTTCGGTGCGCTTCTGCTGTTCGTGGCCGTCGGACTGCTCTGGCACCGGCCCATGGCCGCGTTGGCCGGCACGGCGCCCGGCGACGTCGTGTTCGACGTGCACAGCCATACCAACGTGTCGCATGACGTCAAGCACACGCTCATGCGCGGCTACGACACCGAGGCCAATCTCCGCTGGCACCGGCGGGCCGGGTTCGGGGCCGTGTTCGTCACCGACCACAATACCGTCGCCGGGCTGCGTCCGCATGCGGGGCCGCCGGCGCTCTGCCCGGGCATCGAGGTGAGTGCCTGGCGGTCGCACATCGTGCTCCTCGGTGACACCGTGCCCGTGGCGCGCTCGCGCTACGATCGCTCCCTTGCCGGGCTGCTGACGCTGCTCGCCTCGAGCGACTCGGTGTACGGGGCGCTCAGCGTGCTCTCCCTCCCGGAATACGAGCGCAACCAGTGGGGCCGGCTCGACACCCTCCTCGCCGCCGGCGCCGATGGGCTCGAGCTCCTGAACGCCGCGCCCAGGGCGAACGAGCTGTCGCGGGGGCGGCGGGACTCGGTGGTGGCGCTCGCCCGGCGCATGAACCGGTTCGTCGTGGGCGCGAGCGACAGCCACGGGTGGGGAGCCACCAGCATGGTATGGAACGTCATGCCGCTGGCGGTCGCGCCGGCCGCCGATCACGCCGTGTGCCACGCGCTCCTCGACGGTCTGCGCCGGGGGTTCGGCTCGTCGCGCATCGTCGAGCGCCACCGACTCCGGGCCGACAGCGCCTGGCCCCGCTGGCTCACACCGGTGGGCGTGGTATGGGAGACCTGGCGGGCCATGAACTGGCCCCTCACCGTCGCCTGGCTCGCGTGGATCTGGCTCCTGTGGGGGGCTGCCACGCGCCGCTATACTTGACCCGGTTCACTCCACCCGGACCCGCCATGCCCCGCGCCCGCTTTCTCGGCACCGGCTTCGCCGTGCCCGACCGCGTCGTCACCAACGACGACCTCGCCGCCGTGATGGACACCAGCGACCAGTGGATCCGCACCCGGACGGGCATTCAGGAACGGCGCTGGGTGCGCGAGGGCGAGACCGGCGCGGAGCTCGCACACCAGGCCACCCTCCGCGCGCTCGACGCGGCAGGGCTGGAGCCGCGCGACCTCGACCTCATCGTCTACGCGACCTCCACCCCCGACCACTTCGCCCCCGGCAACGGCGTCTACCTTGAGCGCCTGCTCGGCATCGAGGGCATCCCCTCGATCGACGTCAGGAATCAGTGCAGCGGATTCGTGTACGCACTCTCGGTCGCGGACGCGTTCATCCAGTGCGGCAGGTTCGGGCGGGTGCTGGTGGTGGGCGCCGAGGTGCAGTCGACCGGCATGGACGTGAGCACGCGCGGGCGGAACACCGCGGTCATCTTTGCCGACGGCGCCGGCGCGGTGGTGCTCGGCGCGAGCGAGGCGGACGGCCGCGGCATCCTCGCATTCGACCTGCACGGCGACGGGACCTACGCCGAGAAGCTCTGGGTGGATGCGCCGGGCTCGATGTACCACCCGCGCGCCTCACATGAGCAGCTCGACGAGGGCCGACAGTTCCTGCAGATGGACGGGAAGGAAGTGTTCCGGCACGCGGTGGAGCGGATGCCCGAGTCGGTGCGGGCGGCCCTGAAAGCAACAGGTCACACCACGCAGGATCTCAAGCTCCTGCTGGCCCACCAGGCCAACCTGCGCATCTCCGAGATGATCCAGAAGACGCTGCAGCTCCGGGATGACCAGATCTACAACAACATCATGCGCTACGGCAACACCACGGCCGCCACGATCCCCATCGCCCTCGACGAGTGCGTCCGCTCCAACCGCATCCAGGCCGGCGATCTCATCGCGCTGACCGCATTCGGGTCGGGGTTTTTGTGGGGGAGCGCGGTGGTGCGATGGTAGCGGAAGGGCGGTGAACAGTGAACAGTGAACGGTGAACGGGAACAGCACACCAGGACTACGCTCGGTGTGCTGTTCCCGTTCACTGTTCACCGTTCACTGTTCACCGCTCACCGTTCACCGCTCACCGCTCACCGCTCACTCTAACGTCAGCCTCCGATGACAATTCGCACAGTCCACCGTCTTCGGCAGCTTGTACCGCCCGAACAGCGCGAACCGCTGCTGGGTGCCGCAGAAGGGGCAGGCACCTTCCACGCCGCGAAAGATCTCGCCGTCTCTGAGGCGCAGCGCGCCCACGACGAACGCCAGCAGCAGGCCGGCGGGTACCACGACGAAGTGGACGATGGGAATGGGCAGGGCGATGATGGCGACCGCGATGAAGGCGCCGAAGACGATCGCCGCTCGCTTGAGCCGCTCCGTGGGCGTGAGCACGGCCACCTCCGCCCGCGCATCCGCGGGCGGGGCGCCGAAGCCTTCCAGGTGCAGCTCTTCAGTCCGGGTGTTCACTCTTTCTCGAGCGGATACTTCCGCAGATAGTATTGCTGGTCACGCGTGGCGCGGGCGCGGTAAAGCTGTTCCTCGTCGTCGTCCGCATCGCTCACGAACAGGTGGAGCGACCCTGGCCACATCGTCGCCTGAAGCGACCAGTTGGTGGAGGGCGCGTGCAGCACCCACTGGAGTGCGCCGCCGCCCGCGTCGGTCAGGTGGACATCGCTCGCCCGCTCAAGGGGGACGTTGGACGGGATCCCCGCGATGGCCGCCTCGATCGGGTCGAGCTTCAGCTCGGCGTCTGTCCAGGAGTTGAAGGTCACCTTCCCATGGAGGGGCGACTCCGCCTCGGGCAGCTCAAACTCCGCCTGCCACTCGCCCAACAGGTCCCAAGCATGGTCCATCGGTCCGATATTGGGCACCTGCACCGTCGGATGTCTAGGCATCGGTTCCTCCTTCCTTAAGGGTCTCGACGCCCGGCGTCACCGCCGGTGAATCCTTTCACCGCTTGTTTCGTACTGTAACGCGGCCTCCATCCCTTATTAGCCGAGGTTCGCCATGCCCGAACTGATACTGACCCTGACCGCCGGCTTCGTCGGCTACCTGATGGCCCGGAACTTCGTGGCCCGCCGCCTCCGCTTCGTCGATGCCATCCACTCCCGTTGGGCCCCGCCCGTGGCGGGGGTGACGGCGTTCCTCCTGGTCTGGCCGCTGGCGCTGCTTCCGGTGCTGAGCGTGGCGCCGGCCGTATGCTTCGGCGCCGGGATCTGGCTGGGCACGGCGAGGGGTGCAAGAATCGTACGCCGTGCCGATGGGACGCGTCCCCAACTCACCTCCTGACTGCAAGCTAATGCGTTCTCCGCTGTGGCCCTGTACACTGGATCACACTCAGGGAGACGCCTATTTTGCCCGGATGACGACGCTTCACTGCACCCGCTGCGGCCAGGACCGCGAACCCATGGCCTTCCAACCCTTCCAGAACGAATTGGGCAAGCGGGCCTACGAGGAAATCTGCGGCGTCTGCTGGAGCGATTGGCTCAAGTTCCAGCAGCAGCTCATCAACCATTACGCCCTCAACCTCCGCGATCCGAAGGCGAAGGAGTTTTTGTTTCGGAACATGGAGCAGTTTCTGTTTGACTCTGCGGTGAGCGGTGAGCGGTGAGCGGTAAGCGGTAAGCGGTAAGCGGAAACAGCACACCGAAGCCGGACCGGTGTCTCCCGCTCACCGCTCACCGCTCACCGAAGCGGACCCCCAGGCGCACCACCAGATCCACCCCCGGCCCCCCCGGCTCCAGATCCTCCGTCAGCCCGATGCGCCACTCCGGGCCGCTCCGCGTCCTCAGCATCCAGCCGAAATCGAACGACAGCTCCCGCCGGTCGAGGGAGGGAATCTTCGTGTCGTGGTAGTAGGGGCTGTGGTAGAACAGGTTGCCGTAGAGCCACTGACGGCCCCAGAAGCGCCAGCGGGCCCCGCTGCTCGCCGACACGAAAGTGGTGTGCTGGTATGGCGTCAGGTCGCCATGGGCAGGGGTGTAGCCCAGTCCGAGGCTGCCCTCATAGATGAGCGGGGTGGCGATCGGGACGTGGGCGGTGGTGATGACCCCCGCCGCGGGCACGCCCAAGCCGTAGCCCCGTGGCGCCGTGGAAGTCGGGAGCGTGAGTGCGGCGACCGTCTGGAGAAAAGGCGTATACCGGGCGCCGAGCGCTATGCGGGTGTCGCCCAGGAAGAAGGCGCTCTTCCTCCGGCGCAGGATTTCGCCGTCGGGGAGCTCGATGCGGTACAGGAACTCGTTCTCGGGCCTGGCCTCCCGCTCCTCGAGCGTGATGCCGAGCAGGCGATGGTACCAGTCGAGAAACCCGTCCAGGAAACCGTCGTAGGAGCCGCCGGCCGTGGCATCCACCTGGACGAATGCCCAATGCTCGAGGCCCCGCGCGGCTCGGAAGCGCAGCCGCAGTACCTCGGCATCGAGGTCGTAGCCCGCCGCGGGCAGGTGGGCACGCTCGATGATGCTGGCGTAATCGAGCGCGAGCGCCGTGCTCCATCGCCCCGGCTGCGGCGAACGGTACGGCTCGAACCCAAGCCCGCTCCGGGAGGCGGCCACCGGGTTGATCGGCGAGTAGGGCGGCAATCCCTGAGCG
>DASUXW010000232.1:0-37745 GCA_036377715.1 Gemmatimonadales bacterium
GGTACACCGGCTACGCACCGAAGTCGCTGCCCGGCGTGCGCGAGGCGATCGAGGCGCGGCGCTGGAGCGAGGCCGAGACGCAGGCCGCCACGCTCGCGCGTGCGCTCGTTGCCGAGGCCGAGCTGCTCGAGCAGGCCGCCCACGGGCTGGACGGCTCCGACGGGCGAACATAGGTTGGGTCAACCTGCCCGCGGTGGCGGGACGCCCACGTCCACTCGGAATCCGATGACACCCGAATCGTTTCCCGGCTCGACTCTCGGAAGAGTGCTCTGCGCAGTCGTGCTGCTTGTCCTCTTCATCGCGGCGGTCTGGGCCGTCGTACAGAGCCTCACCAACTTCCGCGCCATTACGGTCTGAGCCGGTAGCCGGCCGCTGCGGCCGGCGGGGAGGCCATCCATGACCAAGCGAGGCACCCGCCTGTTCTTCCTGGGCGGCACGCTGGCCAGCGCGCTGCTTTTCCTCGGACTGACGGTGGACAGCCACCGTCAGTTCGGCCGGCTCACCAATGCCGATCAGATCACTCCGGCCGTCATCGCGGGCAAGCACGTGTGGCACCGCAAGGACTGTATCAACTGCCATACGCTGCTCGGTGAGGGCGCCTATTACGCGCCCGACCTGACCAAGATCACCGAACACCGCGGTACGGCGTATCTGCAGGCGTTCCTCAAGGACCCGTCCAAGTTCTACACCGAGCAGCGCGACCGCCGGCTCATGCCCAACCCGAAGCTCACCGATCAGGAGATCGACGAGGTCATCGCGTTTCTCGGCTGGGTGTCGAAGATCGACAACCAGGGCTGGCCCCCACGGCCGATCCTGGTCTCGGGCGCCGCGATTCCGGGCAGCAACGCGGCGACGGGCGCGCCCGCGCCCACGCCCGCCTCGGACGAGCCCGCCGAGCTGGGCGAAGCGCTCTTCCGCACCTCACCGCCGGCCTGCTTCACCTGCCACTCGGTCGCGCCGGGGGTGAACCTCGCCGGGCCCTCGCTCGCCGGCATCGGGAAGCGTGCGGCTGAGCGGATCGGGAGCCCCGACTACAAGGGCGGGGCCAAGGATGCCGAAGGCTACCTGCGCGAGTCGATCACCCACCCGAGCGCCTACCTCGTCGCGGGTCCGACCTACTCCGCCAACGGCCGCTCGTTCATGCCCGACAACTTCGACGCGACGCTCAAGCCCGAGCAGATCGACCATCTCGTCGCCTATCTCATGACCCTCCAGTAAGGGACCCCGCGCATGCGCTATCGCACGCAGGCGGTGGCCTATCCCTATTTCGCCGTCGCCCTGCTCCTGTTCGGGCTTCAGGTCGCCTTCGGCCTGCTCGCCGCGGCGAAGTATCTCGGCCCCGATCCGCTGCTCACCATCCTGCCGTTCGACCGGGTGAAGGAGATCCACACCAACCTGCTCATCGTGTGGGTGCTCACCGGGTTCATGGGCGCGGCATACTATCTCGTGCCCGAGGAATCGGCCACCGAGCTCTGGAGTCCGAAGCTGGCGTACATCGCGTTGGTGGTCTGGGTGCTGATGGGGCTCACCGCCGTGATCGGCTACGCGTTCGGATGGACCGAGGGGAACAAGCTGCTGGAGCAGCCGTTCCCGCTCAAGCTGGTGATCGTGGCGGTGATGCTCATGTTCCTCGCCAACCTGATCCTCACGATCCGCAAGTCGGGCCGCTGGACCACGACGGAGGCGGTGCTGATGGCGGGGCTCATCTTCACGGCGCTGCTCTACCTCCCCGCGCTCCTCACCTGGGACAACTACACGGTGAGCATCTTCTACCGGTGGTGGACGGTGCACCTCTGGGTCGAAGGCGTGTGGGAGATGATTCAGGGAGCGCTCCTGGCGTACCTGCTCATCCGGCTCTCGGGAGTGGACCGTGAGGTGCTGGAGAAGTGGCTCTACGTCATCGTGGGGCTCACGTTCATCTCCGGCATCATCGGCACCGCGCACCACTACTACTGGGTCGGCGTGCCGCACTACTGGCTCCCGCTGGGCGGGTTCTTCAGCGCGCTCGAGCCGCTGGTCTTCCTGGGCATGGCGATGTACGCCTACTACGCGATGCGCCGCTCCGGCCTGGGCCATCCCAACCGCCTCGCGGTCCACTGGACTATCGGGAGCGCCGTCTTCTCGGCGCTGGGGGCGGGTCTGCTCGGACTGGCCCACACCTGGCCCGCGGTGAACAAGTGGACCCACGGGACGCTCATCACGCCCATGCACGGCCACTCCGCGTTCTTCGGCGCGTACGCCATGATCGTCCTCGCGATGATCACCTACGCCCTCCCCAGCCTCACGGGGCGTGACGAGACCACGCTCGAGAGCAGCACCGGGCTCTGGGCCTTCTGGCTGATGGTGGGCGGCATGTTCGGCATGACCATGGCGTTCGCCACCGCGGGGATCGCGCAGACCTACCTCGAGCGCATCATGGGGCTCGGGTTTCTCGAGACCCAGAGGAAGATCCAGGTGCACTTTCTGATGCTCATCGGCACCGGGCTCCTCTTCGCGCTGGGCGTGGCGCTGTTCCTGTGGGACTTCTTCGTGCTCACTCCACGCCGCGCGCCCGCGCCCGCCGCGCGATTGGCCGAGTCGGCGACCTAGCGCATGGCGCAGCCGTCGCTCCGCAAGCTCACCCGCGAGGCTCCGTTCTACCTGGCGCGCGGCAACGAGGTGGCGGTCTTCGAGCAATGCCACGCGGCCGGGCTTCCGGTGCTGCT
Source organism: Gemmatimonadales bacterium (assembly GCA_036377715.1). Lineage (GTDB taxonomy): Bacteria > Gemmatimonadota > Gemmatimonadetes > Gemmatimonadales > GWC2-71-9 > CAVVWJ01. Next base: position 2,706 of record DASUXW010000232.1, read on the forward strand.
CAAGGGGCCCACCGGCTGCGGCAAGACGCGGTTCCTCGAGTACATGGCGTGGCGGCTCGGGCGGTCGCTCGTCACCGTCGCCTGTCACGACGACCTGAGCGCCACCGATCTCACCGGCCGCTACCTCGTGATGGACGGCGAGACGGTGTGGCACGACGGCCCGCTCACCGCCGCGGCCCGCTCGGGCGCGATCTGCTACCTCGACGAGCTGGTCGAGGCGCGCGCCGATACCATCGTCGTCATTCACCCGCTGGCCGACTACCGTCGCGTGCTGCCCATCGAGAAGACCGGCGAGCTGATCGAGGCCGCGCCGGGGTTCCAGCTCGTCATCTCCTACAACCCGGGCTACCAGCAGCTCCTCAAGGAGCTCAAGCCGAGCACGCGGCAGCGGTTCGTGAGCCTCGAATTCACCCTGCCCCCGCCGCCGGCGGAACGGCACATCGTGGCACACGAGGGCGGCGTGCCCGAGCCGACCGCGGCCGCGCTGGTCGAGCTCGCCGGTCGCATCCGGCGGCTGGAGGCGCACGGCCTCACCGAGCTGCCGAGCACGCGCCTGCTGGTCTCGACGGCTCGGCTCATCGGGGGCGGGATCCCGCCGCGCGAGGCGTGCCGCGCCGGGCTGGTGGCGCCGCTCACCGACGATCCCGAGCTGCTCATGGCAATGGAGGCGCTGGTGGGCGCCAGCTTCTGAGGCGCCGCCGGGAAAACGCCCGATGGCCGAGCCCGAAGACCTCCTGCTCGAGTTCGCGCACCGCGGCGTCGTGGCCGCACAGCGGCTCTGGCTGCGTTACCACGCCGACGCCGGAGCCGCCGCCCGTTCGCTGTCGGGGCTGCGCGCGCACCTCGGGCTGGTGCTGGCCGGGCTCGCCGACCGCCCCGTGGTTCTCCTTCCTGCCGATCCACCGGCGCCCGTGAGCTGGGCGGGTCGCCTGGCGCGGCCCACGCCGAAGCACATGCGCGGTGCACCGCCCGCCGCGACCGACGGCGCCCGGATCTTCCTGCCGCGCCGGCTGCCGCCGCCGCTCGCCGACGACGTCCTCCCGCCGGCTCGGGCGTACCGCCTGCTGCTGGCGGCGCAGATCGCCCGGATCCGGCGGGGATCGGCCGCACTGGCCTTTGCCGACACAGCCGATCCCCGCCACCTGCTCTACGAGCTCGCCGAAGGCGTCGCGGCCGACCGCTGGCTCGCGGCCACACTGCCCGGGCTCCTTTCCGATCTCATCGCCAGCCGCGCCGCGAGCCTGGCGTGCCGCCCGCGCCTCGAGGTCCTCCGGCCGTCGGAGCGGGAGATCGAGGAGCGCTTCCGGCGCGTGCTGGAGGCCGAGCCCCGGGCGGCGATCGATGGGATCCCCTGCCCTGAGACTCCGTCGGCCGCCCACGAGTGGGCGGCGGAAACCGCCTCGGGCCTTCCGTACGGGGGCGGCCGGTGCCGCGGGCTCCCGCCTGTCGCCGCCTGGGGCCGGCTCTTGCCGGCTGCCTCCCCCGCGCCGGTGCCGGGCAGCCTCGGACCCGACGGCCCGTTGCAGACGCCGAGTCCCGGCCGCACCCGCGCGCTTCGCCGGGCGCCGAGTCCGCGATCGGCCGAGCCGGACGAAGATGAGCAGCGCCCGGGCACCTGGATCATCCGTCCCGACGAGCCGCAGGAGAGCGTGGAAGATCCCCGCGGTCTCCAGCGTCCCGCCGACCGCGACGATCACGCCCCCGCAGAGGACCTGGCCGACGCGCTGGCCGATCTCCCGAGCACGCGGGTCGTCACGACGCCGGCACCGCCGCGCGAGGCGCTCACGAGCGAGGTGCCGGTGCCGCGCGGTGCGCGCGCCGACGGCTCCGTCTCGACCGAAGGTCTGGTGTATCCGGAATGGGACTACCGGCGCGGCGCATACCGGCTCCAGGGCACCGTCGTACGGGAGCAGGCCCTCGAGCCCGGCGACGGCACCTGGGCCGCGGCCGCGCTCCGGCGCCACTCGGCGCTGGTGCGTCGGGTGCGCCGGCAGTTCGCGGCACTCCGGCCCGAGCGCACCCGTCTCCGCCGCCAGCGCGACGGCACCGACCTCGACATGGAAGCATGGGTCGAGACCTGGGCCGACCGCCGCGCCGGCGTCGCGCAGGCGGCGGGCGAGGATCGGCTCTATGTCGCCGAGCGCGCGGCACGCCGGAGCCTCGCCATCGCGCTGCTGATCGACGTAAGCGCCTCCACCGATAGCTGGGTGGCCGATACCCGGCGCGTCATCGATGTAGAAAAGGAAGCGCTCCTGGTCGTGGCCGAAGCGCTCGCGTGGCTGGGCGACCCTGCCGCGATCTACGCCTTCTCGGGCGAGGGACCCGGCGGCGTGCGGGTCAGGGTGGTGAAGCCGTTCGCGGAGCGCGCGAGCGCCGCGGTGGCGCGGCGGATCGAACGGCTCGAGCCCGACGGCTACACCCGCGTCGGCTCGGCGGTGCGCCACGCGACCGCGCGGCTGGCCGCCCAGCCGGCGCACCGCCGGTTGTTGCTTCTCCTTACCGACGGCCGGCCCAACGACGTGGACCAGTACGAAGGGCGCTACGGGATCGAGGACACCCGCCAGGCCGTCCGCGAGGCCCGCTGCGAGGGCGTCCTCACGTACGGACTCACGGTGGACCGCACCGCGCCGGCCTGGCTCACCACCATGTTCGGTCCGGGCCGGGCGGCGCTGCTCCGGCGGCCGGAGCAGCTCCCGGCGGCGCTGGTCGAAGTCCTCCGCCGCCTCGTCGGGGACGTATAGGCAGAAACTTCCCATTCCCCGATTGGCCGAACGTACATACGCTGTGCGGCTCCACCATCCAAGGACACCACCATGTCTCGGTCACTGGCCGTACGGGGGCTCACTCTCGCCGCCGGGGTCCTGCTTGCCGCCTGCGGCGACAGCACGGCCCCGAGCTCCACGCTCACCTCCAACGACAACGGCGGGTCGGCCCTCCCCACCTTCGACGAGTTCAAGGCGGCGCTTCAGGCCGTCCAGCAGGAGAGCAACGGCGGGCTGGGCTTCAACATGTGGGGCACCATCGTGGACCGGCACGGCGTCGTGGTCGCCGTGGTCTTCACCGGCGACTCGCCCACCGACGAGTGGCCGGGGAGCCGGGTCATCTCGGCGCAGAAGGCCAATACCGCGAACGCGTTCAGCTTGACCAGCTTCGCGCTCTCCACGGCGAATCTCTACGCGGCCACCCAGCCGGGCGGGAGCCTCTTCGGGCTCCAGTTCAGCAATCCGGTCGATGAACAAGCGGCCTACGACGGCGAAGTGGCCGACTTCGGAACCAACCACGATCCGATGATGGGCAAGAAGATCGGCGGGGTGAACGTGTTCGGCGGTGGGCTGGCGCTCTACGGGTCGGACGGCACGCTGCTCGGCGCGCTGGGCGTGAGCGGCGATCTCTCCTGCGCCGACCACATCATCGCGTGGAAGGTCCGCGACCGGCTCGGGCTCGACTTCGTGCCCGCAGGGGTCAACACCCTCAACGAGCCGCAGGCCTCCGGCGACGACAACATCATCTTCGACCTGACGCCGCAGGACAAGAGCAAGGGCGGGTTCGGCCATCCGGTGTGCAACGATGCGACGAAGGACATCGGGGAGGATCTGCCGACCACGAATCCGATCGGCGGTACGCCACCGACGACGTGAGGCTGGTGGGGTGAAGACACGAGCGCCCGGGCGTGTGCCCGGGCGCTCGATGGGCCCTCCAGGATTCGAACCTGGGACCGACGGATTATGAGTCCGCTGCTCTAACCGCCTGAGCTAAGGGCCCGCCCGCCCGGCATGATACAGCAGAACCAGCCCCCGTTCAACGCATCCCGCCCGCCCAAGTCGCTCAGAGTACCAGCGTCAGCGCGCCCGTGGCAACCAGCGCCCCGCCCCAGAGCAGGTCGACATTGATCCACATCGTCCGGAGCAGCCGCAGGCCGAGTCTGCGGTACACCAGGACCGCAGCGGTGCCGGTCACGAGCAGGTAGCCTCCGGTGTGCAGGGCCGCGGCCCAGAGCCCTGCATCCGCGGCGGCGGTCAGCGGCAGCACCGACGCCGCGGCAAGGTGAGCGGTGTGAGCCTGGTGGCCGGCCGACCCGCTGATACCCACCACCAGCGGCAGCACCATGAGCCCTGCCCCGTGCGCCGTCGCCATCAGGAACGACCAGATCGTGAGCTCGCGGAACCCCACGCGCATCCCGCCGTAGCTCGGGTGCCGGTGGCGCGCCAACCGCAGCGCTCCAAGCGCGACGAGCAGTATCCCCACGATGCAGCGCAGCGTTTCGGGCGGGACCACGACCCCGACCGCCGCCGCAACGACCAGGACCGTCGCGATGGCCAGCCCATGCCCCACCGCCAGCGGCGGGAGCGCGCGCCAGACGGCGCGGCTCCCCCCTTCCTGCATGCCGAGCGCGACGGCGAACAGCCATCCCATGCCCGGGTTGATCCCGTGCCCCGCGCCGAGCGCGGCGAGTCCCAGCCAGGTCCAGATCACGTGCGGCTCCTCCGCCTCAGGCGTAGCAGAAGGAGTCGGACGAGGCGTCGCCGCCCTCGAGCCGTACCTGGTGCGGGCGCAGTCCCTGCTCGAATTCCACCAGGAACCGCGGGTCGGCCGTGATCCCTCCTTCCGGCGCGGCATCGATCCTGGCCATCCACCCGCGGATGCCGTCGGGATAGAACTGTGCGTCCCACGGCGTGTAGAGCGAATTCGTGATGTACACGCGCCGGCCGTCCCGGCTCACTTCCACCATCTGCGGGCCGCCATTGAGCCGCGTCTCCGGCGCCGACGGGTGGGCGGTGCGGGCCGTGATGCCGCCCAGCTTCACGCTCCCGGTCAGGACCGGGTGAAAGGGATCGGTCACGTCGTACTGCAGCAGCTCGCCCGTCCCCCAGCAGGACACGTACAGGAAACGGTCGTCCACGGACAGGTTGATGTCGGTCACGAGCGGCGGCACCGCCTTGAACCCCTTGAGCAGCGGCGGGAGGTCCGCCTCGTCCGCCGGCACCGCCGGGACGGTGATGACCTTCTTCGTCTTCCATTCGCCGGTGCCGTTTCCCGCGCTCCGGTCCAGGTACCAGAGGAAGATCGAGCTCGAGAGATCCGCCAGCGACAGCGCCACCCCGACGAAGCCGTAGGCGCGCGTCGGGTTGTGCGCGGGCCTGAGCTCCAGCACCATCTGCTGTTCGGCGCCCAGGTCGAGCTCCTTCAGGTGGGTGCGGCGCTTGAGGTCCCACACATGGAGCCGCCGGCCGTACTTGCCGGCCAGCAGCAGCTCGGGATTCACTCCGTCCTGCACCATGTTCGGGGTGCCCCATTCGCTCGAGATCATGGTGTCGTGGCCCAGATGCCACGCGAAGTCGTAGGCCAGGTGCTGCGGCCCACGATCCCGCTCCCAGCGGCCCTTCAGCTCGAACGTTTCATGGTCCAGCATGAAGATGCCCCCCGGGCCGTCGCCGCCGGGGGCACCCAGCGCGTTCAGGTAGATCCCATCGGGACCGCAGTGCACCGTGTGCGGCGCGGCGTAGCCGGTCTTCGCCAGCACTTCCGCGGGCTCGATCACCTTCACCAGCGCGGGCTGTCGCGGGTCCGGCCGGGTGTCGAGCACGTGGATGCGCGACGAGTGGGTCCCGGGCACCACCAGGTAGCGCCGCTCGACGTGGGCGTTGGGCGCCCAGGGACAGAGGTGCGAGCTGCACGCGTTCCAGCCGAAGTGGTGCAGCTCGTTGCCGCCCTGCGGGAAGTCGGTGCGGCCCACCAGACGGCCGTAGGCGGAGCTGGCGGGATCGGTGTCCACGACGCCGAGGGCGTCGCGCTGACCATCGTTGCCGACCGCCAGCAGGGCGACGTAAGCCAGCTTCTCCGGGGGAGCCTCCATCGCGAGCGCGGGAGAGGCGTAGAAAGTGGGATCGGGACGAAGGCGTGGCATCGCGAGCTCCTGGTAAAGGTCGGGTCGAGTCCTTACCAGGTACTGCGGAGGATGTCGGTCCCACCGGACATCCCGGCGGGAGCGTTGGGTCAGACGGGGAGCGGCAGGCGGCGGCGGAGCGGCTCGAGCGCCGCGACCACATCGGCCGCCGAGGCGTACCGTTGGTCGGGCGACTTCTGCAGCAGCCGGCGCACGATCTCCTCGAGCCGGGTGGGAACCTCAGGGCGCAACGCCGACATGGGAGACGGCTCGCGGTGCAGGATCGCCAGGTACAGCGCCTCGCGCGCCTCGCCCGCGAAGGGCGTTCGGCCGGTCACCATCTCGTACAGGACGATCCCCAGCGCCCACAGGTCGGCGCGGTGGTCCACTGCGCTCCCCGCGGCCTGCTCCGGGCTCATGTACGACAGCGTGCCCAGCACGGCGCCGGGCCGGGTGAGGTTGTGGTCGGCGAGCTTCGCGATGCCGAAGTCGAGGATCTTGACCCGTCCCTCGGCTGTCACCACGACGTTCGCCGGCTTGATGTCCCGGTGTACGACGCCGGCCCGGTGCGCGTGGGCCAGACCGTCGGCGATCTGCACGCCGTATTCCAGTGCCTCGGCGAACCCGAGCGGACCGCGCGAGAGCTTCTTCGCCAGCGTCTCGCCCTCGTAGAACGGCATCACCAGAAACAGTTCCCCGTCGTCCGTTTCCTCCACCTGGAGCACCGTGCAGAGATTGGGATGGTCCAGCGCCGCGACCGCCCTGGCCTCCTGCATCAGGCGCAGCTTGAGCTCGTCGTCGGCGCCGAGGCGCGGGGTCACCAGCTTGACCGCGACGACGCGGCCGAGCCTCCGGTCCAGCGCCTTGTAGACGATGCCCATGCCGCCGCTGCCGAGCGTCCCGACGACTTCGTACCGGCCGATGGGCTGTCCGGGCGCGAGCGCGGGGCGCGGCAGCCGCGCGCTGGCGATCGCGCCGGCGAGCCTGTCGGTGAGTCCGCTGCGCTCGGCGTCCGACAGCAGCTCCTCCACTTCCTCGCGCAGCGAAGGGTCATCGACGCACTCGCGGGCAAGGAACGCGGAGCGCGCGGCGGGCTCGAGCTCCAGCGCCTCGTCGAGGAGCGCATCGATCCGCTGCCGCCGCGTGCTGGTCGCCGAAACGCCGAGAAAGCCGCGCACCTCCCGGAGGAAGCGGCTCCAGGCCGGCTCCGACTCCAGCAGGATGTGGTTCCGGCTCTCGAGCGGCACGAACCGCGCGCCCGGGATGAGCGACGCGAGCAGGCGTCCCTCGTCGAACGGTACGCGGAGGTCGCCCATCCCGTGCAGCACGAGTGTCGGGATCCGAAGGCGGGGCGCCAGCTCGCGAACATCCAGACCGTCGAAGGTCCGCACCATCAGGCTCGCGGTCTCCGGCGCCGTCGAGACCCGCTGCAGTTCGTTGAACCACTCCGCCTGCTCCGGCGTGGCCTCGGGGATGAACAGGCTGGTGAAGACCTGGCGGAAGGCGGCGTGGTCCCGGCCCCATCCGACCTCAATCATGCGAATCATCATCTCGCGTTCGATCCGCTCCCGATCGGTCGGATCGCGGTGGGAACGGCCGCGGGAATAGCTCCCGTAGAGCACCAGCCGGCTCACCCGCTCCGGGTGCCGTGCCGCGTAGGCGATGGCGATGGGTCCGCCCTGCGAGATCCCGAGCAGCGGGAAGCGCTCGAGCGCCAGCGCGTCCACCACCGCCTCGAGGTCCCGCACCCAGGCATCGAGCGAGAAGGTGTCCACCGTGCGGTCGGAGAGACCGCAGCCGCGCTCGTCGTAACGAACCAGCGTGTGGTCGCGGGAGAGCTCGCGCAGCCAGTGCCGCCAGACCGGGCTGTTCCAGTCGAATTCCAGGTGACTCAGCCAGTTGGCCGTCTTGACGAGGGGTGGTCCGTTTCCCGAGGCCGCGTAGGCGATCGATACCCCGTCCGAGGCCGTGCAGAACCGGATCTGCTGCTCGGACGGCCTGGTCACGTCGTGGGCTCCGGGTTGAAGTGCCGGTACAGCCACGCGCGCGCCTTCACCCAGTCCCGGTGCACCGTGCGCTCGGAGACCCCCAGCACGGTGGCGATCTCCCGCTCCTCCATGCTGCCGAAAAAGCGGAGCTCCACGACCTGGCGCTGACGCGGGTCGAGCTGTTCGAGCGCCTCGTCGAGCATGAGCAAATCGTCCGGCTCGAACTCGCGGCCCCAGATGCCGTCGGTCAGGGTGGTCCGTGCCCAGTCGCCGCCGCGCTTCGCCGCCTTGCGCTCGCGGGCGTGGTCCACCAGCACCTGGCGCATGGCGCGGGCGGCGATGGCGAGGAAGTGCGCCCGGTCGCCGGCGGCCTGCGCGCCGGCGCCAAGCTTGAGGTAGGCTTCGTGGACGAGGCCGGTCGCATCGAGCGTGCGCTCGCCGTACTCGCGGCCGAGCTGCCGGCGCGCGAGGCGCCGCAAATCGTCGTAGACCAGCGCGACCAATCGATCCAGCGCGTCGCGCTCGCCCTGGCGGGCCGCGTGGAGCAGCCGGGTCACCTCGCCGGGACGGGAGGCTTCATCGTCAGGATCCATGGCGGCGCCGGGTGGGAGGCACCGCCCAATGTGGCGCGCCCGGATACGGGCGCACAAGGCCGGCGGGCCACCCTGGCCCGACCATTGCCCAGACGGTCGTGCCGGCCCTCGGAGCGACGCCGGAATCTCTCGGCCCGCGCGCCGCTGTCGGCCCGGTGCTACCATTCCCGGGCAATCTGCTGCACCGCCGCCACGGGGCGCGGCTCGACGCCATGGAGACTTCGTGACCCTGGACCCCCTGCTCGCCATCGCAGCCTTCGGCATCGGCACCATCGTCGGGCTGACCGGGATGGGCGGCGGCGCCCTGATGACGCCGGTGCTCGTTCTCTTCTTCAACGTGCCGCCGCTCGCGGCGGTATCGTCCGACCTCGTGGCCAGCGCCGTGATGAAGCCGGTGGGATCGGTCGTCCACCTGCGACGCGGCACCGTTCACCTCGGCCTGGTCAAGTGGCTGTGCGTCGGCTCGGTGCCGGGTGCGTTCAGCGGCGTGCTCATCGCCCGGGCGCTCGGGCACGGCGAGGCCGTCCAGAACTTCATTCGGTCCGCGCTGGGCGTGGCGCTCCTGCTGGCGGCGTTTGGCCTCATCGTGCGCGCCTACCTCCGGTTGGTCGAGCACGCGCGCGTGCGCGACGGACGCGCCGCGCCGCTGCCGCACGGGCCGCCCTCGGTTACCCTGCGCGTGCTGCCCACGGTTCTCATCGGCCTCATCGGCGGGACCGTGGTGGGGCTGACGTCGGTCGGCTCGGGCTCGCTCATCATCATCGCGCTCATGGCGCTCTACCCCACGCTCAAGGCCAACGAGCTGGTGGGGACGGACCTGCTCCAGGCGGTGCCGCTCGTCGCGTCGGCCGCGCTGGGGCACATCCTGTTCGGCGATTTCAAGCTGGACCTGACGACGTCGCTGCTGGTGGGCTCGATTCCGGGCGTGTGGGTCGGGGCGCATCTCTCGGCCAAGGCCCCGGGCGGGCTGGTGCGCCGGGCGCTGGCCTTCGTGCTGCTGGCCTCGGCCCTCAAGCTGCTGGGCATCTCCAATCAGACCACCGGGATCATCCTCCTCGCCGCCCTGTCCGTGGCACCGGTGACCTGGATGCTGGTGCGGCGGCATTACGGATTCCCCGCGATGGCCTGGTGGGCACGACGAGCGCGCCGCCGCGCGACGGCGATCCGGTCGTGAGCTGTCACCGCAACGGGTTCACCACGGAGACACGGAGGGCACGGAGACAGCCACGAAGTCGGCCGCGGTTCACGGAGCCCATCGGGGAGCGGGGCCAACACCAACAAATGTGATGGTGTCCGGGTCCAAGGAAGCCGCCCGAACCCGAATACCCTCCGTGGCCGTCCCCGTGCCCTCCGTGTCTCCGTGGTGAACCCGTTGCGGCTGCCGTGAAGCCCGTCAGCGGCCCGCGCCGCGGATCCGGTCGTACAGCTCGATGTGCCCCTCCGCCATCGCCGCCTGCGTGAAGCGCTCCCCGACGCGGCGTCGCCCGGCCTCACCCATGGTGCGGCGGCGCCCCGGGTCGCGGGACAGCGTCTCGAGCGCCTCCGCGAGCGCCTGCACGTCGCGAAGCGGCACCTCGAGCCCGGTCTCACCCGGTACGTTCACCTCGCGCACCGCGCTCGGGAGTGCCGTGGTGATTACCGGCCGGCCCGCTGCCATCGCCTCGAGCACCACGAGACCGAACATCTCCTGAACCGTGACCGACGGGAGCACCAGGAAGTCGGCGTCGGCCATGCGGCGTGGCAGGTCCTCGTCGGGATATTCGCCGTACCACCGGACGCGGTCGGTGATGGCGAGCGCCTGGGCCAGTGTGCGGAGCCGCGGCCCCTCCGGTCCGGACCCCACGATGTCCAGCCGCAGCTCGGGCACCCGTTCCAGCGCGCGGAGGAGAATGTCCAGCCCCTTGTAGGCCACGAGCCGGCCGATGAAGATCGCCCGAGGCGGCGCGCCGGGCGGCGTCGGCGGCACCGTCTCCCACCGCGACTCGTCGATCCCGAAGGGGATCACCTCCACCTTGCTCTCATAGCCCACCAGCTCGTCGGACAGCGCGAGGTGCGCGCGGCTCGGCACCACCACCGCCGCGGCCCTCCGCAGCACCAGCCGGGTGGCCGGCCGATACACCGAGCGCCGCGAGTCGGCGTGCTGGGTGACGACCACCGGCGTGCGCCCCGCGCGGAGGAGACAGGCCACGTCGGCGAGCGGATGCGGATGGTGCACGTGGATGATGTCCGCCCGTTTCCACGCCGCCGCGATGTAGCCGGGCGCGATCTCCTGCGAGCCCAGGGCGGCGAACGAGAAAGCGCGGGTGACCGACGAGCGCTGCCGGCCCGCGCTCCCGCCCGGACCGCGGCCCTCGATCGCCACGACCTCGACGTGGTGGCCCAGGGCCGCGGCGCCTTCCGCGAGGCCCTGGACCACCCGTTCCATGCCGCCGGAGCGCGGCCAGTAGTACTTCGCGAGATGCAGGATGCGCATGGGGGAGCTCCGCCAAGTTCACCACGAGCCACGAGCCAAGTCAACCGCGCGTCCGCCCTTGGTCCCGGCGCCGCGCAGAGCGAGATTGCGGGCGTGCGCGCCCTGATCGTCTCCCGTGCCTACGCCGACCCCTCGGCGCGTGGCAAACTTCGCGCCCTCGCCGGCCTGGATGTGGCCGTCACCGCCGCCGTTCCCGACCGATGGGTCCCGGCGGGGCTCGACCGCGAAGAGCGGACGGGTGCCGACCAGGACGGAGGCCTCCGCGTGGTCCCGGTCCCCATCCGTGGCCGAGCGGCACCGGGCGCCGACTCCTACTGGCACATCCGCACGGTCCGTGGTCTGCTCGACGAGCTCCACCCCGACCTCGTGCAGATCGAAGAGGACCCCGGGTCGAACGGCGCGGCGGCGGTGGCCCGCGCGGCGCGCCGCCTCAAGTTGCCCTACGTCGTCCTCACCCGCGAGAGCCTTCCGGTGTCCCGGGGTACGCTCGCGCGGCTTCGGCGCAACCGCGCGCTGTCGGGTGCAGCCGGGCTCATCGCCGTCAACGATCTGGCCGGCCGGCTCGCGCTTCGGGGGCACGACTCGCTGCCGCACCGCACCATCCTCCAGCTCGGCGTGCCGCTCCCGGCCCCGGTCGCGCGCGCGCCGCACACCGGACTCGCGCTCGGGTTCGTGGGCAGGCTCATCCCGGAAAAGGGCCTCGACCTGCTCTTCCGCGCGGCCGTGAAGCTGGTAGGCCGCTGGACGATTACGGTGGTGGGCACCGGTCCCGCCCAGGAGGAGCTCGAAGGGCTGGCCGAGCGGCTCGGCATCGCCGGGCGGGTGACCTGGCTGGGCGCGCTGCCGCGAAGCGGCGTAGGCGAGGTCTGGCCGAAGCTCGACGTGCTGGTGACCCCCTCCCGCACGACGCCGCGGTGGATCGAGGTCACCCCGCGCGCGCCGCTCGAGGCCATGGCACACGGGATCGCCGTGGTGGGCAGCGCCGCGGGTGCGATCCCGGAGGTCGTGGGCGATGCCGGCATCGTGGTGCCCGAGGAAGACGTGGGTGCGCTCGCCGATGCGCTCCAGCAGCTCCACGACACGCCCGCCGAGCACCAGCGGCTGGGTGCCGCGGCGCGCCAGCGGGTCGTAGACCGCTACACGGACGCCGCGATCGCCCGCGATACGCTGGCCTTCTGGCGCGAGGTCACTCGCGCAACCGCTTGACATCACCTTACTTACAAGCCATCTTCGGCCTCCATGCCCTCTCCGGTTCTGCGCAGGTTCCTGGCCCCCAGGGCGTGGTCTGTCCTGGCCGCTCCGGCCATCTTTGTCACCACGCTTGCCGCACAGGTGCCCAGCGGGCAGCAGCTCCCGAGCCCCGAGCAGGCCCAGGAGATGCTCCGCACCCAGCCCGAGCTCGTGCAGGAGCTGCGCTCGCGGCTCATGCAGTCGGGGCTCACGCCCGATCAGGTGCGGGCACGCCTCCGTGCCGCCGGCTATCCGGAAGACATGCTGGACGATTATCTGATGGGCGCGGACACCTCCCAGACGCCGGAGATCGGCCCGCGCACCCTTGACGCGGTGCGCTCGCTCGGCGTGCTGAGCGACCAGGCCGCCGATTCGCTCGCGGTCGTCGATTCGACGCGAGTCGTGTCGGACTCGATGCGCGCGGTGCTCGACTCGCTCCGGCTGGTTCGAGCCGACTCGCTGCGGGCCGACTCGCTGGCCGACTCCATCGCCGTGCTCCGGGGCGCGGGGCTCAAGATCTTCGGGATCGAAACCTTCCGCCGCACTTCCACCAGCTTCCAGCCCACCCAGACCGGTCCGGTGGACGAGAACTATCGGTTGGGCCCGGGCGATGTGCTCGTGCTCATTCTCACCGGCGACGTGGAGCGCACGCAGACCCTCCCCGTCACCCGGGAGGGATTCATCGTCATCCGGCAGGTGGGCCAGGTCTACGTCGCGAACCTGACGCTGGGCCAGGTCGAGAATCTGCTGTACGACCGGCTGAGCCGGGTCTACTCCGGCATCCGCCGCGGGGCCAGCGCGACGACGAAGTTCCAGCTCTCGATCAGCAAACTTCGGACGATCCAGGTCTACGTGGCCGGTGACGTGGTGCGGCCGGGCGCGTATCAGGTTTCGGCGGCGGGGACGGTGCTCACGGCGCTCTATGCGGCCGGCGGTCCGACCACCAACGGCAGCTTCCGGCACGTCCTGGTGCGGCGCGGGACCGAGCTGGTGGACAGCCTCGATCTCTACGACTACCTGCTCCATGGGAGCAACCCGACCGAAGTCCGGCTGCAAAGCGGCGACGTGGTGTTCGTCCCGGTCCACGGCGGGTTCGCCACGGTCACCGGCAAAGTGCTCCGGCCCGCGGTCTACGAGCTTCGTCCCGACGAGACGCTGCGCGACGCGATCGAGTTCGCGGGGGGCTTCCAGCCGAGCGCCTATCAGGCGCGGGTCACCATTCACCGCATTCTCCCGCCTGAATCGCGCGGCACGGGCGGGCGCGCCCGGGTGGTGGTCGCGGTCGGCGCCGATCAGTTCGTGGGCGGCGTCGTTCCTGCGGTCCCGATGGCGCCGGGCGATTCGGTCACGGTGTACGCCGTGCCCGACCGCCAGCGCGGCTACGTGACCGTCCGGGGCAATGTGTGGGTGGAAGGCGAGGTCGGCTTCACACCGGGGATGAAGCTCAGCGACGCGATCCGCCTCGCGGGCGGGCCCAGGCCCGACGTGTACCTGCCGCGTATTCTGGTGACCCGGATGCGGGAGGACTCGACCTTCGCCCAGCTTCGCTCGGCGTTCACCGATTCGCTGGGCCACGTTCGCGACGACCTCGCGCTCGAGGATCAGGACGAGATCCGGATCTTCAGCCGGACCACCTTCCAGCCCGACCGGTACGTGGCCATCGTGGGCGCGGTCCGCCGGCCCGGCCGCGTCGTGTATCGCGACGGGATGACCATGCGCGACGTCGTCCTGCTCGCCGACGGCCTCACCCAGGACGCGCAGCTCGAGGCCGAGATCGCGCGGCTGCCCGAGCACCGTCCGCCGAACGCCCTGGCCGAGACCGTCCGGGTGCCGCTCGACTCGACCTTCCTGCTCGCCGGCCGCGGCACGGATGGGGGGACGGACGGAACCGGCGGCGCTGGCGACACCCCGCTGCAGCCGTTCGACAACGTGCTGATTTTGCGTCAGGGCGACTGGTCGCTGCAGCGGACGGTGGCGCTGACCGGGCAGGTGAAGGCGCCGGGCCGCTACTCGCTCCGCTCCAAGACCGAGCGGCTGTCCGACCTGATCGCCCGGGCGGGGGGACTGACCGAGCAGGCGTACCCCGGCGGCATCCGGTTCTACCGTGCGTACCGCGGCACCCAGCCCACCGGCACCGACCGGCTCCAGCCGGTCCTGGCGCGCACGGACAGCCGGCGGGACAGCATGGCGGCCGGTGTACCGGAGCGGGTCGGCATCGACCTTGTCCGGGTGCTCAAGGACACCACCTTCAGGGACAATCTGATCCTGGCGGGGGGCGACTCGATCCACATCCCCGAGTACAACCCGATCGTCGTCGTGCAGGGAGCGGTGAATTCGCCGGGTCCCGTGGCGTTCACCGAAGGGAAGAACCTCGACTGGTACGCGAACGCCGCCGGGGGATACACGCAGACGGCCGACACGCGACATCCGTACGTGACGCAGCCCAACGGCGAGCGGGAGGGAGTGAAGCGGAAGGCCGTGCTGGCGGACGCCGTGCCGCACCCGCGGCCCGGGGCGGTGGTCTTCGTGCCGACCCGGACCACACAGGAATCGCCGAGCAACGTGCTGGGGGTGCTGGCCACGGCGGCCCAGGTGATCACCGCGCTCGTGACGGTGATCGTGGTGGCCCGGCAGTAGGCGCGAGAGCGGCTAGTAGGACGCCCCGACCACCTTCTCGGCGGTCTCGGGCTGCGCGCAGAAACCCGGCACGACCCGCAGGAGCAGCTCCCGTACCTCTTCGTCGGTGCGGCCGCTTCGGGCGGCCTCCACCAGCGCCTCCACGACCGCGCTCGAGCCGGCCGGCAGGCTTCCGTTCCTGGCGCGGAGCACCTTGGGGTGGTCGGTGGGCACCGCGCTCTCGGAATCGAAGAACAGCTCCTCGTACAGCTTCTCGCCCGGGCGGAGGCCGGTGAACCGGATCTCGATGTCGGTCCCGACCTCGAGACCGCTCAGGCGGATGAGATCGGTGGCCAGGTCGAGCACTCTGATCGGCTCGCCCATATCCAGCACGAAGACCTCACCGCCCTGTCCGATGGCACCCGCCTGCAGCACCGGCTGCACCGCCTCGGGAATGGTCATGAAGTAGCGCCGCACCTCCGGATGGGTCACCGTGATCGGGCCCCCGGCGCGGATCTGCCGCAGAAACGTGGGCACCACGCTCCCCCGGCTGCCGAGCACGTTCCCGAACCTCACCGCCACGAACTTCCGGCCTCCGGTCTGGGCGATCTCCTGCACCACCTGCTCCGCCACCCGTTTGGTGGCGCCCATGATGTTGGTGGGATGTACGGCCTTGTCCGTGGAGATGAGGACCAGGTGCTCCACCCCGAACTCCGCTGCCAGCTCGGCGACGTTCCTGGTGCCGAGCACGTTGTTGGTCACCGCCTCCGCGATGTTTCCCTCCATCAGCGGCACGTGCTTGTGCGCGGCCGCGTGGAACACGCTGTAGGGCCGGCACTCGGCGAAGACCTGACGCATCCGCTCCCGGTCGCGGATGTCGGCGATGACTGGCACGGCGGGGACGTTGGGGAAATGCTCGCTCAGCTCGGCCAGGATGTCGAAGATGGAGTTCTCGCCATGGCCGAGGAGTACGATCTGGGCCGGGTCGAGCCTGGCCAGCTGCCGGCAGAGCTCGCTGCCGATGGAGCCGCCGGCGCCCGTGACCAGCACCGTCTCGCCGGTGGCCAGGGTCCGCACCTGCTCGAGGTCGGTCTGGATGGGCTCGCGCCGGAGGAGGTCCTGGATCTCCACCTGGCGCAGCGACGCGACGCTCACCCGCCCCGAGATGATGTCCGAGATCGCCGGCACCGTCCGGGTCTTGACCCCGACCTCCAGCGCGGCGCGGACCACCTGCCGGACCAGGGGTCCGGACGCCATCGGCATGGCGATCACGACCTCGTCGATGTCGTGCGACAGCACCAGGTCGGGAATGGCCGACAGCCCGCCGAGCACCGGGAGGTCGCACAACCGGTGGTTGTGCTTCGACCGGTCGTCGTCCACGAACCCGATCGGGTTGAGGCCCAGGTTCGGGTGGCCGATGAGCTCCTTGACGATCATCTCGCCCGCGGCGCCGGCGCCCACGATGAGCGCGCGGCGGGCGCCCTCGAGACGGTGCTGCTGCTTCCGGCGCCCAAAGCCCCGGATCGCGAAGCGGGGCGTGGCGGCGAAAGCGGCGGTCAGCAGCCCGTCCATGAAGAGCACGCTGAGCGGCACCCGCATTTCCGTGAGTCCCACGGCGGGCATGACCCACGCCCCGACGACGAGACAGGTCAGGCCCGAAGCGATCGACGCCGAAATGAGACGCTCGACATCCATGATCCCGGCATAGCGCCAGAGCCGCCGGTAGATGCCGACGCGCCAGAAGATTGCGAGCTTGAGCGGGAGACAGATGGCGAGGAAGAGAACGGCTGCGTGGGTCAGGTCAGGGCCCCACTCGTAGCCCTCGAACCGCAGCGCGAACGAGAGGATGGTCGCCGAGGCGAAGAGCAGCAGGTCGGAGCCGAAGAGATACCGGTTTCGAACTCTGGAGGCGAGCGGAAGGGACGATGGGGGTGCCATTCCGGTAGAGTATCTCCGGGCACGGATTCAGAGTCAAGACAATGGCAAGCCACACCTTATGCGCTTGCCGGAGTTCGGCGGCCCACCCGCAGCAAACCTCAAGCCATCGCTAAGTGTACTCGCATTAAGGCTCCGGCGCCGAGAAGGGTGTGTCGGTGTGACGCGCCCACGCGCGTCGGAGTGGACGCCAGGGCCGGGTCAGGTCCTGGAAGGTTTCGTGGCGGAGTCGCTCGAACTCCGTGGCCTCGTCCGCGCGGAGCGCGCGCACATTCACGGCATAGGCCCGTCCGATGGCCAACGCCATGCCGGCCACCGCGCCGAGGAAGAGCGCGAGCAGCCCGTTGCGCAACAGCCCGCGCGGGTCCGGCCGAACCGGTGCCTCGGGGGTCTCGACGACGGTAATCACCGGGGTATCGCGCACCTCTTCGATCTTCGCCTGCTCGAACGCCTCGGCCAGCGTCGTGAAGAGCTGCTGCTCGAGCGACATCTGCCGTTGCAGCCGGTCCTGCTCGAAACTGAGCTGCGGCGAGTTGCGGTAGTCACGATTGCGCTGGAGGAACCCCTGCAGCGCGTCTTCCGCCTGGCGCAGGTCGCGCCGGACCTCACCGAGCCGCTGCTCCGTGAACTGGCGCTCCGCGGCCGCCTGGCTCTGGCGAGTGTGCAAGTTGAAATCGTTGAGCAGCTCGATTAACCGCTGGCTGATACGTTGGGCCAGGACCGGGTTCCGGGCCTGGACCTCGACCTCGATCACTCCGGTCTTCTGAACGGTGTTGGCCTCCACGTCGTTCTCGAGTCGCCGGATCGCGGCGTCCCGGCGCAGCGCCGGGGTGCGGCCCTTCGCTCGGTAGATGTCGATCAGTGTCCCTCGGACCAGCCCCGTATCGCTCGGATACTCGAAAGGTGTGTCCACCACATCACCCAGGAGCTCACGAGAGGTCAGCAGATCGGCGTAAAAGGCCGGAGACTGGCCCGCCTCCGTTGGGGGCATCAGCAGCCCGAACTGCGCCGCCAGGCCCGACAGGGACGACATGGGCCGCCGGCTTTGGGGAGTGATCGTGGAATGAGCCGTGTAGGTTCGCGGGATCAGGAGGGTAATGATGGACACCGCAGCTGCGAGCGCTACGGCCGTTCCGGCGATGAGGCCACGGTACCGGAGGAACACATTGAGCAGGGCCAGCAGCGACACTTCGCCAGCGGCCGACGGTTCGGCCGGGCTTGGGGACAGCGGATGCTGGGGTTGAGCGCTCACAGCCCTCCCGTGGCCGGGCATCAGGACGTGTGAGAAGATAGGCTCATCCGGCGCGGTTCTCCACACGGGCGCGCCTGGGACCGGCCACCATGGGATGGCGATGCTCCACCAGGAGATAGCCCAGTACGCATCCGGCAGCGACGGTGGCCAGCACAGGACCGAGCAGGCCGGGTCGCGCCATTACGCGCCAGGCGAGCACACCGAGGGCGACATTGACCAGGAGGATGGCCCCCGTCACGCTCGCGTGCGACCACCCCGCCTGCACCAGGCGCTGATACGCGTGGGAGCGGTGCGCGGTGTACCACTGCTCGCCCCGCCAGATCCTGCGGATAATCGTGATCGTGGCGTCGGCAGCGAACATGGCGTAGAGCAGCAGCCAGACCAGCACCGGCATCGCGCCGGCACGCTCCGACGCCAGGGCGAGAACCGCCAGTGTGTACCCCAGGAACCCGGAGCCTGTGTCGCCCATGAAGATCCGGGCGGGGCGCCAGTTCCAGGGCAGGAAGCCCAGGGCCGCTCCGCCGGTCAGGGCCGCCGCCGCGGCCAGGTCCGGCGCGGCGCCTCCGATGAGGAGTGCGGCGGTGAGCGCCACGGTCGTCGTCTCCCCGGCGGCGAGCCCGTCGATCCCATCCATGAAATTGGTGACGTTGATGGCCCATACGATCGCGATCGTGGCCAGGACGCTGCCGAACACGCCGAGGCACACCACCCCCTCGCCCACCGCCAGGACGGGGAGCCCATCGAGCCACCCCAGCGCCCACAGGGCGGCCGCGAGGTGCGCCGCTAGTCTGGTCGCCACGGGCAAGCTTCTCCGGTCGTCGAGCCAGCCGACCCCGGCAACCAGCGCTCCGCCACCGAGCAGGGCGACCGTCGTCCGGAGCGGCAGCCATCCTGCTCCGCCCAGCGCGGCGGTTCCGGCGAGGGTCACGGCCACGATGGCGAGCCCGCCGCCGCGCGGGACCGGGGCCGCGTGCAAGCTCCGCTCGTTGGGCAGATCCAACAGCGCGTGCGCCAGGGCGAGCTGCCGTGCCAGCCCCGTGAGGAGGAGGGTCGCGACCGCGGCGGCAAGCGTGATGAGCACCGGACTCAGTCGGACCTCCGTGCGAGGTACCACCGCGCGGTGGCCGCGAGCCCAGCCTGGCGCGTATAGGGCGCCCGAAATCCGAGGACCCGTTCCAGCTTGCTGCCATCGACCGCCAGCGACCCGATCAGGCGCTCCAGGTTCGCGCTGGTCAATGGAAACGGCACGGCACGAGCCGCCAGATCACCCCCACGCGCTGCCGCGCGCATAAGCGCAACCGGCACCGGGATGAGCCGGGCAGGCCGGCCGAGCGCCTCGGCGATCTCCCGGACCAGCTGTGGTGTCGAGACCGGCGGGCCGTCGCTCACGAAGAACAGGTCACTGCCTGCCTCGTGCTCCAGGACCGCGCCCAGGGCGGCGACGAAGTTGCCGGCATAGAGGAGGCTCCGGCGATTCTCCACGGCTCCGAGCGGGAGCGGCGCGCCTCGCGCCACCAGTTCGAAAAGGCGCAGGGCGTTGGCCTGCATGCCGGGGCCGTACACCAGTGGAAGCCGGAGGATCGGCGCATGAAGTCCGTGGCGAATGGCGGCGGCGCGTACCAGCCCTTCGGCCTCGAGCTTGGTCCGGCCGTATGCGTCGGCGGGGGCCGGCCGGGTGGTCTCGGTCCAACACTCGTCGCCGCCCTCACCCACGGCCTTCACGGTGCTGGCGAACGCGAACCGCCGCGCCCCGGCCGCCACCGCGGCGTCGAGCAACGCGCGGGTGCCCTCGACGTTCACCGCACGGGCCGTCCGCTCACCATTCCGGTCGTGGGGCCGGTGGACGTGCGCGGCAAGATGAATCACGGTGGTCACACCCTCGAGGACACGCCGCAGCCCGACGGTGTCGTCCAGCCCGCGGACGATTGCCTCCTCGGTGCCGGCAGGGGCAGCCCCCGGCCGGCGGCTGAGCGCCCGGACCCGGTGCCCCCGCTCCGTGAGCCAGCTGCAGACGTGCCCGCCAAGAAAGCCGGTGGCCCCGGTCACCAGCACCAGCGGCGGGGAGCTCATCGCCTCCGGTTCTCGAGCACGTCCACCAGGCGGCCGCAGAGCACGGGCCTGCTGAGTCGATCGGCCACCAGCCGGTGGGCCCGGAGCCCCATGTCGGCCAGTTCCGCGCGGGGCATCGTGGGCAGGCTCCGGAGCAGCCGCACCGCACCCTCCACGTCGCCGTGGGCGATGCGCCAGCCTACCCGGTGCTCGGCCACCAGCTCGGAGATGTGGGACGGCTCCGGCCCGACGAAGATCACCGGGCGTGAAGCGGCCAGCGCGCCGTACACCTTGCAGGGATGGATCGCACCCACGACCGCATCGCCCATCGTCACCAGATGCACATCGGCGGCGGCAAGCGAGTGCCGCAGGCGCTCGAGCGGCTGATACGGGAGCGAGCGGATGTTCGGGCTGCGCGACGCCTCGACCTCGCACTTGCCCACGCCCCCGCCGACGAACAGAAAGACGAGGCGCGGGTCGTCGGCCACCCGCTCGGCGGCGCGCAGCATGGTGGCCAGCGGATTGGAGGGGCTGTGATTGCCGCTGTACATGATCACGAATTTCCCGTCGAGCCCGTGCTCCCGGCGGAAGGGGTTCTCTCCCGGCGCGATCGGCTCCCCCGCCTGGGTCATGGGCCAGGGCGGCAGCACCGTCAGCCGCTCCCCCACCGCCAGCTTGCGGTTCACCCGCTCGGCCATGAACCGGTCGAGCACGATGACGTCCTCGGCCCGTGCCAGGACCCGGCGGTTGATGGCATCGAGCACGCGGGCGCCAAGCGAATCACGGCCGACGAGACCCAGAGCCACCATCTGGTCCGGGTTGAGGTCCATGATCCAGAACTTGAGTCGCGCCCCGCGCAGCACGGTCAGGGTGAGTGCGGTGAGGCCGACCATCGGAGGCACCGTGCTCACCACGACCGTGTCGAGCCGGGGCACGAACAGGCCGTGCACCGCGGCCTGCAGCACGTACGACACGGCGCCGGCGAGCCGGGCAGCGAGCGAGCTCTTGCCGAAGGAGCACCATCGGAGGCGGCGGATTTCGACACCGCCCCGCACCTCACGCCGCGGGTAGCGCTCCGACGGGTTGTCGTAGCCGCGATCCGCCGTCAGGACGACGACGCGATGACCCCGCCGCACGAGCTCCGCTCCGGCGTCGGCCATATGCTGGCCGACGCTCGCGGGATCAGGCGGGTAAACGGGAGAAAGGAGGAGGAAGGTGCGACCCATCAGGTGCAGTACTTCGCGACGTACTCGTCGTGAATCCAGCGGTAGGTCCGCTCCAGTCCGTCTCGCAGTCGGATGCCCGGCTCCCATCCGAGGTAGCGCTGGATCAGCGTATTGTCGGAGTTCCTGCCGTTCACGCCCTTCGGAGCGTTCAGCTCGTAGCGGCGCTCGAGCTTGACCCCGGCGATCTCCTCCGCGAGGTCCACCAGCTGATTGATGGTCACCAGCTCACTCGAGCCGAGATTGATCGGCTCGAGAATGTCGCTCTCCAGAATCGCCTCGGTGCCCCTGATGCAGTCCTCGATATACATGAAGGATCGGGTCTGGTGACCGTCGCCCCAGATGCTGATCTGCCCGGTGCCCCGCAGCTTGGCCTCGATAACCTTGCGGCAGATCGCGGCGGGGGCCTTCTCCCGCCCGCCCTCCCAGGTCCCAAAGGGTCCATAGACGTTGTGAAACCGCGCGACGCGCGTGGCCAGCCCGAAGTCCTCTCTGAAGTGCCGACACATCCGCTCGGAGAACAGCTTCTCCCACCCGTAGCCGTCCTCGGGCATGGCGGGATACGCATCCTGCTCCTTGAGCGCCACCACGTTCGTGTCCCGCTGCCGGTCCACGTTGTACACACAGGCGGAGGACGAGTAGAAGAACCGCGCCACGCCCGCATCGCGCGCCGCGAGCAGCATGTGGGTATTGGTGAGCACCGAAAGCATGCAGAGCGCCCGGTGGGTCTCGATGAACCCCATGCCGCCCATGTCCGCGGCGAGCTGATAGACTCGATCGGCCCCGGCGCACACCCGCCGGCACTGCTCGATCTGGCTCAGGTCGGCCACGATGTTCTCGGCCCCGAGAACGAGCTGATACCATTGGTCGGTCGGCTTGATGTCCACCGCTCGAACGGCCCAGCCCCGATGGAGCAGTTCGCCCACCAGATGCCCGCCGATGAAGCCGCCACCACCGGCGACCACCGCCAGCCCGTTCATATCGCTCTCCGCGCGCTCGACATGCGCTAAAGATAGGGGTTCTCCAGCACGACGCGGCTGCGAATTGCCTGCGAGCCGCCCGGCTGGCGCTCTGGATGATCGAGGACCTGGAGCGTGAACATATGCTCGAGCCAGGCCGGATTCTTGAACACGCGTTGGCTGCGCAGGAAGGGGTAGCGCCCGATCTTCCGCAGCGCGTTCTCCGCATTGAATTCCCGCACGGCGAGCAGCTCGCCGCACCACTCGTTGTGTCCCGGAAAGGCGATGTCGTCGAGGTACATCAGCGTCACGGGCAGGTACTTCCGAGGGTCCGTATCCTTCAGGAGACCCAACGCATCGCGGCTGGACCGGTAGTAATCGAGGTCCAGCGAGACGAACCCGATCGGGGCCGCGGTCGAGACGCCGGCGAGGAAGCGAGGCACCGTCTGCGCGACGTCTCCGTAGACCACGCGTGCGTTCGGCGGCAGCCGCGCATCGAGTGCGCCGCGGTCCATAGGGAAATCACCCGCCCGGTAGTACTCCGGGTGGTCGCGGTGGTCCACCGGCAGCGGCATCCCCGCGCCCGTATCGAAGCCGACGACGTCGAAGCGAACCCCCGTGACCGCGGTGACCCGGTCTCCCACCTCGCAGAGGTTGAGCAGCCCCGCCCCGTTGGCCACGCCGAACTCGATCGCCGTCAGGGCCTCGAGCCCGAGGGCCCGGCCGAAATCCGCCGCCTGGAGCAGTCCGAAGGCATGGTGCTGACGCAGCACCAGATCGAACGCGACCCGGGCCCGGAACGTCCCGACCGCAGCGACCGCGAGCGACAGGAGATTCAGGTGGAGCGGCTCGGTCAAGCGTTCGAGCGCGATCCGGCGCCAGATGTAGCGTCGACGGAGCTTGCCAAGGAGGAAACGCATTGGGCGGCAGTAACCTAATCGCCGGGGTGAAGGCGACCAAGACGGCCGCTCAGCCCCGCGGCAGCGACAGCGTCCGGGCGAACTCCGACGCGACGGCGCGCCAGTCGGCGGGGAGCTCGCGCAGCCGGGCATCGGCGAGGGTGCGCAGATCGGCGCGGGCCAGCTCGGGACGGGCGGCGATCGCGTCCACGATCGAGCGCGCATCCAGCGGATCGAAGTACCGGGCCGTGTCGCCGCACATCCAGCGGGCGAAATCCCGGTCGGAGGTCAGGATCGGCCGGTCCGAGGCCATCGCCTCCAGATAGATCAGGCCGTAGCTCTCCACCAGCGTCGGGAGGAACAGGGCGGTGGCATCGGCGAGCGCGTCGGCCACCGTCGCCGCCCCGAGCGGCCCCAGGTCGGTGATCACATCCGTGCAGCCGGCGAGCTCCGCCCGCAACCTCGCGGGCGCCGTCCCGCCCAGGGTGACGAAGATCTGCACCCGGTCGGCGAGACCCCGCGCACGCAGCTCCCGAGCGACCGCCGGGAGGATGCGGTGGTTCTTGTGCCCGTAATAGGCGGCGAGAAACAGGAGGCGGATCGGCTTCGCGCAGGCGCCGATGGGCGTGCGCCCCGGCTCGCCGCGACGGCGGGTCACGTGGCGCGGCACGGGCTGGGGGATGACCTCGACGGCACCGACGTCTACGGCGAATCGGGCGGCAAGCCGGTCACGCATCACCGGCGTCTGCACGATGATGCGCGACGCGTGCCGGATGGTCCGGCGGAACTGCCACAACAGGTAGTGCCGCTTGAGCGGCGGCCAGTCACCCCCGCCCGCCAGCTCCTCGGTGGAGTACACGAACAGCGGATTGTGCAGGAAGACGACGTGCGGGCACGGCAGCCCTGCCGGCCCCACATCGCCCAGGGTCAGACACACTCCGGCACCGCTTTGCTCGACGATCCGGCGCAGCCCGCGGTGCAGATCATACAGCCGGCCGAGATCGTTCAACGGTCCCCTCCGCACCGGTCCGGCCACGACCGTGGCCCGGTCGCCCTGCACCGCCTCCATCAGCTCCGGCGTGCGCGGCACCAGCGTGAGGAAGTCGGCCTCGGGAAGTGCGGCGTAGAGCTCGGGAACCAGGTTCGCGACCACAATCGAGGCGCCGCGACCCGTGACGTTCGCGGCGTTCAGGACGATGCGCGTCTTGCCACCGGCGTCAGCCCGCGAGGGCACGGTACACCTCGGCCGTGAGGGCCGCCGTCCGCTCCCAGGTGAATTCCCGCGCTCTCGCAGGCCCTTGGCTCCGGAGCCGTCGGCACTCGTCGGGATCTGTGGCGCGCTCGAGCCCGGCGACGATCGCGTCCACATCGAGCGGATCCACCAGCACCGCGGCCTCGCCCGCGGCCTCGGGCGCCGATCCCGTCACCGATGTGACCACCGGCGTGCCCAGCGCCATCGCCTCGAGAATCGGCAGCCCGAACCCTTCATAGAGGGCGGGAAAGAGGAGCGCCCGCGCCCGGGCGTAGAGTACATGGAGTGCACGGTCGTCCACGTGCCCGAGCAGCATCACGCCCTCGGGAACGACGGGCCGTGCGCCCGCGAACTCCGGATCGAGCGACTGGCCTGCCACCAGCAGCCGCCAGTCGCGGTGCCGCTCGTCGCGCGCCCGCCAGCGGGCGAAGGCCTCGAGCACCCGGCGCCCGTTCTTCCGGGGCGAGATCCCGCCCACCGCCAGCACGTAGGGGCCGCCGTCCCAGGGTCCCGGCGGAACCTCCGGGCCCGGAGGATGGAAGTACCTGGCGTCCACGCCCAGATGGACCACGTCGATGCGCGAGGCCGGCGTGTCGGTGAGGCGCACCAGATCATCGGCGGTCTGCATCGAATCGGCGATGATACGGTCGGCCCGGCGCACGGTCCACGGGAGGACGGCCCGGTAGAGCAGGCGGGTGCGCCGGTCGTACAGGTCGGGGTACACTGCGAAGGCGAGGTCGTGGATGGTCACCACGCAGCGGTCGCTGCGCCGGAGCGACCGGGGCGCGAGCCCGTCCATCCCATGAAAGAGCACCGAGCCCCGATCGCGCACCGGCGCGAGACAGCCCCAGGCATCGAACCAGAGCTTCCGGATCTGGGAGCCGAGCCGTCCGGCACGCAGCCCGTTCATGTGGTAGAGCAGGATCTCGGCGCCCGGCAGACTCCCGGACGGGAGTGCCTCGCAGGTGGTGGCGAGCACCCGGGCGAGGCCGGTCGCATGGAGGGCCTCGATCAGCCGGTCCATATAGCGCTCGATCCCGGTTCGCCGGCGCGCCAGGCGGCGAACGTTGACCGTCACGACCGGCACCGACCGGTCGGGCGTGGTCACGAGCGGGCGGGCGCGGTCTCCCCGCGACCGGCCCGCGTCCTCGCCGGCGGCAAGCCTGCCACGACGAGCGTGTCGTGCAGGAGCCGCATGGCGAGCGCGAGCCCCAGGCAGAGCACGGCGTAGAATGCCGCCTGCCGGAAGTTGAGCGGGATCCAGGGCCACTCCCCTTCGATGTGCATGGCGCCGAGCCAGAGCGGGATGAGCGTCAGGCCGTAGGCCAGCCCGCGGGCATGCCGGTCGAGCCACTCGGCCGCGCGCCCCCAGAGCCACACCAGCGCGACCGGCACCACCAGAAAGCCGGCGAGACCGAACGCCATCACTCCGTTGCTGAACGCGGTGTCGAGATAGTCGGTCTGGAGGTCTTCGCCGCTTCCCGCGGGCCAGCCGAGCCGCTGCTCGAGAATGTCGCTGTACTTGTCGCGTACGATGGAGGCCTTGCCGGGGAACACCGCGCGCGGAATCGCGTTGAGAACCGCCATGGGGACGATGGACGCATCGTGCGCGTGGCCCCGGGACTGGACCATCATGGCCGTTGCGAAGTCGGTCAGATCGGCGCGCCGGTTGATGACCCCGATCGCCAGGCGGAGCCCCGCATCCTCCGGGACGTTGAACCGCCCGATGAGCAGGGTGAGCTGCACGCCCGCCAACGACACCAACGGCAGCAGGAGCCAGACCGCCTGTAGCAGCCGCTCCGCACGCCGGCGCGAGGTCACTTCCGCCACCAGCGCCAGGGTGATCGGCAGCGTGAGCAGGATCATGCGCGCTTTCAGGTACAGCAGGACATAGGCGACCTGGAGCAGCACCGCCGCCGCCGCCGCCACGAAGACGATCGGGTGCCGGCTGCGTTCGCCCCGGCGCAGAAGGAACAGGAGGCCGAGCGCGATCGAGAGCACGCCGAAGACCTCGTTCGCCAGCAGGATCGGGAAATCCCAGTAGCTGCGGACGATGTTCTCGCCGTACTCGCTGCCGCTGTAGACGGAGCCGTAGCCGAGCCGGAAGAGCACCAGCTTGCACAGGACCGACCCGACGAGCGAGACGACCACCAGCCGCCCGAGGTCGGGCGCGAACGCGCGCACCCAGGCCCTCATGCGCTCGGAGGTCGGCCCGCGCTGCCGGCCGAGCACCAGACCGCACACCAGCAGCACCGCGGCCGCCGCCACCGAGCCGGCGAACTGCTGTGGCAGCGTCAGGTCGAACTGGGGATACAGCACGATGGGCGAGAAGTACCGCAGGCCGGACAACGTGAAGTAGACGTGGTGGACCACCAGAAACGCCAGCGGCGCCGAGCCGAGAAACGAGAGCGACCGCCGGCGCGCCACCCAGAGGAGATGTGCGTTGATGCCGGCCGCCAGCGCCAGATGCGCGAGGGTCAAGCTCCATTCCATGGTGCTGCCCGCCAGGCGGCTCGACAGCCACGCCACCAGCCCGCCGTACACCAGCAGGCTCAGCCCGAAGAACATCACCGCGTGACCACCGCGGCCGACGCGGACCGCCTCCCTCCGCCGAGTTCCGGCTCCAGTGCGGTACACACCCGGTCGACCACGCCGTCCAGCGGAAGCCGCGTGAGTCGGGCCACGGCATCGGCCCGGCGCCTCGAGTACTCGGCACGCCGCGCCTCCAGTTCCGCCAGCGTGCCGTTGAGCTGATCGGGGTGATCGCAGTATGGCCGTGCGCCGGTGGCGTCGAAGGCTCGCATGTGGATGTACCGCTGGAAGTCGCGGACCAGCTGTGCTTCGTGCGGGGCAGTCCGCGGGAGCACGTCCATCCACCGGAGCTGCACGGCCGCCGTATCGAAGATGCAGGCCTCCAGCAGCGCCGTCGTGCCCCAGCTGCTCACGACAAACCGCGCCGCCGACAGGAGACTCGCCATGTGGCGAATCTCCCCGGTGTCCAGCGCCTCGGGATGGGTGTCCTCGTCGGTCAGATCGGGCGACGGGTCGAGGAGCACACCGCGCGCGCGGAGCACCTCGTACGCCTCCCGCGATCCCTGCGGATGGGGCCGGAGCACCACACGAAGCTCCCGATACGGCCCTGCCGCGAGTCGGTCGAGCATCGCGGTCACATCCTCCACGTCGTACCGTGCCGTGCGCGCTCCGCAGACGTAGGCGAGAAACGGCTCCGCGGGGCCGAGCCCCACGCGCCGCCGCATCGCGGCGATCTCGTGGCCGGCCGGCGGCTCCGCGTAGAACCGGAATTGGAGCGGCCCGACCACGCCGATGCGGTCGGCGGGGAACTGATGGACGTCTACGGCCTGGCGGCGCATCTCCTCGCTCCAGACGAGCAGCCGGTCGGGACGCCGGCACATGGGCCCGCGCGAGTACAGGTTGTCCCAGCTCAAGACCACGCAGGCGCTCGGCACATCGCGCCGAGCCGCTTCGTCGAGCACGAAATGATCGAGCCAGTAGTGCCCCGGCGACGCAACCAGCACCAGGCTCGGGTCGATGCGTTCGAACGCGTCCCGGATCTCCCGGCGGGATGGGCGATACAACGCGGCCACGCCGCGAAGCCATTGCCGCCGCGCGGAGCCCCGCGGCGCCGCTCCGACGAGCGCGCGCGCCAGGGCCGCCTGCGCGGAGCGCCGGCGGCTGAGCTCCAGGTTCTGCAGGCTTCCCTCCGGGAACTCGAGGGCGAAGCCGGTCAGGTGGATGCTCTTGATCGCCCGGTCGAGCGCCGTCACGCCGTGCGGCAGTGGTACGCCGTTGGGGCCGGGCTCGGCCGTGATCGGGTGGTTGGGAAAGCTGCGGCCTTCGGCGTCCGTGAACTCGGGCGTCCGGTAGGGGGAGACGAAGTGCACCCGCACGTCCTCCCGGCGCTCCAGTTCCCCCGACAGCCCCGTCGGCACGAAGTTGCGGAGGACCAGCGGGAATGGGGCCGAGGCGAGAATCGTGGCGTCAGGCATCGGCAGGCACCTCGGCTCCGGCGAGGAGCGCCAGGAACTCGCGCGGCGCCGGTAGCGCCTCCAGGACGCGCCACGCTCCGGCCGCCGTCAGCTCGGCCCGGTCGTATCCGCCGGTCGCGACGGCGATCGTCCTGGCGTGGATGGCGCGGCCGCATCGCACATCGTGGGGTGTGTCGCCCACGACGAAAAGGCGCGCGGGATCGGCCTCGCGTCCCGCGGCCGCAGCACAGTCGAGCGCGGCTCGCGCGATTCCCTCGCGGTCGAGATCCCCGTCGGAGAAGGCACCGTGTTCGAAGAACTCCGCCAGCCCGTAATGTCGGAGCTTGGCCTCGGCGCCGCGCCGGGTGTTCCCGGTGAGCAGCATCGAGCAGGCGCCCGGTTCGGCCGCGAGGGTGTCGAGGATCGCTCGAACGTTCGGCAGCACCCGCCCCGTGCGGCGCGGCAGCGCGGTGGGAAGCTGGTCCTCGTACGCGGTCACCAGCCGCCGAACCGTCGCCTCGTCCGGGGCCGCGACCCCGGCCCGCTCCGTGAGCAGCATCCGGGCGATCAGATAGTCGGGGAGACCGCGCGTATCGAACGTGTCCAGCCGCGCCTCGACCCCAGCGACCGCACGCAGGGCCTCCTCCCAGGCCGCAATTCCCGCCCGGTCGGTCGTCAGCAGTGTGCCGTCGATGTCCCAGAATACCAGCATCAGGCAGCGGGCCCACCGGCCAACACCGCCGCCACTTCCTCGGCCAGGCTCTCGGCATCGAGGCGATGCGCCCGGAGCACCTCGTCGTTCTGACCGCAGACGGGGAGCTCGCGCACGCCGAGCCGCCGCAGCGTGAACGGTGGCGCGAGGTCGAGCTCGGCGAGCCGGGCGGCGAGCATCTCGCCCTGTCCCCCGTCCACGTAATGGTCGTCGAGCGTGAACACGAGGCCGGCGTCGGCCACCACTCCCCTCAGCCATTCATCGTCGACCAGGTTGAGCCAGGGCAGATTCACCACCCTGAGCCCGAGGTCGCGCGCCCTGAGCCGGGCGGCCGCGTGCCACGCCTGCGAGAGCATGACCGGACCATACGCGAACAGCACCGCGTCGTTACCGGGCGTCAGGACGGCACCCCTGCCCCGCGCGACTCGGTAGTCCGGAGGAAGCGTGAACGGCACCGGCCAGGGAACGGAGACGAGACGGAGATAGGCACTCGGTCCGGTGGAGTCGAGGGCCCAGGACACAGCTTGGGCCAGCTCCTCCTCGCAGCACGGCTCGAACATCTCGAGGCCCGGCGTGCCCCCCAGCGCCGCGATGTCGCGCACCGACTGGTGCGAATGACCCGGCCCGCCCGGAAGCAGTCCGGCCAGCGAGCCCACGTACACCAGCTTGGTGCGCTCGGTCGCGTTGTTGTAGATCTGCTCGTTCGCCCGAGTAGAGAGAAAGCACGCAAAAGAGTGGACCACCGGGAGAAAGCCGTTCAAGGCGAGGCCCCCGGCCTGTGAGACCATATCCTGCTCGGCGATGCCGCACTCGACGAAGCGCTCGGGGAAGCGTTCGGAGAACGGGATGAGCCCGGTGTCCAGCACCAGGTCGGCATCCAGAGCCACGATCCGGTCATTGCGCTCCGCCTCGGCGACGAGCGCGCGGGAGTAGGCGGGGATCAGGCGCTGAACGCTCCCGGGACTCGGCCGGGGTGGTTGCGCGTGCGGCTCGAGCTCGAGCGACGGTGCTCCCGCGCTCGCGAGCAGGGCGTTGGCCGTCGCGACGAGCTCGTCCGCGGCTGCGGCGTAGCTGGTGTCGTCCGGCGCGCCGCTATGGAAACGATAGAACCGCTCGCCGGAGGCCATGGCCGTGTGTTCCATGAACGAGACTCCGCGCCCCTTGACGGTGTCCGCGACGATGACGGATGGACGCTCCGTGGTCCGCCGGGTCTCCGCGAACGCGGCGGCGAGCGCCGCCGGATCATGGCCGTCACAGCGGATGCAGTGCCAGCCGAACGCCTCGAATTTCGCCGGCAGATTGCCCAGGTCGCTCACGGAGGCCACCAACGTGTCCGACTGGACCTTGTTGTGGTCCACGATGACCGTGAGCTCGGCCATGCGATCGCGGGCCGCCGACGCGAGCGACTCCCAGAGCTGCCCTTCCTGCAATTCACCATCGCCGGTCAGCACGAACACCCGCCCGTGCTTCCCGGCCAGTCGGTCGGCCCGCACCATGCCCTTGGCCTTCGAGATTCCCATGCCGAGCGGCCCGGTGTTGGTGACGATGCCGGGGGTGCCCACGTCGGGGTGCCCCGGCAGTCCCCCGAGGCGGCGGAGGTCGTGAATGCGTTCGAACGGCAGCCGGCCCAGGCCGATCAGCACGGCGTACAGGCCGGGCACGTCGTGCCCCTTCGAGGAGAAGAACCGGTCGGAAGGTTCCAGCTCCTCGAGGTGCAGCCAGGAAACGATGTCGAGGCTGCTGAAGCTGCTCCCGATGTGGCCCGACCCCGCACGCGCGATCATGTACAGCGTGTTCAGTCGGCACACGGTGGCGAAGAGCGCCGCGCGGAGCCCCGGATCGGCCGGGAGGGTGCGGACCCGCTGCAGCTCCCGGAACGGGACGAGGCGGAGCGCGCTCATCGCGTGGGCGCCGCCACGCGCGGCAGCGTGGCGCCACCCTCGCGCAGGAGATGCTCGGCGTACCACCAGTCTCGCGCCTCGTTCACGTCGAACCCCTCGTGCCCGCGGGTGAAGAACGGGTACACGCGCGTACCCGCGATGGTGCCCAGCTCCCGGACCGTGCGGGTCCAGGCGATCTCCAGGCTCGCATTCTGAATGTACACCTCGGGCAGCGCCTGGTACGGCATGCTGTGCCATGGCGGCGCCACCGGACCGCCGCGAAGCAGCGGGACCATCCGGCCACCTTCGAGCACCCACATTTTGCCCGGGTGCTGCCGGCAGGGCTCGATCGCTCGGAGCGAATCGATGCCGTCCGCCGCGGTGAACTCCTGCCAGGCACGCCTGATCGTATCGGCCGAACGGAACGGGCTGGTCGGCCGCAGAATACTGAAGCTCTGCCAGGTCCGCCCCGCACGCTCCAGAGTGTCCAGCGCGTGGCGGACCCACTCGATGTCCGGGGATACATCGGTAGCCATCGACGCCGGGCGCAGGAACGGCACCGCTGCACCGTAATGCCCGGCGATCTCCGCGATCTCGGCGGAATCGGTGGAGACGATTACGCCATCGAAGACACCGCTCTCGAGGGCCGCGGCGATCGTGTAGGCGATCAGTGGGTGCCCGGCCAGCAGCCGGACATTCTTCCGCTCCACCCGCTTCGATCCCGACCGGGCCGGCACCAGCGCCACACAGGTCGGGACCGGACCGGCGGCCTCAGACGGCACGCGGGTCGTGGTTGACATACACCGTCTTCCACTCGGAGTAGACGTCCAGCGCCTCGGTGCCCGCCTCGCGCCATCCCGTCCCCGACTCGCCCAGACCGCCGAACGGGAGGTGGGGCTCGCTCCCGTACGTCGCGCCGTTGACGACGGCCACCCCGGAGCGGATCCGGTTCAGGAATGCCATCGCGCGGTGGATGCTCGTGGTGTGGATGGCGGCGGTGAGCCCGTACGGCGAATCATGCGCCAGACGAAGCGCCGCGTCGAAGTCGGGCACCCGGTAGAGCACGGAGATGGGGCCGAACAGCTCGGTCCGCGAGACAGCCGCATCGGACGCCGCGTCCTCGAGCAGCGTGGGTGCCAGAAAGTAGCCGCCGTCGTACCCCGGCCCGGTGAGACGGCGACCTCCGGCGATCACCCGGACCCCCGAGTCGCGCGCCGCCTCGATCGCGGCGCACATCGCCTCGAGCTGCTCGCCGTTGATGACGGGGCCGAAGTCGTCCTCGTCACCGCAGCCCACCCGGAGGCGCGCCACCCGCGCAAGCAGACGCTCGCGGAATGCCTCGTACACCGCGTCGAAGACGATGATGCGGCTCCCGGCGGCACAGCGCTGGCCGGCGTTGCTGAAGGCCGACAGCACGGCGGCGTCCACCGCGCGGTCGAGGTCGGCATCGTCGCAGACGATGAGCGGGTTCTTCCCGCCCAGCTCGAGGCAGACCTTGGCGAGGCGGGCGCCGGCCGTGCGGCCGATGTAGCGTCCCACAGCCGCGGAGCCGGTGAAGCTGATCAGGTCCACATCCCGCGACTCGACCAGCGGCGCGCCCGCCTCTTCGCCGAAGCCGTGGATCACATTGAGTACGCCCGGCGGGACTCCGGCCTCCGCCGCGATCCGGGCAAACGCCCACGCGCTGAGCGGGGTGTCCTCCGAGGCCTTGAGCACCGCGGCGTTCCCGCAGAGCAGCGCCGGAAAGACCTTCCACGCCACGTTGGCGATCGGCGTGTTCGCCGCGATGATGAGCCCGGCCACGCCGATCGGCTGCCGGACCGTGAGTGCCATCTTGTGCGGGATCGCGCTGGTGGTGGTCCGGCCGTAGAACCGCCGCCCTTCGCCGGCCACGAACATCCCCATCTCCACGGCAGCCGTGGTCTCGCCCCGGGCATCCTTGACCGACTTGCCGGTCTCGAGCGCCACGAGGCGCGCCACTGCGTCGTGGTGGTCGCGGAGGCCGAGGGCGACCGCGCGCAGCACGTCGCCCCGGCGGGTCACCGTGGCGTCGGCCCAGGCGGGCTGCGCGCAGCGCGCTGCGGCCACCGCGGCCAGGGCGTCGGCGCCCCGGGAGCGGGCCACCGCGACCACTTCGCGGCCCGTTGCCGGGGCGCGCTTGGCAAACCGCTCACCGGCCAGTGCCCCGATCTCGCGGCCATCGATCGTGTTGAGGATGACAGAGGGAAGAGTCAGATCCGCCATGGCCGGCCGTGGGTCTCGCGAGCCCTCACCAGGATGTGAACCCGCCGTCCACCCGCAGTTCGATGCCGGTGACGTACGAGGAAGCGTCGGACGCGAGGAATATAAGCGCCCCCCCCAGATCCTCGGGACGCGCCATCCGGCCCAGAGGAACGCGGGCGATGAACTTGCGCTTGAACTCCGGGTCCTGGTCGCCTTCTACGCCGCCCGGCGAGAGCGCGTTGACGCGGACGCCGGTGGGTCCCCAATGCGTCGCGAGATACCGGGTGAGATTGATGAGGCCCGCTTTCGACGCGCCGTAAGCGGGTGGCTTGAGAAACGGCGGGTCCGCCGGCAGATGATCGTAGAGTCGCTGGTCGGGTGAGACCGACGCGTACAGCGACCCGATGTTCACGATGGCGCCTCGCCCGGCCCTGACCATGGCCGGGCCGAACACCTGGGCCGCGGCGAAGGCGCCGGCCAGGTTCACGTCCGTCGTCCGGCGAAAGACTTCCAACGGGATGTCCTCGAGCCGCCAGGTGACGGCGGGGCCCGGCGGCTGATCGATGCCGGCGTTGTTGACCAGGATGGAGGGGACGGTACCGTCGCGCTCGCACCGTTCGCGGGCCTCGAGGAGCGATGCGCGATGGAGCACGTCGGCCGGCAGCGCGGTCAGGCGCTCGCCCGCGCGCTGCCGAAGGGCACGGAAGCCCGGTGAGGATGCCGCGTCGGGAAGATCGAGCGCGTAGACCATCGCGCCGGCCTCCAGGAGCGCCTCGCACCAGATCGGTCCCAGGCGCCCGAGGGCGCCCGTCACCACGGCGGCGCGCCCTTCGAGCGGCCGGCTCACTCGGTCGAACCCGGCACCAGGAGTTCGAGCCGGATCGGATCGTCGGGCTGGAGGGGAGCGGTGAGCCTGCTCCCGATCACCTGCTCGAGGAAGTAGGGCGGCAGCCCGTCCCCCGGCGACTTCATCACCAGATCCGCGGCGGTCAGCCGGTGGCCGGCCTCCAGCGCACGGGCCGCCACCAGCATCTTCCCCATCTTCACCAGCGGCCCCTGCTCCACCGGCAAGGGACACTTGATGCCGGTGCCGAGCGCCTCGCGGGTGCGGCGCAGGTCGCGCACCAGCTTGCGCATGCCGATCGGCTCGAGCGAGAAGGCGTGGTCGGTGCCCTTCCAGGTGTGGTTGAGCGTGAAGTGCTTCTCGACGATGCGCGCGCCCAGCACGTAGGCGGCGACCGCCATCGCGATGCCGTTCTCGTGATCCGAGAGTCCGACCACCAGGTCGGGGTAAGTCGAGCGCAGGGTGGAGATGACCCGGAGGTTCAGGTCCTCCGCCGACGCCGGGTACGCCGCGGTGCACTGGAGAAAGGCGAGCTGGGGATTGATCGGCGCGATCGCGTCGTACGCCCGTGCCACATCGTCCATCGTGGCGCCCCCGGTGCTCACGACCATCGGCTTGCCCAGCTCGGCGACGCGACGGAGGAGCGGGGTCGACTTGAGGTCGCCCGAGGCGATCTTGTAGGCCGGCATGTCGAGCCGGGCCAGGAAATCGGCGCTCGGCATGTCGAAGACCGTCGCGAAGAAAGTGACGCCGAGCTCCCGGGCGTAGCGCTGCAGCTCCTGATATTCGTCCCGGCCGAACTCGAGCGCCTCGCGGTGCTCGCCGTACGTGGCGCCGTAGGAGTTCTCGTTCTCGTACGGCTTGTTGAAGAACTCCCGCGTGTACAGCGAGCGGTTGTCCCGCTTCTGAAGCTTGACCGCGTGGGCGCCACAGCCCTTCGCCTCGTCGAACATCTCCTTGCAGGTCTCGATCGAGCCGCCGTGGTTGTGCCCGATCTCCGCGATCACGTAGCAGTCGCTAGCGTCGGAGATCTCGAAGCCGT
>DASUXW010000233.1:0-3370 GCA_036377715.1 Gemmatimonadales bacterium
GCAGATGCGGCGGGCCAGGTTGTACACCGGCGTTTCGAACGCCCGGTACAGCTCCGCGAGAGCGTCCTCGTCCCCGGACCTGGCCCGGGCGACCACCGACTCCGCGTTGGCGAGGAGATATGAGTCCATTACCCGGGTCCCCTGCATGGTCTCCCAAGGATGCGGGATCCCGTGGGATCGTCGCAAACGGTGAACGGTGAAGGGTAAACAGTGAACGGTAAACGGTGAACAGGCGCCCGGCCGCCCCCTCCCGTTTACCGTTCACCGTTCACTGTTCACCTGCTATATATCCGGGCATGGCAACCCCCGCCCCCGCCGTCTGGCTCCACCACCTCGAAGACGAAGCCGACGCCGCCTTCCTGTATCGCGAGCTCGCCGAGGCCGAGCGGGACGCGCACAAGGCCGACCTGTATCGCAAACTCGCCGCTGTGGAGGACCGCCACGTGGACATGTGGCGGAAGCTGCTGGCGGAACACGGGCACCCGGTCGAGCCGCCAGCGCCCTCGCGCGGGGCGCGGTTCCGCGCGTGGCTCGCGAGGCAGGTCGGGTCCGGCCTCCTGCTCCCCATGCTGCTTCAGGAGGAGGGGCGCGAGGTCAAGGGGTATCTGAGTCTGTACCGCGAGGCGCCCGAGGGCGCAGTCGGGCCGACGGCGCTCCGGCTGGCCAAGGAGTCCAAGGAGCACGCGGAGACGCTGGCCCGGATGAGCGGCTCGGAGGGCGAGCCCTGGCACCGGACCGGCGCGGGCGGGTTCCTCCGGAACGTCGTCTACGGGTTCAACGACGGGCTGACCGCCAACTTCGGGTTGGTGGCCGGGATGATCGGCGCGCAGGGCGGTGGCCTCGAGGTAGCGGGCCATGCGGTCGTGGTCGCGGGCCTCGCGGGGATGGCGGCCGACGCACTCTCGATGGGCTCCTCCGGCTACCTCGCCGCGAAGAGCGAGCGCGAGGTATTCGAGCACGAGATCGCGATGGAGAAGGAGGAGATCCGGCTCATGCCCGAGCTCGAGGAGGAGGAGCTGAGCCTCATCTACCAGACCAAGGGCATCCCCGAGCACCAGGCACAGGCGCTGGCCGCGCAGATCATGCAGGACCCCGCGCGCGCGCTGGAGGAACAGGTGCGCGAGGAGCTCAAGATCGGCGAGGCGACGAGCACGCCGATGCGCGAGGCCTGGGTGACCGGCATCGCCACCGCGCTCGGCGCCTTCATTCCGGTGGCGCCGCTCCTCTTCAGCACGGGCGCGACCGCGATCTGGACCTCCTTCGCCCTCGCCATGCTGTCCCACTTCGCCGTGGGCGCCGCGCGGAGCGTGTTCACCGGCCGCGGAGTGGTTCGCAGCGGGATGGACATGTTTCTGGTGGGCCTCGGAGTCGCCGGGGTAGGCTATCTGGTCGGGGACTGGATCGTGCGCCTGCTCTGATCCGTTGCGCCGTGCAGCGGCTCCAGAGCGGGGACACGGCGAGCGCCCTGAGACGGCGACTCGCCGGGCGCCCGAAGCCTCTCCATCGATCTCAGCACATCCTTCACCCGGTCGCGCTGTACGAACGGCGTCCGGAAGAACCGCTCCACGGCGGCATTGAAGCGCGCCGGGTCGTCGTACGGGATCATGTGCGTGGCATCGGGAAAGATGGCGAGCTGGGCGTTCGGAATGTGGTGGAAGATCTCGAGCGTGTGCTGGTCCAGGATCACGTCGTGGTCGCCCGCCATGATGAGGGTCGGCGCGGTGATGGACGCGAGCGACGCGGGGTCGATGTGCGGCTGCTCGAGCACCAGGCGGGTCAGCTCGTGCTCGCGGCTCCCAGGGGGCGCCGCCTCGAGGCCGGAGCGCACGAGAGCGGTGACCTCCGGGTAGAGCGAGCTGTCGGCGGGGGATATGTTCGCGGCCATCGAGGCGATCTTCTTCACCTTCCCCGGATGGCGAATTCCGAGCAGCAGCGCCTCGATCCCGCCATCGCTCCAGCCGAGCACGTACGCCGGACCCACGCGCACATGGTCGAGCAGCGCGGCCAGGTCGTCGCTCATCTGCTCGTAGCTGAGCGAGTCCGGGCCGTTGCCGGATCTGCCCTGGCTTCGGCTGTCCATCGCGATCACCCGGTAGTGCTTCCGGAAGAAATCGATCTGCGCACGCCAGTCGGCGATGCTGCCGCCGTTTCCATGCACGAGCAGGAGCGGCTCACCGGCGCCATAGATCTCATAGTACAGGCGGACGCCGTCGTGTACGAAGGTGTCGCCGGCCGAAGGGTCGTCGCCATAGCGGGCCTGGGCGCTCACGGAGCTGGCGGCGGCGAGGACGCCCGCCGCAAGGGCAAGTCGGCGGATGAGGAGCATTGCGCACTCCGGTACGGGGGCAAAGCTTCTGAGAGCCAACGAGGTCCGATGCCCAACCCTCGAACACGACGTCACGACCCGACGAGTTCAATCAGAAGACGCTGGCGTCCCTGACCAGGCAGGCGGCCCTCGTAACCACCTAGGACGGCTGCGCGAACATGACGACGTTGCCGCCGGGCTCGCGGACCCCGATCTCGTCGGCCCCGTAGAACGTTTGCCGCCTCGGAACTACGATGTCGATCCCCTGCACCGCCCGCTCGACCGATTCGATGTCGCTCACCTCGATGTAGAGCGAGCTGCCAGCCGGTGAATCGGCGAGGGCGGGAACGTCGTTCCGGACGCTGTCGCGGCTCTGGTACATCACCTCGACGCCGTCCTTCGCCAGAATCACGAACCCGAGCCGGCTTCCTTCGGGGACCTCGACCACCTTCGCGAACCCGAGCCGATCGGTCCAGAACGGCAGGCAGGGCTCGATCGCGTCTACGATGAGGACCGGGGAGAGCTTGCGGAACTGGACCGGGGTCATGCGGGCCTCCTGAGTACGAGGTCGAGGTCTCAGGCCCGGAATATGGAGCCCGCCCGGGACGCCGCCAGCCCACCCCTTCACCAGGATCACCCCAAGCCGAGCACACGTCGAAGCAGCGTTTGCTCGATGCTCGAGCTCTATTTCGGCGCGGCGGCCGGCCAGAGCCACGCCGCACCCCGCACGCCGCTCGAGTCGCCGTGAGCGTTGGGAACGACCGCCGTGAGCACGGCGTCCGAGAAGACATATCGGGGTAGCCTG
The DNA here is from genome assembly GCA_036377715.1 of Gemmatimonadales bacterium. Lineage (GTDB taxonomy): Bacteria > Gemmatimonadota > Gemmatimonadetes > Gemmatimonadales > GWC2-71-9 > CAVVWJ01. The sequence goes on from DASUXW010000233.1 coordinate 3,111, forward strand.
GCGGCCACGGCGGGGGCGAGCCCGGGCAGGTTGGACATCCCCCCGCCCAGGACGACCGCGCCCGGATCGAGGATGTTGAGGACGACGGCGAGCGCGCGGGCCAGGCGATCGGTGTAGCGCTCGAGCGCCCGCGCCGCGTGCGGCTCGCCCGCGGCTGCGGCGCGAGCGATGTCCGGACTCGAGCGCGGGGCGCCCGAGCGCAGCCTGTAGTCGCGCTCGAACCCGGGGCCGGAGAGGAAGGTCTCGACGCAGCCGCGCTT
>DASUXW010000234.1:0-14059 GCA_036377715.1 Gemmatimonadales bacterium
GTGGCGCACGTGGCTCGCGAGTTCGGCCTGGCGCTCCTGGTGGACGCCACGTTCGCGAGCCCGATCAACTTCCGCCCGCTGGAGCACGGCGCCGACGTCGCCATCACCAGCGCCACCAAGTATCTCAACGGCCACAGCGACGTCATCGCCGGCGCGGTGGCCGGCTCCGCCTCACTGGTCGAGGAGATCAATCGCCTCATGCGCCGCTGGGGCCAGTCCATCGACCCCCACGCTGCGTGGCTGGTGGACCGGGGGATGCGCACCCTCGCCCTCCGGATGGAGCGCCACAACGCCAACGGAATGGCCGTCGCCAAGTGGGCCGAGTCGCACCCCGCCTTCTCGAAGGTCCACTACCCCGGCCTCCCCTCCCATCCCGACCACGAGCTCGCCAGATCGGTCCTGAACGGCTTCGGCGGCATGGTCGGCCTCGAGCTGGCCGGCGGCCCCAGAGCCACCGAGCGGATGCTCAAGAAGCTCAAGCTGGTCACCCATGCCCCCAGCCTCGCCGGCGTCGAGACCCTGGTCAGCGAGCCCCGCCTCACCTCCCACAAGGGCCTCACCCCCGACGACCGCGCCGACCTCGGCATCCCCGACGGGTTTTTGCGGTTGAGCTGCGGGATAGAGGATGCCGGGGACATCATTGGAGATCTGGAGCAGGCGGTGAAGCGGTGAACGGTGAACAGTGAACGGTGAACGGTAACTGCATACCAGGCCACTCCCGGTGTGCTGGTCCCGTTCACCGTTCACCCTCACTTCCCCAACCCGTCGCCCCCTTCTAGCTTCCGTCGCGTGATCCGCTTCTCCCACGTCAACAAATCCTATCCGAACGGTGCGCTGGCCCTGAGGGACGTGTCCTTCCGGATCGGCCGGGGTGAGTTCGTGTTTCTCACCGGGCATTCCGGGGCGGGCAAGTCCACCATCATGAAGCTCCTGTTCGCCGAGCAGCGGCCGACGAGCGGCGAGGTGAAGGTATCGGGATACGACGTGAGCGAGCTTCGGGCCGACGAGGTGCCCAAGCTCCGGCGGCGGCTCGGCGTGGTGTTCCAGGATTTTCGGCTGCTCGACGACCGCTCGGCGGCGGAGAACATCGCGTTTGCCCTGGAGGTCACGGGGGCGCGGCGGGACACGATCACCGCCCGCGTGATGCGGGTGCTGGCGCAGGTGGGGCTCACGTCCAAGAGCCGGGCCTACCCCAAGGAGCTCTCGGGCGGCGAGCAGCAGCGGGTGGCCATCGCGCGCGCGCTGGTGAACGAGCCCGCCATCCTGGTGGCCGACGAGCCCACCGGCAACCTCGACGAGCGCGCCACCCGCGGGGTGTTCCAGCTCCTCCGCGACATCAACACCGGCGGCACCGTGGTGGTCATGGCCACGCACGACCTCGACCTGGTCCGCCAGGCCAACTACCGCACCATCGAGCTGCGCGACGGAAGCGTAGTCTACGACAGCGCGGTGGACGAGGCCGACGCGGCGGAGGCGGGCCGATGAGGCTCCTCACCCGCGAGGCGCTGCTCTCGTTCCGCCGCGCCCCGCTCCTCTCGGCGCTCTCCATCACCACCATCGCCTTCTCGCTCTTCACCGTCGGCCTGTTCGGGCTGGTGGCGATCAACCTGCGCCAGGCGCTGCACGGGCTGGAGGAGCGGGTGGAGATCGTGGCCTTCGTGCTGCGCGGCACGCCGGCCGAGACGATCACCCTGGCCACCCAGGACATCGCCGCGTTCCCCGAGGTCCAGGACGTGGTCTACGTGACCGAAGAGCAGGCGCTGGCGCGGGCCCGGAGCGAGCTGGTCGAGTTCCGCGACGCCTACCGCGACCTCCAGGTGAACCCGCTCCCCGCTTCGATAGAAGTGCGGCTCAGGGAGGGCAACCGCGACGCCGCGACGGTCGAGCGCGTCGCCGAGCGGCTCCGCGGCTTCGAGTTTGTGAACGACGTCCGCTTCGGCCGCGACTGGATCAGGAAGCTGGACCACCTGCGCAACATCACAGGAATCGTGGGCCTCGTGATCGGCCTCGCGTTCGCTGCGGTCGCAGTGGTCATCATCGGCGTAACCATCCGCCTCACCCTGCTCCAGCGCGCCCGCGAGATCTCCATCATGCGCCTGGTGGGCGCCACCAACTGGTTCATCCGCGGCCCCTTCCTGCTGGAAGGCGCCCTCAAGGGCCTCCTCGGCGGCCTCCTCTCCCTCCTCCTCTGCTACGGCGGCTACCTCCTCTTCCGCGACAGAAGCGGCGCCCTCTCCGGTCTCATCTTCTTCAACCCGCTCCAGCTCGCCGCGATCGTGGCGTTCGGAATCATGCTGGGATTAGGGGGGAGTCTGGTGAGCGTGGGGCGGCATTTGAGGCATGTGTAGCAAGACGGAGAGGACGGAGATGATGGAGAAGACGGAGAGGGACAGCAGGTGTGCCTGGCTTTCCGTCTCCGTCTTCTCCGTCATCTCCGTCCTCTCCGTCCTGCTCGCCTCTCCGATACTCGCCCAAGATACGAGCATCGAGGCGAGTCGTCGCCGGCTCGCGGAGATCCGCCGCGAGCGCGACAAGCTCGAGGAGCAGCGCCAGCGGCTGCAGGGGCAGGTCCACGACGTGAACGACGAGCTGAGCAACCTCGAGCGGCAGCGCGAGTCCACTCAGCGGATCGTGAGCGAGATCGAGCGGCAGATCGGCGGGCTCTCGGGCCAGCTCGACCGCTCGAGCGCGGAGCTGATCCTGGCGGAAGACAACCTGGCCGAGCGGCGGGCAGTGCTGGAGCGGCGGCTGGTGGAGATCTACGAGCGGGGGCCGCTCTACACCTTCCAGGCGCTGCTCGCGGCCGAGTCGTTCGGCGATCTGCTGAGCCGGTACAAGTACCTGTATCTCACGAGCCGTCAGGACCGCGCGCTGGTGACCGACGTGGAGCTGCTCCGGAACCGGGTGGTGGCTGAGCGGAACAAGATCCTGGACGTGCGGGGCCAGCTCGACCGCTCACGCCTGGAGCGCGAGGCCGAGTTCGCCAAGTACACCGACCTGGCGCAGGCCCGCGAGCGGCGCCTCACCGAACTCCGCCGCTCGGCGCGACGCACGGAGCGACGGCTCACGAGCTTGCAGCAGGACGAGGCGCGGCTCAACGGTCTGCTCGCGGCGCTCGAGCGCGCGCGGCGCGAGGAGGCCGCGCGCGGCGCGCTCCGCGGCGGCACGAACGCGCCAGGCTCGATCACCACGGCGAGCCTGGGCAAGCTCGACTGGCCGGTGGAGGGGACGATCGTTTACCGCTTCGGCCGCGACACCCTGCCGAGCGGCGGGATCATCCGGTGGAACGGGATCGGGATCACGGCGCCGGTCGGGACGCCGGTGCACGCGGTCGAGGCGGGCAAGGTGCGGCTGGTGGGGCAGTTCGGGACGTACGGGCTCACGATCGTGCTGGAGCACGGGAACGGGTACTACTCGGTGTACTCGCACCTGCAGTCGGCCACGGTGAAGCTGGGTGCCGAGGTCAAGAAGGGCGATTCGATCGGCACCGTGGGTGGCGAGAACTCGGACTACGGCCCGCACCTGCACTTCGAGATCCGGGGGGAGAACCAGGTAGCGCTGGATCCGACTACCTGGTTGCGGCGGCGCTAGGCTTCCCCTTAGTGCGCACTATCACTCCTTCAAGCGCCAATAATTTCCTGACTGACGCGCGCTGAGCTCCTGGGTCTATGAACGCGCGGCCTGGGAGCGAGACCTGCTCCGCCTCGGAGGACGCCCGCACCGTCAGCCGCCGCGCGTCGACCGCAGGATCTGATCCGTGCTGAGCGGCGCCCTACCCCGCCCCCACAGGGGGGCAACGCGCTCGCCCCGCTTGCTGCCGCGCCGGGCCTTCCGGAGCACTATGCTGTCCCGCGCCACCTCGAATTCCACTTCTGTGTTGGGGAGGAGTCCCAGGCGCTCGCGGATGGCAATGGGAATCGTGACCTGGCCCCTGGTAAGATCCGCATGCTTGCTCCAGTACTACAGATGGTCCCTCCACTAGATGTTCCGGAGTTCCGGGAGAGTAGGCAGCGCTTGCCGAGCCCGCGCAGGACGGTGATCGCGAGCGCCGCAATGTGGGCCTCACTCCGCCACCCCGATCCGCTCCCCGCTCTGCGCCCTTCCCCGTCGAAGCGCCGCCTCGACCAGCGCGAACATGTCGTCCGGCGCGCTCACGCCGGGATGCGGATACGCGACGATCCCGGCGCTCGCCGCGGGGATCCGCTCGCGAAGGCGCGTTACCGAGCGCCGCGCGCCCTCCACGCCGGTCTCGGGCAGCACGATCGCGAACTCTCCGCCGCCATAGCTCGAGACGTAGTCCGGCAGCCGGAGCTCCCGCCTGAGGCTCGAGCCGATCTCCTCCCGCCTCTCGGCGGCGTCCGGCCCGGTCCGGTTACCTTCCGTGAGCCCCTCCACGTCGAGCAGGACCAGGCTGAAGCTGAGCGAATAGCGCCGCGCGCGTTCGAGCTCCTCCTGAAGCCGCCGGTCGAGTGTGGCGGGGGTGACCGGCCGCGGCGCGCCGCCCTGCGCCCGCGCCGCCTCGAGCGCGCGGGCGGTGGCCTCGGCCAGGTTGCCGGCGAGCGCGAGCTGCGCGGCGCCCACAGCGGGCGCGGCCTCGCGGCCCCGGAGCAGGAGGACCCCCGCGACGACGTCTTCCAGTACCACGGGCACCACCAGCGTCGTCGGGGGTGCGCCGGCGGCGGCCTGGGGGTCGGGCATCGCGACCGGCCGGCGGCTCCGTGTGGCCTCCTCGATCTCCGGGTGGCGCGCGAGGTCGAGCCGCGCTCGCTCCGTCCCCTGCTCGCCCAGCTCCGCCACGACGCGGCCCTGGTCCTCGCCCGGCCTCGTGACGACGTAGGCGCACCGGCCCAGATCGAGCGCGCGCCCGAGCCGGCGCACGAGCGCGAGCGCCAGCTCGTCGGGCCGGAGCAGCGTGCGCGCCTCGTCCACCAGGTCGCGCAGGCTGTCGCGCACCTGGGCCTCGTACGGCGTGCGGAACGGCGCCTGCCGCTCACGGATCCGCGCCAGAATCCGGGCGGCCAGCTCCGGCAGGTGGATCGGCGGCGCCAGTGCGTCGGCCGCGCCGAGCGCGAGGGCCGCGGCCGGCGCCTCGGCATCGGCGGCGGCGAAGAGCACGATCCGCGGCGGCTCCGAAGCAACGTTGGCAAGCTGCTGCTGGAGTTGCGCGGGCTCGGTGGTGGCGAGCGTGGTGAGCACGGCATCGGGCGGGGGCTCGTTCGGCCCCGGCGGCGTCTCGCTCACGTGAAATCCGGCCCGCGTCAGCGCGCGCTCGAGCCCCTCGGGGCGCGCGGCCGCGGCGCCGGTCAGGAACAGGCGCGGCCGGGCGGGCGACTCGCCGGCCCCGCCGGTCATGCGATCAGGAGGGATGAATGCCTCATCACGCGCCGCCGCTCATGCTGCTCGGTGCTCACGTGTCGGCGCAGGGCGGCGTCGCGACGGCGCCGGGGCGCGGCGTGGCCATCGGTGCTTCCGCAATCCAGGTGTTCACCAAGACCCCGAATCAGTGGCGCGAGCCGGTCCTGGGGGAGGACACCGCGGCGGGGTTCCGCCTGGAGCTCGGGCGCAGCGGGATAGGACATATAGTGGCACATGACTCCTACCTGATCAACCTCGCCTCGCCCGATCGGACGCTCCAGGCCCGCTCCGAGGCCTCGTTCCGGGCCGAGCTCGAGCGGTGCACCGCGCTCGGAATTGCCGCCATCGTCTCCCATCCCGGCAACTTCATGGACGACCGCGCGAGCGGCGTCGCCCGGAACGCCGACGCGATCACCCGCTGCCTCGAGGCGGTGCCGGGCAAGGTGCGCGTGCTGCTCGAGACCACCGCGGGCGGCGGCACCTGCATCGGCGCCACGTTCGAGGAGCTGGCGCAACTGCGCGACGCGGTGGGCTCGCGGGTGCGGCGCCGCATCGGCTTCTGCGCCGACACCTGCCATCTCTACTCGGCGGGATACGACCTGAGGCGAGATTACGACGCCGTCTGGGCCCGGTGGGACGACACCATCGGCCTCGAGCACCTGGCCTGCCTGCACTTGAACGATTCCAGGACCCCGTTCGCCTCGCGCCGCGACCGCCACGAGCTCATCGGCGAAGGCTCGCTCGGCGCCGAGCCGTTCCGCCGCATCATGCGCGAGGAGCGCTTCGCCAGGGTGCCCAAGATCCTCGAGACCCCCAAGGGCGACGACGAGTTCACCCAGGATCGCCGCATGATGCGCCGGCTCCGCGCCTACGCCCGCGTGCGCGGAGCCGGCCGCGCGCGTTGACCGGCCGTCGGGCCGGCCGCATCTTCCCGCGATGCACAAGACCGCCCTGTTGCTGGCCGTGCTGCTTCCGGCCGGCGCATCGGCCCTCGCGGCCCAGACGGAGTACTACGCTCGCCTCGGCGCGGTGGGCGCGAGCGACCTGCTGCGCGACTTCATCGTGCAGGAGATCACGGTGCGGCAGTCGGTGGCCCCGATGCTCGCCCTGGGCGGCTCGCTCCCGATCGGCAGCGCCGGCTACCGCGCGGGACTCGAGGCCACGCTCGCCTCGGGCGGATTCCACAGCAAGGAGGGCGGGGCCGAGACCGATCTGGGCACCCTCCGGACCGCCACCGCGATGCTCGACGTCGAAGGGCCGATCCTCCGTGAGTTCCGCTGGCGGCTGGGACTGGGCGGGATCAAATACTGGCCCAGTGACGACGAGGGAATCTTTCTCGAGGGCGGCCCGTTGCGCTTCCTGGCCGGCGCGGGGCTCGACTACCGGCATCCGGTGCTCCAGAAGTGGGACCTGCTCGCCGGCCTCCGCTACGACTTCCACCGCTTTACCACCGATCAGCTCGACCGCCGAGGCTTCGGCCAGACGCAGGGAGTGAGCCGGGTGTCGCTCTCGGTGGGACTAAGCCGGAGCGCCCGATGACCCGCATTCCACGCTGGCCCGCGGTGGGCCTGGCGCTCGCACTCGGCGCGTGCAGCGACATCGCCCCACCGGTGCGCAACGACCTCTACGAGTGGCGGCTGATCGTCCCCAACGCCACCAGCACCGCGCTGGACTCTCTGAGCTTCCAATGGCCGCACGACCGGCTCCCCGTCCGCATCTGGGCGGAGGACGCGGCAGGCCTGCCCGGCTACGTCGCGGGCGGCATCGCCGCCTGGCGGCCGGCCTTCCTCTACGATGAGTTCGACGCCACGCTGGTGGGCGACTCGGCCGCCGCCGACGTCATCGTCCGCGCCAGCTCGCCGCCGGGCCCGGCGCTCTCGCGGGTGCGGCTCCACGCCGTTGCCCCCGAGTGCGACGGCGCCACCGACCTGGACATCAGCGACGACCACACCCAGCTCCGCCTGCCCGTCCGGGTCTACGTGAACCCCGGCTTCACACCCGACGCCGCCGCGCTCGACCGCTGCATGGCCCTCACCACCACCCACGAGCTGGGCCATGCCCTAGGCATCTTCCGCCACTCGCCGGAGACGACGGACCTGATGTACTCCGATCCCACGGTGGAGGCGCCCACCGAACGGGATCTCGGGACCGCGGAGATCCTTTACCATGTAAAGCCCAATCTCGTTCCGGTGAACGGTGAACGGTGAACAGTGAACGGGCCCCGCTACGCGAGCGCCCGCTCACATCCACTGTTCACCGTTTACCGTTCACCGTTCACGGCCTTATACTTCCGGTCCCTCGTTCACCCGCCGCCGCCAGGAGCGTATGAGTACCGAGACGAGCACGGTCCCCAGGGAAAGCCTTACCCTCGTTGAACATGGCCTCTTTCCCATCCGGATTCACGCGAATCTGACTCCCGCCGCTCTCGTCGAACACGCCATCCGCCGCAGCGAAGGACAACTGACCGATCACGGCGCCTTTGCCGCCGTCACCTCGCCCCACACGGGGCGCTCGCCCAAAGACAAGTTTCTGATCGAGGAGCCGGGGACCGAGGACCGGATCTGGCGGGAGAAGAACCCGCGGCTCGATCCCGAGGCGTTCGAGCGCCTGTACGAGGACGTTCGGGCATACCTCGACGCCCGTGACGTCTACGTCCAGGATCTCTTCGGCGGCGCCGATCCGGCCTACCGCGTCCCGGTACGCTTCATTACGCCCAACGCGTGGCACGCGCTCTTCGTGCGCAACATGTTCGTGCGCGCGGTGCCGGCCGAGCTGGCGCAGTTCCGGCCCGGATTCACCGTGCTCCACGCCCCCGACTTCCAGGCCGACCCCGAGCGGCACGGGACGCGGAGCGGGACGTTCGTGGTGATCAATCTCGCCCGGAAGCTGGTCCTCATCGGCGGGACCAGGTATGCGGGCGAGATGAAGAAGTCCATCTTCAGCGCGCTCAATTACGTCCTGCCGATGCAGGGCGTGATGACGATGCACTGCTCGGCCAACGTCGGCCCCGAGGGCGACACGGCCGTCTTCTTCGGCCTCTCCGGCACCGGCAAGACGACGCTCTCGGCCGACCCGTCGCGCCGCCTCATCGGCGACGACGAGCACGGCTGGAGCGACCGCGGCGTGTTCAACTTCGAGGGCGGCTGCTACGCCAAGGTGATCCGGCTGCGCGAGGAGACCGAGCCCGAGATCTACGCCGCCACCCAGCGTTTCGGCACCGTGCTCGAGAACGTGGTGGTGGACCCGGCCACGCATGCCGTGGACTTCGACGCCGACCGCATCACCGAAAACACCCGCGCCTGCTATCCCATCGACTACATCCCGAACCACCAGCCGAGCGGCGCGGGCGGCCACCCGAAGAACATCGTCTTCCTCACGGCCGACGCCTTCGGCGTCATGCCGCCGATCGCCCGGCTTACCGCCGACCATGCGATGTACCACTTCCTCTCGGGCTACACCGCCAAGGTGGCCGGCACCGAGCGGGGCGTCACCGAGCCCTCGGCTACCTTCTCCGCCTGCTTCGGCGCGCCGTTTCTGCCGCTGCATCCCGGCGTCTACGCCCGCATGCTGGGCGAGAAGATCGAGCGCCACGGCACCAGGGTCTGGATGGTCAACACCGGCTGGACCGGCGGCCCCTACGGCACCGGCTCGCGGATGAACCTCGCCTACACCCGCGCGATGGTCCGCGCCGCCCTCGCCGGCGCCCTCGACGACGTCGCGTGTACCACCGATCCCGTCTTCGGCTTCGAAGTCCCCACCGCCGTCCCCGACGTTCCGTCTCAAGTCCTGATCCCCCGCAACACCTGGTCCGACCCCTCGGCCTACGACGCCCAGGCCCGGAAGCTCGCCCGGATGTTCCGGGAGAACTTCGAGCAGTATCGGGGGGAGGTGCCCGTGGGGGTGAACGCGGCAGGGCCTGCTCAGTCGTGAGTCGCGGCCAGTCGTCGGTCGTCGGTCATCAGTCGTCAGACCTCGCCGGCCGAAATCAGGCGCCCTTGGGACCTCCATCCGCCGACTGACGACCGACGACTGATGACTGATGACTGATCAAGAAGTCATCCGCGACCCCCTCTGGGACAACATCCGCCTCGACCGACCCGCACTGCTGGCACTCGACACGCCGGCGATGCAGCGGCTGCGGTACGTGCGGCAGGTGGGGCACGCGTTCCTGGTCTATCCCGGCGCGACGCATACGCGCTTCGAGCACGGGCTCGGCGCGTATCACCTGACCCGGCGGGCGCTGGCGAGCCTTGCTGAGCGCGACGAGCTCGGCCGGGTGGCGGAGGAGGACTGCCTGGCCGTGCGGCTGGCGGCGCTGCTGCACGACATCGGACACTATCCCTTCTCGCACGCGCTGGAGGAGGCGGGGTTTCCGTCGCACGAGACGCTGGGAGTGGCACGGCTCCAGCAGGGCGAGCTGGGCGAGCGCCTGTGCGAGATCGGGGGCGCCCGGCTGGCGCGCGCCATCGGCGATCTCATCCAGGGGAAGAGCGCGAGCCCGCTCCAGGGGCTCATCTCGGGCTCGCTCGACCTCGACAAGATCGACTACCTGAGCCGCGACGCCCGGATGTGCGGCGTGCCGTACGGAACCGTGGACGTAGACCGGCTGCTCGCCACGCTCACGCTGGTGGAGACGGCGCCCGGCCGGCATGAGGTGGGCGTGCTGGAGAAGGGCGTGAGCGCGCTCGAGTCGCTCCTCTTCGCCAAGTACCAGATGTACCGGAACGTGTACTGGCACCACGCGGTGCGGTCGGCGACGTGCATGTTCAAGCGGGCGGTGCGCGGCGCGGTGGCGCGCGGGAGCCTGACGGTCGAGGAGATCGCGGAGGCGACCGACGACGGCCTCATGGAGCGGCTCATCACGGGCGACGGCAACGCACTCGCCGCCGCGATCCGCGCGCGACGGCTCCACAAGCGGGCGCTCGATCTCCCCGCGAGCGACGTCCCCGACGGTGCCCAGCCCTGGGTGTCGGACGATCCGGACCTGCTCGAGCGGGTGGAAGACGCCCTGGCATCCGAGGTCGGGCTCGCCCCGGACGCGCTCCTGCTCGATTTTCCGGCGCGCTCCTCCATGCTCGGCGTGGATCTCCCGCTCCGCGCGCGCGACGGGAACGTCGAGCGCCTGACCGACGCGGGACGCGCGGGGCAGCTCGGCCTCCCGCGCGTCGCCGACGAGCTCTACCGCAGTGCCAGGCGGCTCCGGGTCTTCGTGAGCGAGTCGCCGCAGCGCCCGCTGGAGCGGCTGCCGGCGCTCCTGACCAGGCCCGCGGACGAGGTCCGGGAGCGGCTGGACGAAAACCGGTTATTGTTGAACGACCGCTGATCCGGGAGACCCCGTCGATGATCACCCGTCGCACCTTCGTCGCGCAGGCCGCCGGCCTAGCGCTCGCCGCCGTCGGCGCCCGGCGCCTGTGGGGCGTCCGCGTGCCCGAGCCGGGCACCGCCATCACCGTCTACAAGAGCGCGAGCTGCGGTTGCTGCGCCAAGTGGGTAGACCACCTGCGGGCGAACGGCTTCTCGCCGACGGTGCAGGACGAGGAGAACATGGACGCCATCAAGGACGAGATGGGCGTGCCCAAGGGCGTCCGCTCCTGCCATACCGCGCTCCTCGGCCGGTATATGGTCGAGGGCCACGTCCCCGCGGCCGACCTCAAGCGCCTGTTGGAGGAGAAGCCGGCCGTGGCCGGCCTGGCCGCCCCCGGAATGCCCCCGGGCAGCCCCGGCATGGCGACCCCGGGTGCGAAGCACGAGCCGTTCGACGTGCTGGCCTTCACGCTCGACGGGAAGACCACGGTCTTCGCGCGGCACTAGCGGGCGCTAGTCACCCTGAACGAAGTGAAGGGGACATGCCTTCGGGTATGCCCCCTTTGCATAGCCTGCCCCGAGGAATGAAGGGCTCAGGGTGACGTGCGTCTCCACTCCGACCGACAGCTCACCTGTGAGCAACCCCATGCCGCACGTGGTCCCCTGGCGCCCCGAGCTCAGGGATGCCTTCGAACGGCTCAACCGCGAGTGGATCGAGCGCTGGTTCGAGGTCGAGGACGCCGACCGGGAAGCGTTTCGGGATCCCGGCGCGACGATCGTCGCGCCGGGCGGACAGATCCTGTTCGTGGTGGAGAATGGCGAACCGCTCGGCACCTGCGCCGTAGTCCGCCACGACGACGAGACGTACGAGATCGCCAAGATGGCGGTCGCGCCCGAGGCGCGAGGCCGGCACTATGGCGATCTGCTGATGGATGCCGCGATCGGCCTCGCCCGCGAGCGGGGTGCCCGCCGGCTCGTCATCGTCTCCAACACCCGGCTCGCGCCCGCGATCAGGCTCTACGAGAAGCACGGGTTCGTTCGCGTTCCGATGGAGCGGGACGATCGCTACGCGCGTGCGGACATCAGACTGGAATTGGCGCTGGAGGGGAACCGCGTCAGGTAGTGCCGCCCGCCGCGGCGGCGGGCGCGGGATGCTCACCGGTGGAGCTGTCCACCGAATCGATGCGGACCACGATGGCCGTGATGTTGTCGAGCCCGCCGCGGCGGTTGGCCTCGGTGACCATGCGGTCCACCCAATGCTGCGGCCCGCCCTCGGCGCTCAGGATCCGGATGAGCTGCTCGTCTTCCAGCATCCCCGTGAGCCCGTCGGACGCGAGCAGCAGCACGTCGCCCGACTCGAGCGAGCCGAAGTAGATGTCGGGCACCACCTCCATGCTCGCGCCCACGCACCGGGTGATCACGTTGCTGTACGGATGCACCCGCGCCTGCTCCGGCGTCAGCAGCCCCGCGTCCACCTGCTCCTGCACGTACGAGTGGTCCTTGGTGAGCTGGTGGAGCTCGCCGCGGCGCAGCAGATACGCCCGGCTGTCGCCCACCTGGCCGATCAGGTACCGCCCGGGCATGAGCGCGAGCACGGTCGCCGTGGTGCCCATCCCCCGCTTGTCGTGCTCGGCGAGGGTCCGCTCGAAGATGGCGTCGTTGGCCGTCTGGATGGCGGTGCTGACCCGCTCGCTGGCCTGCTCGTCGGTGAGTCCGCGCAGCGAGCCGATCTCGCTGGAGGTGATCCGGACCGCCATCTCGCTCGCCACCTCGCCCGCGGCGTGGCCGCCCATCCCGTCGGCCACGATGAAGACGCCGCGGTCGGCGAGCATGAGATAGTTGTCCTCGTTGCCCGAGCGGACGATGCCGATATCGGTACGTGCGGCGCAGGTGAAGTGCACGGGGCCCCGGGCGATCAGCGCAGGAGGAAGTAGGCCGCCACCGCGACGGCGATGATGATCGCGGCAATCAGCCAGGCCGGCGGGCCGCTGGGTTTGGGCGGCGTGACCCGGATCGGGCGCTTCGGGCGCACGGCGGCCGGTGCCTCGGCCGGCGGCGCGCCCGGGTCGGCCGACGAAATCACCGCGGAAATGACCTGCGTGCCCGGCCGCGGCCGCGACACGCTGGCCTCGTCGAGCGGCTCGAACATCACCGAGACCTCGCCGAAGCGCACCGTGGTACCCGGCGCGAGCGCCGCCTCATCGGTGATCCGCTCGCCCTCGAGAAACGTCCCGTTGGTCGAGTGCAAATCGCTCAGCACCCAGACGTCGTCCCGGCGCTGCAGCTTGGCGTGGCTGGTGCTCACGCTCGGGTCGGCGATGACCACGTCGTTGAAGTCCGCACGGCCGATGTTGACGACGGGCGTCTTGATCGGGAGCCGCCGGCCCTTGAGCTCGCCGCTCCGCACCAGCAGCGAGGCCAGCGGGGCGGTGGTGGGCGACGTGGGTGTGGCCGAGCCCGGCAGCGACGAGGGCAGGACCCCGTGCAGCGTGTCCGACAGCCGGGCGCCGGCTCCGGTGGGCGGCCCGGGCGGCGCCGTCTCGGGCGGCACGCTCCGGCGCGGGCGCGTGCCGGCCATCGGCGCCACGTCCGCGTAGAACCGGAACTCGTCGTGCCCGATCCGGATCACGTCGGCCCGGGCCAGAAGGTGCTGCCGGCCGATTCGCTCGCCGTTCACATAGGTGCCGTTCACGCTCAGGTCGGTGAGCACGTAGCCCTCGGCGCTCGCCTGGATCTCCGCGTGCCGGCGCGACACCTCCGTCCCGCTCACCACCACATCCGAGCCCGCGTCGCGGCCGAAGACCAGCGTCTCCTCGCCGAAGGTGTACTCCCGACCGTCGGTCAGGCAGACGATCCGCCCACCGCTGGCGGCAGCGGGGGTGGACGGCCCGGAGGGGCGTGCCACGGGGACCAGGTCGGAGAAGGCGCCCGAGTCGAAGAGCTGCGTGTTGCCCACCCGGCGGCTGTCCACCGCCAGGAGCTCGTGCGGACCGATCCGGATCTTGTCGCCGTGGAGCACGGGGGTGGGATCGGCGCCGAGCCTGATGCCGTTGACCAGTAGCTCGGCGTCGGGGGCCCCCGCCCGAATGGCGGCGGCCCCCTGCGGGGTGCCCTGCAGGACGGCGTGACGTGGCTGGACCCCTTCGCCCTCGAGGACGATGGCGCAGCCCGGCGCCGACCCTATGATCGTCTCTCCGGCGGGCACCGGGATGCGCGCGCCGCCGAACTCGAGGTGCATCATCAGTCGAATCCTGGGGTGAAAAACGGCCGACGACAAACGTATCCGCCGGTCACGGGGGCCGCAACTTGGGCCCGGTCAGGCAATCGCGCGCTCCTCCTGCCCGCGGAGCTGGAGCTGGTACAGCCGCTCGTAGAGGCCGCGCTGGGCCAGCAGCTCGCG
>DASUXW010000235.1:0-9716 GCA_036377715.1 Gemmatimonadales bacterium
TGGCGCGGTGGTCGCGAGTCCGCGGCTCACCGATTCGCTCGTACTCGGCGATCTTGGCAGCACCTTCGGCGGGGGGCCGGTGCCCTGCGCCGCCGCGCTCGCCAACATCGAAGTGATCGAGCGCGAGGGGCTCATCGCCAATGCGCTCGCTGTCGGCGACCAGCTCGCGCGCGGCGCGCGGGCGCTCGGCGTCGAGCGGGTCACGGGGCGGGGCCTGCTGCTCGGTCTCCACCTCGACCGCCCCGCCGCCGAGGTGCAGCGGGCGCTGTTCGCGCACCGGATCCTCACCGGCACGGCCACCGACCCGAAGGTGCTGCGTCTCCTGCCGCCGCTCTCCTTCTCGCCACCCGAGGCGGACCTCCTCCTCGCCGGCCTCCGCGAGGTGCTGGCATGAGCAAACGCGACTTCCTCGCGCTCGAGGACTGGGGCGTCGAGGGGCTCGAGCAACTCCTCGGGCTGGCGGCGAGGGTCAAGCGTGGCGAGATCACCGGCGGCCTCGAGCGCAAGCTGCTGGCGCTCGTCTTCATGGACCCGAGTCTCCGCACGCGCGCCAGCTTCGAGGCCGCGATGTTCCTCCATGGCGGCCACGCGATCGTGCTCGAGCCGGGGCGGGGCAGCTGGCCCCTCGAGACCGAGACCGGCGCCGTCATGGACCGCGACAGCGTCGAGCACGTGATCGAGGCCGCCCGCGTCCTCGGCCGCTACGCCGATGCGCTCGGCGTGCGCAGCTTTCCGCGCGGCACCGACTGGTCCGTGGCGCGACAGGATCCGATTCTCAGGAGCTTCGCCGAGCACTGCGAGAAGCCGGTGATCAACCTCGAGAGCGCGCGCCGCCATCCCTGCCAGGGGCTGGCCGACGCCATGACCCTGCGCGAGAAGCTGGGCCAGACCGAAGGCAAGCGCTTCGTCCTCACCTGGGCCTGGCACCCCAAGCCACTGCCCACGGCCGTCCCCGCCAGTGCCGCGCTCGCGGCCGCGATGCTGGGCATGGAGATCGTGATCGCCCGGCCGCCGGGCTACGAGCTCGATCCCGAGGACACCGCGCTCATTCGCCGAGTGGCCCAGCAGTCCGGCGGCGAGTTCGTCCACATCATCGACGACCCCGACGAAGCCACCGTCGGCGCCGACGCCGTGTACGTCAAGTCATGGGGCTCCCTCAAGCACTTCGGCCGCCCGGAGGAAGAGAAGGCGCTCCGCGCCGGCCTCCGCGACTGGCGCCTCACCCCCGGTCGCGTCCGCTCCACTCGCGGCGGCCGCGGCATCGTCATGCACTGTCTCCCCGTCCGCCGCAACGTCGAGATCGACGACGCCGTCCTCGACGGCCCGAACTCGGTGGTGGTGGAGCAGGCGGAGAATCGGTTGCATACGGAGCGGGGCCTGCTCCTGGAGCTTCTTGGCGGTGAGCGGTAAGAGGTGAGCGGTAAGCGGGTCGCCCCGCCACTCCCGCTCACCGCTCACCTCTTACCGCACTGGAGATTGGATGAGCATCGACACCTCCCGCGGCCTCGCCGGCCTGAAGGGCGCCCTCCGCTACGTGCGAGCCTATCGCGACCAGGTGTTCGTCGTGAAGCTCGGCGGCGACGTGCTGGGCGAGCCGGAGACCCTCGACCACGTGGCCGCGCAGTTGGCGCTGCTCTCGTCGCTCAGCATCAGGCTCGTGGTGGTGCATGGCGGCGGGCCGCAGGCCTCGGCGCTCAGCAGGAGGCTGGGGTTGGAGCCGCGGATGGTGGCCGGCCGTCGCGTCACCGACGATACGGCGCTCGAGGTGGCCAAGATGGTCTACGCCGGCCAGCTCAACGTGAACCTGCTGGCCGCCCTGCGCGAGCACCGGGTGCAGGCCGTGGGGCTGAGCGGGGTGGACGCCGACCTCGTCACCGCGCACCGGCGCCCGCCGGTGCAGGTGGTGGACGACGAAGGAAACACCACGAAGGTGGACTACGGCCATGTGGGCGACATCGACCGCGTGGACCCGCGCGTCCTCGTCACCCTGATGGAAGCGCGCTTCGTCCCGGTAGTGGCGAGCCTGGCCGGCGGCGAGGACGGCGAGGTCTATAACGTGAACGCCGACACCGTGGCCGAGTCGCTCGCGGTGGCGCTCCGGGCGCAGAAGCTGATTTTCCTGACCGGCGCGCCCGGCGTGCTGCGCGACCGGACCGATCCTTCCACGCTCGTCACCTTCGCCGATCCCGACGACCTCGCCGGTCTCATGGCCAGCGGCGTGCTCGCCGGAGGAATGCGCCCCAAAGTCGAAGCCTGCATTCGCGCCGCCACCGGCGGGGTCGAGCGCACCCACATCATCGACGGCCGCGCGCCCGACGCGCTGCTGCTCGAGGTGTTCACCGGCGCGGGGTGCGGGACCATGATCGTGGGCCGCAAGGAGAAGGCGACGTACCTGGGGGTGGATCTTGCGGGATGAGATCGCCCTGCTGGAGAAACTGGTCGCGATCCCGTCGGTGAGCGGGGACGAGGAGGAGATCGCCGTCTTCATCGAGGCGGTGGCGCACAAGTGGGGTCTCGCCGTCCGCCGCGACGATCTGGCCGTGACGGTGGAAGTGAGCGGGGGCGCTGGTGGTCCCACGCTGGCACTCGTGTCGCACCTCGACGTCGTGCCCCCGGGCGAGGGCTGGACTCGCGACCCGTTCACGCCCCGCGTCGAGGGCACCCGGCTCTACGGCCGCGGCTCGGGCGACGCCAAGGCGTCGGTGGCGGCGATGCTCTGGGCCGCGAGGGATGTGGCCGAGAGCGGCGGGCCCGGCACCGGGCGGCTCCTGGTCATCTTCGGCTACGGCGAGGAGACCAGGCACACCACGATGGAGCGCGCCGTCGAGGCGATCGGCCGGGTGGATGCGGCCTTCATCGGCGAGCCGACTAATCTCGATTTCGCGGTGGCGCAGCGGGGGTTGATGATGGTGGACCTGGTGGCGCGGGGCGATCAGCGCCACGCCGGCTACGCCGCAGCCGACGGCGAGTTCCGGAACGCGGTCCTCGTGCTCGCGCGCGACCTGCTGCGGCTCGACGACATCTTCGACGGCCGGGCGCACCCGGTGCTCGGACACGCGACCGCCACGCCGACCATGCTCGAGGCCGGCGTCAGCCGCAACGTCACACCGCCCACCGCACGGGCGGTGCTCGACATCCGGAGCACGCCCGACTGGACCCACGCCGAACTGGCCGACGTGCTGCGCCGCGCGCTCGAGTCGAGCGTAGTGGTGACCTCGGAGCGGCTGGTCCCCTGCGAGACGCCGGCGGGCTCACGGTTGCTCCAGGCGGCGCAGCTGGCGAGGCCGGACGCAAGGACCTTCGGCAGCCCCACCTGCTCGGACTGGGTGTTCCTGCGTCACGCCGACGCGGTGAAATGCGGCCCGGGCACCAGCCGCCGGTCCCATACGCCGGACGAGTATGTGGACCTGCCGGAAGTGACGGCGGCGCGCGCCTTCTACGCCGGTGCCGCGCGCGAGTACCTCGCGGCCGTGCGGACATGAAAGGCTCCCCGGCGACGCTCTGGTCCCCCGCCGCCGCTCCGGACGCGGCCATGCTGGCCTACACCGCGGCCGACGAC
The DNA here is from genome assembly GCA_036377715.1 of Gemmatimonadales bacterium. GTDB lineage: Bacteria > Gemmatimonadota > Gemmatimonadetes > Gemmatimonadales > GWC2-71-9 > CAVVWJ01. Next base: position 3,560 of record DASUXW010000235.1, read on the forward strand.
CGCCCCTGGGATGCGCGGCTCCTCCGCTGGGACGTGCTCGCCAGCCTCGGCCATCTCGAAGGGCTGCATGCGTCCGGTCTGCTCTCCCGCACCGAGTATCTGAAGCTCCGCGGCGGCCTGCGGGCGGCGCTCAGCCAGGTGGACGCGGGCCGCTTCCCCGTCGCGGAGCGCCACGAGGATATCCACACCGCGGTCGAGGACTGGCTCACGCGCCGCCTGCCGGGGTCGGGCGAGCGGCTGCACACCGGACGGTCTCGGAACGACCAGGTAGTCTGCGATCTCCGTCTGTATCTCAAGCACGAGCTGCTCGGCATCCATGCCGCCGCGCTCGGGCTCGCGGAGGCGCTCGTCGGATTTGCCGCGCGGCATCGCACCGTGCTCTGGCCCGGGTACACCCACCAGCGGCGGGCCATGCCGTCGTCGCTAGGTCTCTGGGCGGCCGCATACGCGGAAGGGGTGCTCGACAGCGTCGGATGGCTCGTGGGGCTCTGGCCGACGGTGGACCGCTCCCCGCTCGGGAGCGCGGCCGGCTATGGCGTTCCCCTCCCGCTCGACCGCGAAGCGACGGCCAGAGCGCTCGGCTTCGCCGGTCTCGACCACAACGTGGCGACGGTGCAGGGCGGCCGGGGCAAACTCGAGGCGGCCGCACTCTTCTGGTGCAGCCAGCTCGGCCACGAGCTGGGGCGGCTGTCGCAGGACGTGATCCTGTTCAGCGCCGAGGAGTTCGGCTACCTGGTGCTTCCCGCCGAGCTGGCCACGGGTTCCAGCATCATGCCCCACAAGCGCAATCCCGATCTCTTCGAGCTTACCCGCGGCCGCGCCGCCGCCCTCGAGGGCGACCTGGTGAGCGTGCTCCAGATCAAGGCCAAGCTCGCCGGCGGCTACCAGCGGGACTATCAGCTGTTGAAGGAGCCGCTGATGCGCGGTCTCGAGCGGACCGGGGCGATGCTCGACCTGATGGCGTACGCCCTCCCCCGGCTCGGCGTCGACCGCACCCGCTGCGCCGCGGCCCTCGAAGGCGGCGCCCTCGCCACCGACGAGGTCATGCGGCGAGTCGAGGCCGGCCTCCCCTTCCGCATCGCCTACCGCGAGGTCGCGGCTGCCCTCAAGGCCGGAGAAAGCTTCCCGCCTCCGAGCCCCGCCGAGATCGCCGCCCGCCGCAGCTCCACGGGCAACCTCGGGAACCTCGGCCTGCCTGCGGTTCGCGCCCGCATCCGCCGCGCCGCCTCCTGGGGCCGCCGCGAACGCCGCCGCTTCGACCGCGCGATGCACCGTCTGGCCGGCGGCAGCCGTCCGCCCGTCCGCCCGTCCGCCCGTCCGCCCGTCCGCCCGACATGACCAGCGACCGCCGCAAGCGTCACCTCAAGATCCTGGAGCTGATCAGCACCCGGGCCATCCGAACCCAGGAGGAGCTGGCAGAGGCGCTCGCGGCGGAGGGGTGGGAGGTGACGCAGCCTTCGGTGAGTCGCGACATCACGGCGTTGCGGCTCATCAAGGTGGATGGAGCCTATCGCCGGCCGTCGGCCGTCGCCGTGCCGGCCGACCCGAACGAGCTCCGCATCTCGGACGGCGTGCTCACGGCGGAGCCGGCGGGCGACGCGCTGGTCGTGCTTCACACCCCGCCGGGCGAGGCCAACCGCGTCGCCGTCGCGCTGGACCGGCTGGCGTGGCCCGACGTCGTAGGCACCCTGGCCGGTGACGACACCATCTTCCTCGCGGTGAAGGACGGGTCGGCGCAGCGCAGGGTGCTGGGGGAAGTACGGAAACTGACCGGCGGGTAGGGTACCGGTGCGGTCTGCGTCAGCACAGGGGGAGACGCTTCCTCTTATAGTGCAGCCGGCGGAGCTGTGCGGCTGCCGCCCGCGAGCGCGCGACGCCTCCGCGGCGAGCGGCGAGTACGGACCAGTCCCGCAGGGACCGGCGCGGCTCCGGCGCGGACGGCGCCTTGGCGGCGAGCGCCAATGCGGCCAGGACGGGCTGTGGGATCACCCCGTCACGGAGCAATGAGTTCGGCATGGTTTGCGAGCCTTTGAAGGACCCGCTAACATACCGATCCATGGCTAATTCCCGGTTAGAACGCGGTTAGTGACTTCAAGCGCAGGTCCCATGCTCCGCCTGTTTACCCTGGGTCGCCTTGCTCTCGAGCGCGACGGGCAACCGATCGGCGGCATCGGCCACCGAAAGGTGCCGCTGGCTCTCCTGGCGCTGCTCGCCGGGCACGGGTCACAGGGGATCGGCCGGGAAAAGCTGCTTCCCTTCCTCTGGCCCGACAGTGACGACGCCCGGGCTCGCAACAGTCTCAAACAGCTCGTCTTTGGACTGCGCAGGGAGCTGGGCGATTCGGTCCTGATCTCCGGCGGCCCGACGCTCCGCCTGGACCCTGCCGTTATCGGCTCCGACCTGGCCGACTTCGAGGCGGCATCTGCGCAAGCCGACTGGGCGGCGGTCTCGGAGCTCTACCGCGGCCCGTTCCTGGACGGGTTCTACCTGCCGGCGCGTGCCGAGCTCGAGGAGTGGATCGAGTCCGAGCGCCAGCGACTCCGCCGCATCCACGCCGAAAGCCTCGTGCACCTCGCCCGCCGGGCCGAGGCAGCCCACGACCCGCTCGAGGCGGCCCACTGGTGGCGCGAGTCGGCCGCGGCCGACCCGTTCAGCGCGGAGTCGGCCCTGGGAGTCATGCGCGCGCTCGCGGCCGGGGGCGACCGCGCCGGGGCACTGGAGCATGCCCGTTCATACGAGACGGTGCTCGCGGCCGAGCTGGACCTGCCCGTCGACGCGTCGGTCCGAGCGTTCGCGGACTCGTTGCGCGCGCCGGCCGAGCCGCCGCATACGATCGAGATCCCGACCGCCGAGGACGACTTCTCTCCACCCGCGCTGGCGGCGGCGAACGGCCCCAGGCCGATGTCGCTGCCGGTCTCGTCCACGCATCCGGCGCTGGCGCGGTGGTCCAGCTGGCTGGTCCCGCTTCTGCTGGTCATGGCGCTCGGGGGCGCCATCCTGCTGGTGCGAAGTGCGGCGCCGGAGCCGGCCGCGCCGAGCGACCCCGAGACGTTGGCGGTGCTGCCGTTCGAGGTGATGGGCGCCGGCGGAAACGACCTTGCCCGTGGCCTCGACGCGTTGCTCTCGTCGGGCCTGGACGGCGTGGCGGATTTCCGCGCGGTCCCGGCGGTGGTGGACCGGCGGGGGAACGGCGCGGACGACGGCCTGACCGGATCGGCCGCCTCCGAAGCCGCTCGGCGGTCGGGGGCGCGACTGTACCTGGTGGGCCGGCTGGTCGCGGACCACGACAGCCTTCGCGTGACGGCATCGCTTCGCGACCGCGCCAATGCCGACCGGGAGGTAAGCCGGGCCCAGGCCACCGTGGCGCGTGACGGGCTGTTCACGCTGGCCGACGAGCTGGTGCGCCGGTTGGTGGCGGGCCGGGCCAACGACCCGGGCGAGCGGCTCGAGCGGGTGGCGGCGACCAGCACCCGGTCGCTCGTTGCCCTCAAGGCCTACCTCCAGGGCGAGCAGCGGCTCAGGGAGGACGAGAACGCCCTGGCCGTGGACGCGTTCGCGCGCGCGGTGCGGGCGGACAGCACCTTCGGGCTGGCATACTACCGCCTCAGCGTGGCGGCCGACCGCGCCGGCCGCGAAGAGACTTCGCTCTGGGCCGCCCGGCTGGCCAGCCGGTTCAGCGCCGGCCTCTCGGAGCACGACCAGCGGCTGGTGCTGGCGTATCTCACCATGCGGAACGGCCGGCTGGACGAAGGCGAGCGACTCTATCGGGGCATCCTGGCCGATTATCCGCAGGACGTCGAGGCGTGGCTCCGCCTGGGCGAGCTGCTGCTGCACGACAACCCGCTCCGCGGCCGGTCGGCGCTCGAGGCGCGCGAATCGTATGAGCGGGTGCTGGAGCTCGACCCGGCGCACGGCGACGCGCTCGTGCCGCTCGCCCGCATCGCCTCGCTTCAAGGGGAGCGGGCGGAGGCCGACGTCCTGCTCCGGCGCGCGCGGGCGACGGCGCCGGAGGGGGCGTTGGATCTCCGCGCCCTGCGCACCTTCGAGCTGAGCGATCGTCCCGGTCACGCCAGGGCCACGCGCGACCTCCTGGCCCACACCTCCATCGTGCCCCGGGGGCTTCCGCTCGACGTTGCGGTGCGGCTGGGGGACCTGGCCGGGTCCTCGCGGTTTGCCACTCATCTGATCCACGCGCCCGGCACCTGCGACGTGCGCGCCCTGGGCCACCGGATGCTGGCGGAGGTCGCGGTGGCGCGAGGCCGGCTGCGGCTGGCCGACCAGGAGATCGGGCGTGCGGACTCGTGCGATCCTGGCGCGGCACTCGAGCTTCGCGCGCTGCTGGTGTCGCAGCCGTTCCTGGCACTCGGCAGGACTGCCGACCCGGCGGGGCTCGCCCGATCGCTGGGACTCGCCCCCGATTCCATCGTCGCGCCCGTCGAGCGGACGTACTACGCCGGACTGGTCGCGAGTAACATGGGTGACACGCTGATCACCGCCGGCGCGTCTCGCGCGCTTCTGGCCGCGGCCGATTCCACATCGGTCGGCGATCTCGCGCGCACCTTCGGCCGGAGCCTGCGGGCCCGGCTGCTGCTCACGGCCGGCCGACCCGCCGAGGCACTGGCCGAGCTGGAGGGCGCGGGGTGGGAGCGCACCGCGCGGCTCTCGGTGGCCGAGGTGTCCGACCGCTTTCTCCGGGCGGAGCTGCTCCATCAGTTGGGCCGGGACGACGAGGCGATCGGCTGGTACCGCTCGATCGCGGAGCGGGCGTCGTACGAGCTGATGTACGTGGCGCCCGCCGAGCGGCAGCTCGGCGCGATTTACGCGAGCCGGGGCAACCGGGCCGCCGCCCGGGAGCACTACGCCCGGTTCATCGACCTGTGGCGGAGCGCCGACGCGGAGCTGCAGCCGGTGGTGGCGGAGGCGGAGCGGGAGGTGGCGGGGCTGGAGGCGAGCGAGCGTGGTCGCTGAGGACGGGCGCGGCTCCCGACACGAAGGGGGCGGCAGGTTCCGGCCGCCCCCTTCGTGTCCTTTCGGCTATCGCAACTCCTCAGGGATTCACGTTGCTGCTCGAGGAGAGCTTCGTTGCGTTCCCCGCGGCAGTGTTCCCGTCCGCCTGTGACGTGGCGAGAATCTGGACGTTGCCCGTCTTCGTGAAGCAGACCTTGTCCCACTTCGCTTCGGTCGCCTGGCTGATGCCGTTGGTGCCGACCGTGCCGAGGGTGGTTCTCGAGGGCGTGACAACCCAGGCTGGACCAGTTGTCGGGTTGTCATTCAGACTGCACCCGGTGTAGCCAGCCTGCACGCCGGCGGAGGTGATCTCGAGGATGGACGTGCCGGTGCCGTTGTTGGTCATTGTGCTGAGCGTCACGGTGATGCCGCCCGCCGGATCGCCGGCCGGGGTCGTCACGTTCACGGTGATCGGGAAGTACTGACCCACCTTGGGTCGCTTGGGCGGCTGAAGGGTGAACTGGAGGTTCACCGTGGGAAGATTGAGCACCGTGAACTCATCCTTCTTTGCACCGCTCGCCGAACCGCCAATCGTGGTGGCAAGCGCGGTTGCGTGCAGCGGCTCCGGAGTCAGCATACGGCCTGCCATGGCGACGAATCGGCTTACCAAGCCGGACGCGCCGCCGCCGTCTCCTCCAAGTGCAAAGGACGACGGAAGGGTGCCACAAATGGCCTCCGGCTGAACACCCAGAGAGCCCACGTCCTGCTGGAAGACCACGTCGGCGGCATCGAATGGCTGGCCCGGGCGAGCTGCCTGACACAGGGCGACAAGGACGAAAGGCGAGAACGTGGTGTTTCGACCGATCAGCTTCCAGTCGAACCCACCGGCCACGGGCTCACCGTAGATCAGGAGACGCTTCTGAGCGTTGTTGACCAGAATGTCGGGCCACGTCTTTCCCGTGGGCGGGGCCATACCGGACACATTTCCGCCGGCTGGATCGGTGGTGGAATTGAGCGAGGCGATGTTGCCCAGCACCGGCAGGCTCGCGGAATCGATGCCGCCGCCCCGTACGAAGAACGCCCCGCCGTTCGGCGCGTCGAGTGCCGCGCTGAAGTCGTACTGGCCGTCGTTGGGCCAGCCGCTGAAGTCGGTCGCGTTCTTGGTGTCGTACATGCAGTTGACAGTCAGCTTCACCATCGTCTCACCGAC
>DASUXW010000236.1:0-3668 GCA_036377715.1 Gemmatimonadales bacterium
CGCGGACCGCGCCGGCGGCTGCGCTTCTGGAGGGATGGAAGCTTCGTCGGACATGGGACCCTGCCTCGCGTAGATGCCGCGTCTGCCTACTTACGATGAATGCCCAGCTCGAGCCTCGGCACGCCCGCGGCCGGATGCGGCGCCGGCCACCGCCGCGCGAGCCCCAGTGTCAGCAGCTCGCCGATACCCTGCACCCACTCGCCAAGCGCGGGGGCGGGATCGTCCCGCCGCCACGCCTCGAGCCGCGTGCCCGGGGGCTGCGGCTGGAACAGCTCGGCGATCCCCTGCAGGCGGGTGGGGTACCTGCCCGGATAGCCCGGCGGGGGCCCCTGCAGAATCGTGAGGAGGCGCTTGACGTCGCCCCACAGCCAGCGGAGCGTCACCCCGGACGGGTAGTCGGTGATGGCCTCCACCCGTTGCCCCTGGAGCAGCTCCACCCACGCCCTCGGCACATCCATTCCGACCTCCACGGCGAGCTGCGTGGAGCCCCAGAAGCGCCCGTTCACTTCCATGAGACAAGGACTCGGGCCTCCGTCGTCCCGGAACTCCACCATCACGGGACCGTGCCACGCCAGCCGTCGCAGCAGCCGCTCCACCGGCTCGCGGAGGCGCGGCTCCAGCGGGATCGAGCGGCGCAGGCTGCTGCCCGATCCGCTGGGCCGCACGTCGCGCAGCCGCTCGTGCGCATACAGCGCGACCGGCCGGCCGCGGTCGCAGAGTCCCGACACGCCCCGGCCCGTCCCGGCGACGTACTTCTGCAGGATCGGCCAATGCGGCCCCTGCCGGTTCCGCTGCACCGCCGCCGGCAGCTCCGATGGACCCGCCACGTAGTCGGCGCCGCCGCCGCGCAGCAGCCGGCCGTCCACCAGCGCCTCGCTGAACCGCGTCTTGAGGACGCAGGGAAACCCCAACGCCTCCGCGTGGGCGGCATACTCCGCCGCCGACGACCCGAGCCGCGTCGGCGGGATGCTCACGCCGGCCGCCTCCGCGGCCTCGAGGGTGCGCACCTTGTCGAACGCCCCGAGCATGACGTCGGCCTCGGCGCAGCCGACGCGAATGCCGGCCGCCGTCCATGCGTCGCGCTCCGCGTTGCAGAGCAGACAGGAGCGCTCCGTCATCGGCAGCACGATGGCCGCCCTGCGTCCGGCCGCCCAGGCCCGCAACGCCGCGAACTCGCCGGTCGACTCGCCGTCGAGCCGGCGATGCGCCGCCGACCAGCGCGACCACGCCGCCAGCGGCCGGCGTCCCCGGCCGGCCACCAGCACTTCGTAGCCGGCGCGCCCGAGCGACCTCACGCACGCCAGCGCCTGGTTCGTCTGTCCGTCCAGCACCAGCACTCGCGGCAGGCTCACCCCATCCCCTCCCCTCCGACGCTCGGCGTCGCTAGCGGCTGAGCGCCATCCGGGCCGCCGGGCGCCGGGCCTTCGCGGAGCGGAGGAAGTGACTCCGAATGCCCCAGAGGTACCCCACGCCATAGGTGACGTGCATCGTGGGAAACACGCCGGCGAGCGCGAGCGCCGCCCGCGGCCCGAGCCTTCGAGCCGACCGCCATGCCACCACGGCGATGAGCACCCCGTACGTCGCCAGCGCCACGCCAAGGGCAACGGCCGCCGCCGGCAGCCAGGGCGCGAGCAGGAGGGAGCCGGCCACGCCCAGCACGAACAGCGCGGGCACCAGTTGGCGCGCGGTCAGGATCTTCCCCGCCTTCCGCGCCACCAGCGGCTTGAAGTAGCCGTACTGGTACATCATCCGCGCGAGCTGCCGCAGCGTCCGCCGGGCGAGATACGTCGAGGTGAGGTCGGGCAGCAGCAGGATGCGGCCGCCGTGGTTCAGCAGCCGGGCGTTGAACTCCACGTCCTGCGCGCGCTCGAGCTCCTCGTCGAAGTACCCGATGCGGTCGAACAGCCCGCGCTGCCAGCACCCGAACGGCACGTGGTTCACCCAGCGTCGGACCGCGGTGCCGATGCGGAAATGGGAATTCCCCACGCCCAGCGGATGCGAGAGGCCGATCGCGATGGCGGCGGCCATCGGCGTGTCGTCGGCGGGCAGGGTTTCCACGAGGGTTCCGACGTTCTCCGCGCCGGTCTCCTGCTGGGCCGCCACCAGCCGCCGCAGATAGTCCGGGGGATACTTGGCGTGAGCGTCCATCCGCACGATGGTCGCGCCCCGCGCCGCGCGGATCGCCAGATTCATCCCGCAGGGTGTCGTCCCCTTCGGGTTGTCGATCACGCTGATCCGCTCGTGGGCCGCGGCGTACCGCCCGAGGATCTCCCGGGTGCCGTCGTCGCTCATCCCGTCGGCGACGACGACCTCGAGCCGGTCCTGGGGGAAGTCGCTTGCCAGGATCGAGTCGAGGCAGGCGGCGATGTAGTGCCGTTCGTTCCGGCACGGGATCACGATCGAGACGAGGGGAATCAGATGGCCTCCCGCGCACGCTGGCTCACGACGTAGCGGTACAGCGGCGGCACGCTGCGGCGCGCCACTGCCTTCACTCTCCGGACCGCCAGGGCGCGCGTCCATCCCTGGAAGCGGGCCAGCCGGGCGACCCGCGAAGGCGCCGTGCCGGCCTTCACCATGAAGCGGCCGACGACGCGGCACTCCCGCACCCACCACGGGCGCACCCGCGGCTCCACGGTGAACAGGAAGCGGACCCCCGCCGCGGCCCCCGACGCGAGCACCGCCGGCGAGATCTCACCGCCCGGGACCGATGCCGCGTCGCACGCCGCGCCGAGCAGATCGGCCAGGATCGAGCGGCTGGTGCGCCACTCGGCGAGCATCGCCGCGCGCGAGAGCTCGCGGAAGATGTCGGGATGCGTGTGGGAGTGGCTGCCGATCACGTGACCGCACTGGTGCAGGTAGCGGATGGCGCTCGCATCGAGGAACGTGCTGCTCCCGATCCGGCTCGTCACCACGAAGAAATGCCCCCGCCAGCCTCGGCGGCCGAGCTCGTCCGCGGCATGGAGGGCGCTCCGGCCGCCGTCGTCGAAGGTCAGGAGCAGAGACCGTCCGGTCCCACGCCCGGCGAGCTCCTCCACGGCGCACGGTGACCACGGACTGTCCGCGATCGCCTCCAGGTGCTCGGCGAAGGCCCGGCGCGTGAGGCGGAACGGCGCCGCGCCCGGCCGCTGGAAGCCGCTCGAGCGTGGGTCGTCGGTGACTTCGTGGAAGCAGAATCCGGCCACTTCCCCGCTCAATGGGCGCCTCGCCGGGTGAGGACCGACGGGACCGTTCGCCACAGGATCGCGAGGTCCGCGATGAGCCGCCAGCGCCGCACGTAGCCGATCTCGATCGCGGCGCGCTGGGGATACCCCACGCTGCTGCGTCCGGTGATGGCCCACTCGCCGGTGATCCCCGGCTTGACCGAGAGCAGCATGCGCCGCTGCCCCCCGTACTCGGTCAGCTCGTCGGGAACCACCGGTCGCGGGCCGATGAGCGACATGTCGCCCCGGAGCACGTTCCAGAGCTGGGGCAGCTCGTCGAGGCTGGTCTTCCGCAGCAGGAGGCCCACCCTGGTGATCCGGGGATCGCGCCCTTCGGGGAGCTTATAGTTGTTTCGGACGTACTCCGAGTACATCGCCGGGTCGCTCCGCAGCAATTGCTCCGCATCCACCCGCATCGTCCGGAATTTGAGGCAGCGGAACGGGCGTCCCCAGGCCCCGACGCGGCGG
>DASUXW010000237.1:0-23804 GCA_036377715.1 Gemmatimonadales bacterium
CCCCGGACTTCGCGCGGCGAAGGGCAACCTGTGGTCGCCCGGCGCGGGCGGGATGTGTCTCCATACCATCCTGACCGATCCCGGCAACCCGGACCGCATGTTCGTCGCCATCTCGGCCGGCGGGGCGTTCCGGACGGACGACGGCGGGAAGACCTGGCGGCCCGTCACCAAGGGCCTCAAGTCGAACTACGAGATCCCCGATCCCGATGCCGAGGTGGGCCACTGCGTCCACCGGATCGCCATGCACCCGTCGCGCCCCAACGTGCTGTTCATGCAGAAGCACTGGGACGTGATGCGGAGCGACGACGGCGGCGACTCGTGGCACGAGGTGAGCGGAAACCTGCCGACCGATTTCGGCTTTCCCATCGACGTGCACGCGCACGAGCCGGAGACGATCTACGTCGTCCCCATCAAGAGCGACTCCGAGCACTATCCACCCGAAGGCAAGCTCCGCGTCTACCGGAGCCGGTCGGGCGGGAACGAGTGGGAGCCGCTGACGAAAGGTCTGCCGCAGCAGGACTGCTACGTGAACATTCTGCGCGACGCGATGGCGGTGGATTCGCTCGATCCGTGCGGGGTGTACTTCGGCACCACCGGCGGCCAGGTCTACGGCTCGCCCGACGGCGGCGACAGCTGGACGCCGATCGTGCGCGATCTGCCGGCGGTGCTCTCGGTGGAGGTGCAGACGCTGTGACGATTCGAGTCGTGCTGCCGCACCACCTGCGCACGCTCGCCCGGGTGGGCGAGGAGGTGCAACTCCAGCTCGACGGGCCACCGACCATCGGCGCGGTGCTCGATGCGCTGGAGGCGCGCTACCCGGTGCTCCAGGGCACCATCCGGGCGCACGTCACCCTCAGGCGCCGGCCGTTCGTGCGGTTCTACGCGTGCGAGCAGGACCTGTCGCTCGAGCCGCCGGATGCACCGCTGCCCGGGCCGGTGGTGAACGGCGCCGAGCCGTTTCTCGTGGTGGGGGCGATGGCGGGCGGCTGAGGCTCAGGCGAGCAGCGCGGCCAGCGCGTGCGTCGGCGCGATCGCTGCCGCCGCTCGCAGCACCACCTCGCCGTCGGCGGCTCGGACCTCGAGGATCGCGTCGGGGAAGGTGATGAGCCAGCGCCGCCCAGCGCCGCCCGGCACCTCGTAGAAGCTTCCCTGCGCCAGATCGCCGGCGGTCTCGGGCACGTGGACGGACGGCGGGTGGCCCCAGACGTAGTCTTCCACGTGATGGAACCGGAGCACCGCGCAGTGGTGGGGGTCGCGCGCGATGCGATAGGCCAGCCACAGGGTGCCGTCGGAGGAGAGGACGGCGGGGGCCGGCGCGCTCGGGCTCATGGGCGGCGGCTCGGTCCACTCCGCGAGCGTGCGGCGCTTGCCGCGGGCGCTGCCGGGCATTTCAGGCGTGCGGCACGAGCTCGAGGGGCCCCGGCCTCAAGTGCGCCGCGCCGGCTGAAACAGCTCGATGGGATTGCCGGAGGGATCTTCCACGATGACCTGGTTGCCGCCGATGCCGGTGATCAGGTCACTCCGAAATCGCACGCCGGCTCGGCGCAACGACTCGATCGTTCCCGGCAGATCATCTACTTCGAGCTGGAACCGGTTCCAGCCTCCCGACTCGGGGCGCCGGCCGCCCTCGAGGGTCTGTCCGCCACCGCCCTGCGTGCTGGGCACGCTGAGCAGCAGCCGCAGCTCGCCCCGGCGCAGCATGGCGAAGGTAGGGGCCGGCTGCAGCTCGACAGCGAACTCGAGATTCCCGGTGTAGAATGCTATCGCCGCGTCGAGGTCGGACACGATATACCGGACGCTGACTATCGCCATGTACTACCTCACATAAGATCGTGCGCACATCGTTGCGGTGCATGCTGACCCTGCTGCTCTGTGTGGCCTCGCTGCCCGCGCCGGCCTCGGCCCAGCGGCCGCCCCGGATGCGGCAGGAGGATCGCATACGACTCGCCGAGGCACGGCGGCTGGCCGATCGAGTGTGCGAACGGCTCTGGCCCGGGTGGGGCCGCACGAGCTTTCAGGTCCTGCTCGTGACCGATTCGGCTGAATTTCTCGTGGGCCACGCGCCCACCGCCGAAGCCTTTATGCCGCTCGGTTACGACGCGCTCCTCGAGAGCGAGGTGTGGGTGCGGGACCGGCGCTTCCCTCCGAATCTGCTGGCGACCTTCCCGGCGGTCGGCGGTGTGCCCACGGTGGTCATCGGTACGGCGGAGCGCACCGGCAAGTCCTCCACCGACTGGGTGCTGACGCTCCTCCACGAGCACTTCCACCAGTGGCAGACCTCCCGGCCGGATTACTACTCCGGCGTGGCGCGGCTCGACCTGGCCGGCGGCGACACCACCGGCCAATGGATGCTGAACTACGCCTTCCCGTACGACTCGGTGCCCGTGCAGCGGGCGATGCGCCATCTGGCCACGGCGCTCATGGCTGGGCGGCTCGACGACGTCGTTGCCGCCCGTGACACGCTTCGCGGCCTCCTCTCCGCCGCCGACTACCGCTACCTCGAATTCCAGCTCTGGCAGGAAGGCGCGGCGCGCTACACCGAGTACGCCGTCGCAAGGGCGGCGCAGACCGCCGGCACGCCACTGGCGGAGTATCGGAAGCTGCCGGACTTCGAGCCCTACGACAGCGCGTATCGCAGGCGCCGCCTCGACCTCCACCGCGAGCTCGAGCAGCTCGACCTTGGTCGCTCTCGACGGGTCGCGGTGTATCCGGTCGGCGCGGCCCTGGCGCTCGTGCTGGAGGCCGTCCGCCCCGACTGGAAGCAGGCGTACGTCCGGCGCCCCTTCGAGCTCGCGGCGCTCCTCCCGGTCCAGGAGCGGGACACGACCCGCTGAGCGACCGGGCGCGCTCCGCCCGGAGTATCGGCGCTCTGACCGGGCCTGTCAAAGCGATCCCACCGCACCCGCTGCAGCCCCGTGCACGGGCCCAACCTCCGATACATCCGTCACTTCGTCGCCGCGCCGAAGGTTGCATTGCGGCGGTGCTCACGAACTGTACGCTGTCCGGTTCCTGCGAATTGCGCGGCACCCGCCGGCTCCGCACACTGGAACCGGGGAAGACCCATGTCCGTCGCTCTTGCCGGAGGACGTATGCTCGCTCGTGGCTCCCTCGTCGTCGCGCTGCTGTGCTGCACGGCGCCCGCCGGCATGCGCCCGCTCGCCGCGCAGAACGCGGCTGCCGCATCGTGGCAGACCACGCCCGCATCGCTGCTCAAGACGACCCTCCGCTCGGTGGCGGCTGCGCAGGAGCGCTATCGAGCCACGCACGGCCGCTACGCCGCGACGTTCGAGCTGCTCCGGGTGAGCATCCAGCCGGAGCTTCGCGTGGAGATCCTCGGCGCCGGAGCCGCGGGCTGGCAGGGGAAGGCCACGCACCGGATGCAGCCCGGGCGGAGCTGCGTCATGTTCGTCGGCTCGCTCGAGGGCGCCCAGCCGCCGAGCACGGACGCCGATCACGCCATGGCAGGCGAAGAGGGAATCCCGCTCTGCGACTGGATGCGCTAGGAGCCCGCGGTGCCTCGAACCCGAGCTGACGGCAAGGCGGCCCCGCAGTCCTGGCTCGCCGGTGCGTGGAAATGGGGCGCGGGCTCGCTCTCGGCCGGCGCGGCCGCCGTCTCGATCATCTCGGCGGTGCGCGACGTCACCGGCGCGGGGCAGGTGCGCTGGATCGGCGTCTCTCCCGCGGCCGACACCGTCTGGGCCATCGGCGACACCGTCCAGCTCGCGACCACGATCACCGACGGGCGCGGGGGCGTGATTCCGCGCATCGCGGTGGGGTGGACCAGCACGGACACCTCCGTCGCCACCGTGGATACCGCGGGGGCGGTCGTGGCGCGCGCGCCCGGAAGCACCACGATCGTGGCCGCCGCAGGCGGGAGAATCGCGCAGTCGCGCATTCTCGTCCGCCAGCGGCCCGCGGCCATTCGCCTGCTCGGTGATACACTGCTTCGCGTCGCGGAGGGCGGGAACGCGCGGCTCCTCGCCCGGGTCGTGGACGCGCGCGGCCACCCCGTCCCGGGACAGACGATCTCCTGGCGCTCCAGCGACTCGGCCATCGCGTCGGTGGACAGTACGGCTCGCGTCAGCGCGGCGCTTGCCGGCCGCGCCGTGCTGGCCGCCTCCTCGGGCACGGTCGCGGCCGAGCTGCCGCTCGAGGTCTACGCCGTGCCCGCGTCCATCACCCTGCTGGCGGGCGACAATCAGCGGGCGACAGTCGGACGCCGGCTTCCCGATCCGGTCGGGGCGCAGGTCGTCTCGCGCGGCGGCCGTCCGATGAGCGGCGTCGCGCTGCTGCTCCGGTCGGACGACGACACCGACTCGCTCGCGCTCGCGGGCGACACCTCCGACGCGCGCGGCATCGCGCAGGTCTCGTGGACGCTCGGCGGGCGCCCGGGGCGGCATCGGCTGCGTCTGGGGATCGCCGGCGAAGGCTCGATCGGCACCACGGTGGCGGCCGACGCCGATCCGGTGGCGGAGAACACCCGGATCACGACGCTCGACGATTCGCTCAGCGGCGTGGCCGGCCGCGCGCTCTCGGACTCGGTACGCGTCCGGGTGACCGACTCGCTCGGCGCTCCCATGCCCGACGTCGCGATCGCGTGGGATGCGCCGGCAGGCAGCATCGCCGGGGGTAGCGCGCGCACCGACGCGAACGGCGAGGCGAGCGCCCGCTGGACGCTGGGACTGCGAGCGGGTGCCCAGCGCGCATCCGTCAGGGTGGGCGGCTCGGTCGCCGGGCCGCGGTTCACCCTCACCGCCGCCGCGCTGCCGGGTCCGGCGGCGCAGATCGCCCGGGTCGGGACCGCGCTGCTCAAGGGTCGGGCGGGCCAGGCGCTCGCATCGCGTATCACGCTTCAGGTGACGGACGGCGCGGGCAATCCGGTTCCGGGCACCCGTGTGAGCCTCCGGCCGAGCGGCGGTTCGGTGGACGCGCGCACGCCGGAAACCGACTCGCTCGGACGGGTCTCCACGGTGTGGACTCTGGGAAACGCCGCCGGGGTCCAGCATCTGGTGGCGTCGGTAGCGGGCGTGGACCGCTCGATCGAGATTCCGGCCGAGGCGAGGCCGGGACCGGCGGCCAAGGCGGCCTTCGAGGGAGCCGCGACGACCGCGCGTGCCGGCCGGCCGCTGCCGCATCCCATGGTCGTGACAATTACCGATTCGCTCGGCAATCCGGTACCGGGCACGCCGGTCCGCTTCGCCGCACGGAGCGGGAAGGTCTCGCCCGCGCGCGCCCGCACCGATCAGAAGGGAGCGGTCGCGGTACGCTGGACCCTCGGCGCGGCCGCCGGAACCCAGCAGCTCGACGTGACCACGGGCGACCGCCAGGCCCGCCGCCTCGGCGAGCTCCGAATCAAGTCTCGCCCATGACCTTGATGATCACGCGCTTGCGGCGCTGCCCGTCCCATTCCCCGTAGAACACCCGCTGCCACGGGCCGAGATCCAGCCGGCCATTGGTAATCGGCACGATGACCTCGTGCCCGATCGTGAGGCTCCGAAGGTGCGCGGCGGCGTTGTCCTCGCCGGTCTCGTTGTGCCGGTAGCGCGCCGGGTCCCACGGCGCGATCGTGTCCTCCAGCCACTTCAGGATGTCGTGCCAGAGACCGGATTCGTGGTCGTTCACGAAGACCGAGGCGCTGATGTGCATCGCCGAGACCAGGACGAAGCCGTCGCGCACATGGCTCTGCTGCACCTGCTCCTCGACCTCGTCGGTGATGTCGATGATCTCCTGCCGCTTCTTCGTCTCGAACCAGAGATAGTGAGTGTGGGTAGTCATGGTCAGCGGAGCAGCTCCTCGAGGCGCACCGCGGTGTCGGTCTTCTCGTCGCGGTACTTGACGATCACCGGGGCGTACAACCCGATCCCCGCTTCGCGCCCCGGGCCGGAGCGGACGGGGCGCGTGCCGGGCACCACCACCGCGCCCGCGGGAATCTCGAGCGGCCGATCGCCGTCGCGGCGGTAGACCCGGTCGTGGACCAGGTCGAACACCGCGGTGCCGCCGGTGAGGAGCGTGCCCGGCGCGAGCACCGCGCGCTCGCGGACGACGGCGCCCTCGTACACCCCGCAGTTGCCGCCGACGAGCACCTCGTCTTCGATGATGACCGGCAGCGCGCCCGCCGGCTCGAGCACGCCCCCGATCTGCGCGCCCGCCGAGAGGTGCACGCGGCGGCCGATCTGGGCGCAGGAGCCTACCAGAGCGTGGGAGTCCACCATCGTTCCCTCGTCCACGTATGCGCCCACGTTGATGTACATGGGCGGCATGCAGATGACGCCGGGCGCGACGTAGCAGCCGTCGCGGATCGCCGAGCCGCCGGGAACGATGCGGACGTTGTCTTCCACGGTGAACGGGCGCAGCGGGTAGGTGTCCTTGTCGTAGAACGGGAACGGGCCGCCGCTTGCCGCTGGTCCCAGGCGGCCGAGCCGGAAGCCGAGCAGGATGCCGGCCTTGACCCAGCCGTTGGCGCGCCACTCGCCGTCGGGACCGCGGTCGGCGGCGCGCACGCTGCCGGCGTTGAGCGCCGCCTTGAGGTCGCTGAATGCCACGCGCGCGGCCGGCTCGTCGGCCAAGGATACGGGGCCGTCGAAACGGGTCAGTTGCTCGCGCAGCGCGTCCTGGTCAGTGGCCATGGATCCCCACGCCCCCCAGCGCCTCGGCCAGCGCGCCGCGCGTGGCCTGGCCGGCGGGGACCAGCGGCAGCCGAAGTCCGTCGCGGATCCGCCCCATGTACGCGAGCGCCGCCTTGACCGGCGCGGGATTGGTCTCGAGAAAGTTGGCGTCCATGAGCGGGAGGAGCCGGTGCTGGCAGGCGCGCGCCCTGGCGAGGTCGCCGTCGCGCGCGGCCTGCACCAGCTCGGTCATCGCGGCCGGCGCCTCGTTCGAGGTGACCGAGATGAGGCCGTCGCCGCCGGCGGTGACCACGGCGAAGGCGAGCCAGTCGTCGCCCGAGAAGACCGCGAACCCCTCCGGGCGGCGGCGCACGATCTCGAGGATCTGCCGCAGATCGCCGCTCGCCTCCTTGATCCCGAGCACGTTCGGATGCGCGGCCAGGCGGAGCGCGGTGGCGGGGAGCAGGTTCACGGCGGTGCGGCCGGGGACGTTGTAGAGGCAGACGGGGCGGGGGGAGGCGTCGGCCACGGCGGCGAAGTGGCGGTAGAGCCCCTCCTGGGCGGGCTTGTTGTAGTACGGCGTGGCGCTCAGCACCGCGTCCACGCCGAGCCCGCCCATGCGGCGTGCTTCCTCGACCGCGCGCCGGGTGTCGTTGCTCGTGGCGCCCGCCATCACGGGCACCCGTCCCGCCGCGACCTCGACGACGGTCGACACGACGCGGTCGCGCTCGCGCTCATCGAGCGTCTGCGCCTCGCCGGTCGAGCCGCAGGGGACGAGGAAGTCGATTCCCTCGGCGATCTGCCACTCGACCAGCTCGCGGAGGGCGCGCAGGTCGAGGTCGCCTGACTCGGTGAAGGGGGTCACGAGCGCGGTGCCGCAGCCCTGGAAGGGTGTCATCGCTCCTCCCCGAACAGCATGTCCTCTACCGTGAAGACGCCCGAGCGGCCGGGCAGCCACTCGGCGGCCGCGAGCGCGCCCGCGGCGAAGCCGTCGCGGCTCCGGGCCTCGTGCGCGAGGGTCACCCGTTCGTACGGGCCGTCGTAGGCCACGAGGTGCGTCCCCGGCGTCGCTCCGACACGCACGGACGTGATCGGGAACGGCCGCGCGGGATCGGCGTCGCGAACGCGCGCCTGCAGCTCGCGCGCGGTGCCGGACGGCGCATCGCGCTTGGCGGCGTGGTGCTCCTCGAGGATGAAGGCGTCGAATCCCGCCCGCCCCGCGAACCACCCCGCGAGGTCGCGGGCCGCGCGCAGGAACAGGTGGACGCCGAGCGAGAAGTTCTGGGCGTGGAGCAGCGCGCCGCCATGGCGCGCCGCGACCAGTGCCTCGACCCGGGGGAGCTCATCGTGCCAACCCGTCGTCCCCGTCACCGTCGGCACGCCCGCCTCGATGAGACGCTCGAGGTTGGGCACCGCGGCGTCCGGCCGGGTGAACTCCACCGCCACGTCCGCCCCCGCCAGCCGCTTCGCCGTGAGCGCGCGTCCGCCGGCGTTCTCCTCGGAGCCAAGCGCCAAGTGCACGACGTGACCCCGATCCCGGGCCAGCGCCGCCACCTCCCTGCCCATTCTGCCGTCGCCGACGATCACGATGCGCATCTGGATCGTCCTTTCACCACGGAAGCACGGAAGGCACGGAGGCGGCACGGACACCGGAACAGCTCGGCGAGCGAAGCCCACAACAAATTTGTTGTTGTCGGGGACCAGGGAGCCTTCCCGATCCCGAATGCTTCCGTGTAACCTCCGTGCCTTCCGTGCTTCCGTGGTGAATGACTCAGCATGACCCGAAGAACTCCTGGTGCAGCCGCCGCACGACCCCCGGCCCGTCTTCCTCGCGCACCACGAAGGTCATGTTGATGGCCGAGGCGCCCTGGGAGATGACCTCGACATTGGCCGGCTGGACCGCTCCGAAGACCCGCTTCGCGAGGCCGGGGGTCGAGCGGATGCCGATCCCGACGACGGCGACGATGGCCCGCTGGTCTTCGATCCAGACTTCGCCCAGCTCGCCGAGATCGTGCACCAGGGGCTCGAGCCGGCTCCGGTCCTCGATCGTGAGGGAAACGCTGACCTCCCCGCTGGCGAGCACGTCCACCACCACCTCGTGACGCTCGAACACCTCGAACATGGCGCGGAGGAAGCCGTAGGTGCCGAGCATCCGGGGCGCGCGCACGTTGACCACCGTGATCCCGCGCTTCCAGCTGATGGAGCGCACGGGCGAGTCGCCCAGGCGCTCGAGCACGGCGGACGGCTCGATGCGGGTCCCGGCCTCGTCCGGCCGCGTGGAGTTGAGCACGACGATCGGGATCCCCGCCCGCACCAGCGGCTGGGCCGTGGCCGGGTGGAGCACCCTGGCGCCGAAGGTGGCCAGCTCCGCCGCCTCCTCGTAGCTCGCGGCGCGCAGTGTCTGCGCCGAGGGGACGATGCGCGGGTCGGCGGTCATAAGCCCGTTCACGTCGGTCCAGATCTCCACCCGCTCCGCGCCGAGCGAGGCGCCGAGCAGCGCGGCGGTAAAGTCCGAGCCGCCGCGGCCGAGCGTGGTCGGGGTGCCGTCGGCGGTGGCACCGATGAATCCCTGCGTCACCGCCACGCGCCCGCCCTCGACCAGGGGCAGCAGGCACTCGCGCGCGCGGTCGGCCATGATGGGGACGCAGGGCGCCGCGCGGCCGAAGCGGTCGTCGGTCACCATGATGGGCCGGATGTCCACCCAGGTGGACTCGAGGCCCGCGCCCCCGAGCGCCGCGGCCACGAGACGGCTGCTCCAGAGCTCACCCCGCGCGGTCAGCGCGTCCAGCTCGGCGGGCCGCAGCATGCGGCCGAGCGCGGCGCCCAGCTCGCGGCGGAGCGCGGTGGCCGAGTCGCCGATCGCCGTCATGGCCGCGTGCGCGCCCGGCAGAGCGCGCGCGAGGGCGGCATGCCGCTCCACCAGCGCCTCGAGGCGGGCGTCGAGCGCCGTGCGGTCGCCTGCGTGCACCACCTCCGCGAGGCCGAGCAGGCCGTCCGTCACACGCGCGAGCGCGGAGACGACCACCACCGGCCGATCTTGCAGGCGCGAGCGGACCACCTCGACCAGCCGCGCGATGGCGGCGGCGTCGCCCACCGACGTCCCGCCGAACTTGGCGACGATCACGCGGGCCGATCCACTCGGCCTTCGGCCACGAGCAGCTCGGCGATCTGCACCGCCTGGCCCGCCGCGCCGCGGATCGTGTTGTGACCCAGCAGCACCATTCGCAGGTCGAGGATGGGGCAGGGACGCACCCGGCCGACGATTACCGCCATCCCGCCGCCGCGCTCCAGGTCGAGGCGGGGCTGCGGACGGTCAACGCGCGTCTCCACCTCGACCGGCGGATGGGGCGACGAAGGGAGGCATGCCACGCGCGGGCTCGCCCGGAACTCGCGAAGCACGGCGGTGGCCTCGTCGGGGGTGACCCGGCGCCGGAAGCCTACCGACACCGTCTCGAGATGTCCGTCCACCGTGGCTACGCGGTTGGTATGCGCGCTCACGGCGAAGGCCGCCGGCTCGACGCCACCGGGACCGAGGGTGCCGAAGATCTTCCGGCTCTCACGCTCGATCTTCTCCTCCTCGCCCCCGATGTGCGGCACCACGTTGCCGAGAATGTCCAGCGACGCCACGCCGGGATAGCCGGCGCCCGAGACCGCCTGCATCGTAGAGACGAACAGCTTCTCGATGCCGAAGGTTTGGTGCAGCGGCGCGAGCCCCAGCGCGAGGGCGGCGGTCGAGCAGTTGGGGTTGGCGAGGATGGCGCCGCTCCAGCCCCTCGCGGCGCGCTGCCGGTCCACCAGCGCGAGGTGGTCCAGATTCACTTCGGGGATGAGGAGCGGGACGTCCGGCTCCATCCGGTGGTTCCGGGCGTTGGTCACGACGTGCGCGCCCGCGGCCGCGAAGGCCTGCTCGATCGGCCCGGCGACGTCGGCATCGAGCGCGCTGAACGCGATCGGCCCGGCGAGCGGCGGCTCGCACGGCTGCACCACGAGCCGTGCGATCCGCGCGGGCAGCGGCGCCGGCTCGCGCCAGCGCACCACCTCGCCGTACGGCCGCCCGGCGCTCGCTGCGGACGCGGCGACGGCGGCGAGCTCGAACCACGGGTGCTCCGCGAGCAGCCGCACGAATTTCTGTCCCACCGTCCCGGTCGCGCCGAGCACGGTCACGGGAACCCGCGCGGTCACGCGGCCTCCCGCGCGAGCAGGTCGGTCGCGAGCCGCACGTAGAGGTCCACGCCGCGGAGCAGGTCGTCCTTGCGGATGTGCTCCTCGGCGGTATGCGCGACGCGAATGGTGCCGGGGCCGAGCTGGTAGCACTCGCCCCAGGCCGTGAGAAACGGGAGATCGCTGGCGTAGCTCACGATCGTCGTGTCCCAACCCTCCGGCGCGGCGCCGCCCTTGTGGAAGGGGAGCTCGACCGGAAACGTCACCGCGACGCCGGGCGACGCGAGCGAGCGGATGGCGGCCCGGAGCGGCTCGGTGGGTTGAACGATCCGGACCAGGATCTGGGCACGCGCCTCCGGCGCCAGTACGTTGGGCGCGACGCCGCCCCGGATCAGGCCGACGTTGAGCGTGGATTGGCCGAGCAGCGGGTCGGAGGGGAGCGGCATGCGGCGGATGCGCTCGATCGTGTCGAGCAGCGCGGCGATCGCGCTCCGGCCTTCCTCGGGATACGCCGAGTGGGCGGCGCGGCCGACGGCGTGAAGGTCCACCCTGAGCGAGCCCTTCTGGCCGACAGAAAGCCGGTTCTCGGTCGGCTCGCCGTTGACCAGGAAGCGGCCGCGCGGCTCGAGCGCCGCGGCGGCGCGGGCGCCGTCGGAGCCGTTTTCCTCGCCGACGACGAACAGGAGCCCGATCCGGCGCTCGCCCGCCGCGGCCAGCCGCTCGGCGGCCGCCACCATCGCCGCCGCGAGCCCCTTCGCGTCGCAGCTCCCGCGGCCGCGGATGGCGTCGGCGTCCTCGGAGAGCGGCACGTAGGGCGGCACGCAGTCGAGGTGGGTCGAGAAGACCAGCTCGGGGGCCTCGCGGAAGGCGAAGAGGTTGTCCCGCCCGGGCGTCACCTGCTGCCGCACGGTCCGGTACCCCGCGCGCCCGAGTGCCCCGGCGAGCAGATCGGTGGCCGGCGCCTCCGACCCGGTGGGGGTCTCGAGGGCGACGAGTGCGCGGGTCAGCTCCAGAGCGTCGGCCAGTGCGTCCATTAATAAGAAGCGCCCCGCCGGCGGAAGGGCGCGGCAGGGCTCCGGGGTGATGAGGCGAAACGGGGTTGCGCCACGTACTTTTCGTTCACGCGCAAGTTAGGGAAGCGCCCCACCCGCGGCAAGGTGCCCGCCGGGAGGTTGCATGCAGACACGTCTCACGCTCGCCGCCC
This sequence comes from Gemmatimonadales bacterium, assembly GCA_036377715.1. Lineage (GTDB taxonomy): Bacteria > Gemmatimonadota > Gemmatimonadetes > Gemmatimonadales > GWC2-71-9 > CAVVWJ01. Next base: position 11,971 of record DASUXW010000237.1, read on the forward strand.
TCGCGTTGCTCGCCGGCTGCGGCGACACCTTCTTCCTCGGCACCGATTCCAGCGGCCGCCTCGAGGTGATCATCAGCTCGAGCGGCGACGGCGCGAACGGCGGCGGCTTCAGCATCACCGTGGACGGCGGCGCCAGCCAGTTCTACAGCGGGGGCGATCACGTCACGCTGACCGGACTGACCGCCGGACGACACAGCGTGAAGCTCGGGGGGCTGTCGGAAAACTGCACCGTCCTGGGCGCCAATCCGCGCACGGTGGAGGTGGGAGGGGACGGGAAGGCCGCCGTCACCTTCGACCTCTACTGCACCCGTCCCACGACCGGCGCGCTCGAGATCACGGTCGTGACCCGCGGCGAGCCGGCGGATACCGACGGGTACCTGCTCGCCGTGGGGGAGGGCGGGACCCGCTCGATCGCGAGCAACGCGGTCGAGCTCTTCCGTGGGATGCCCGAGGGCGAGCACCTGGTGATGCTCAAGAACATGTCGCCGGGCTGCGTGCTCGACGGGGGCAACCCGCAGGGCGCCGTGGTCGAGATCGGGAAGACGCATCCGGTGACGCTCGCGGTCACCTGTGGAGGGGAACGGCGGTAGCCGAGTCGGCCGCCGCGGCCTCCCGCCGTCCCTCGCCGAGATCCACGAACGCCAGGATCGCCGCGCCCACGGCGAAGAACCCGATCACCGACAGGATCGCGTTCCGGCTCGACCCGGTCGCCGCGATGGTGCCCGCGAAGATAAGCGGCCCGAAGATCCCCGCGAACTTCTCGAAGACGCTCCAGAACCCGAAGAACTCGCCGCTCTTGTGCCGCGGGATCATGCTGGCGAACAGCGAGCGGCTCAGCGCCTGGGTGCCGCCCTGGACCATGCCCACGAGCCCGGCGAGGATGTAGAAGTGGGTCGCGGTCTTCATGTAATAGCCCAGGACGCTGATCACGGTGTAGATGAGGAGCCCCAGGAAGAGCGCGCGCTTGGCACCGATCCGTCCCGCCAGCATCCCGAACAGGAACGAGCACGGGATGCCCACGAACTGCACCAGCAGGATCGCGCCGATGAGCGCGCTCTGCCCGATCCCCAGCTCCGTGCCGTACGCGGTCGCCATCTTGATGATGGTCTGGATGCCGTCGTTGTAGATCAGGAAGGCGAGCAGCATGAGGAAGGCCTGCTTGTAGCCGCGCAGCTCGCGGAAGGTCTCGCCCAGGCGCACGAACGCCATCGCCACCGGGCTCCGCCCGGCCCGCTCGCCGGGCTCGAGCCGGGGCGGCGGCTCGGGCACCCGCCGAAACAGCGGGATGGAGAAGAGGAGCCACCATACCGCCACACTCACGAACGCGAGCCGCGCCGGCAGGGTCGCGGCGCTCCCGCTCACTTCCGGCCCCGCGGGCAGTCCGAACCACCCCGGCTTCTGAATCCACGCGAGATTGAGCGCCAGCAGGATGCCGCCTCCCACGTACCCCAGCGCGTAGCCCGCGGTGGAGACCCGGTCGATTTCCGATGGTCCGGCGACGTGAGGGAGGAGCGATTCGTAGAACACGAAGCTGCCCGCCACCCCGACCAGCGCGGCGATGAACAGCATGCTCGCGAGCCCGATCTGGCCGCGCTCGATGAAGAACATGCCCGCCACCGCAGCGACACCCAGCCACATGAACCCCGCCAGGAACCGCTTCTTGTTGCCGCCGTAATCGGAGACCGCGCCGAGCACCGGCGAGACGAGCGCGATGATGACCAGGGCCACGGTGTTCGCCGTGGCCAGCCGCTGCGTGGCCCCGCTCTCGGCCAGCCCGGCGCCGGCGACCTTCACGAAGTAGATGGGGAAGACCGCGACCATGATCGTGGTCTGCATAGCCGACGCGGCCCAGTCGTACATGGCCCAGGCGCGGAGCTCCGGGCGGTCGAGGCCCAGCCGGGCGAGCAACGATGGTCGGGGCATGCCGGAAGATGCGGGTGGCCCGGGTTGGGGCAAGTCCCGTGGACGGCCGGAAGTTCGGAAGAGCTGTCTTCCGACCTCAGCGCTTCCGACCTTCAGGCCTCCTCACGCCTCGGCCTCGCTCGACGTCCGGAGCAGCGAGAGTCCGACCGCGCCGGTGAGCGTGAGTATGATGACTCCGAGGCTCACCAGGGTGGGCAGGTGGACCCAGGCGCTGAGCGCCATCTTGAGACCTACGAATACGAGGATCAGCGCTACGCCCGGCTTGAGGTAGGTAAAGCGGTCCATCATCCCCGCCAGCACGAAGAACAGCGCGCGCAGGCCGAGGATGGCGAACACGTTGGAGCTGTAGACCAGGAACGGGTCGCGCGTGACGGCGAAGATGGCGGGGATGCTGTCGATGGCAAAGACCAGGTCCGACCACTCGACCACCAGCAGCACCAGTACCAGCGGGGTCGCCAGCATCCGGCCGGTGCCGGTGCGGGTGAAGAAGCGGGTTCCGTCGTAGGAGTGACTGAACGGGAGGATCCGTTTGGCCAGCCGCACGACCGGGTTCTTCTCCGGCTCGATCCGCGCGTCCTGGCTGAACAGCATCCGGATGCCGGTGAGGATCAGGATCCCGCCGAAGACGTAGATGATCCACTCGAAGCGGGCGAGCAGCAGCGCGCCCACCACGATCATGATGAACCGCATCACGATCGCGCCGAGGATCCCCCACTTGAGCACTTTCGGCTGCGCCTCGGCGGGGACGCCGAAGTAGCTGAAGATCAGGATGAAGACGAAGAGGTTGTCGACGCTGAGCGAGAGCTCGATCAGGTACCCGGTGTAGTACTCGAGGGCGTGCTGCGAGCCCTCGCGCCACCAGAGAAACCCGCCGAACGCCAGCGCGAAGGCGATGAGCCCGAGACTCCAGCTCGTCGCCTCCTTGAGCGACAGCACGTGCGAGCGCCGGTTGAGCACTCCCAGATCGATGAAGAGGAGTGCCGCGACCAGGATCGTGAATCCCAGCCAGACGGCGGGCCCGTGCTGGCCCACTTACCGGCCCGCCGCCATCGCCTCGAGCCGCGCCACGCGCTCTTCCGTGGGCGGGTGGGTGCTGAAGAGGCCCGCGATCCCGCCGCCGTGCGCCGCCAGCGGGTTCACCTGCGCCAGCGGGGCCGCCGCGGGCGCCACCTGCATCGGGATGCGGTGTGCCAACGCGTCGAGCCGGCGGAGCGCGTGGGCCAGCGGCAGGGGCCGGCCCAGGATCTCGGCCCCGACCCGGTCGGCCTCGTACTCCCGCTGGCGCGAGACGGCGAACTGGATCAGCATCGCGCCGATCGGCGCGAGCAGGATGAGCGCGAGCTGGGCGAACGGGCTCCCGCCCTCACCATCGTCGCGACCGCCCAGGCCGCCGAACATGAGCAGGTAGGGCAGATTGCTGATGGCCCCGGCGATGCCGGCGGCGATGGTGGTGATGAGCATGTCCCGATTCTTCACGTGGGCCAGCTCGTGCGCGATCACGCCTTCGAGCTCCTCCTGGGGCATGTACTTCATGATCCCCGTGGTCACCGCCACGACGGCGTGCTCCGGGTTCCGCCCGGTGGCGAACGCGTTGGGCTGCTCGTGCGGCGCCACAGCCACCACCGGCATCGGGAGCCCGGCCCGCTGCCGCAGCCGGTCCACCATGCGATAGAGCTCGGGCGCCTGCTCCTCGGTCACGACCTGGGCGCGGTACATCCGGAGCACCATGCGGTCCGAGAAGAAGTACATGATGAAGTTGAAGGCGCTGCCGAGGATCAGCGCGAGCACCAGCCCCTGCGATCCCCCGAGCAGCTGACCGGCGATCAGGAACAGACCCATCAGGCCGGCCATCAGCACCATGGTCTTGAGGTTGTTCATGCACCCCTCTGAGGTAAAAAAAGAGCGAGACCCCGTCCGCTCCGCTTGCGCGTGGACGAAGGTCTCGCTCTGATGCGCGGGAGATCCCTGGTTCTCCCCGACCCCGGCTGGACCGTGCCCTGGTACCTCGGGCAGTCTTGACGATCCAGTCGTCCGCCATACGGCGGATGAGCTACTCCCCTTCTTGAACCGCCAAAAGTAGCCGGATCCGAGGCTGCTGTCAATCGGCGTCGCGGCTATCCTGCCGGTGGGAAATCTGCTTCCTTGTCTCGCCGGGACAATGATTTACGGCAGACACAGGAGGCAGAGATGGCGGACGCCGAAAGCGGGATGGGAAGCCAGAAGCTGGGCCGGCAGCAGCGCACGCGGCAGCCGAAGCAGCCGGGCGCCACGGGCGAGGGCCGGGATGAGGAGACCAGCGCGAAGGAGGCGAGGAACGAGACCCTGCACCGCGAGGGGAAGACGCAAAAGCATACCAGCGACGACCGGAAGCAATGACCGGCTAGAACCCCGGCTCCCCCTGGTGCACCGGATCGTCGAGCACGATGGCCTGCACCGTGGCGCCGGGCGGCGTCTCGAACTGGCCCTCGGGGATGACGAGCAGCGCGTTGGCCAGCACCATCGAGGTCAGGATCCCCGATCCCTGTGGTCCGGTGAGCCGCGCCTCGAGTCCATCGGGTGTCTCCCGCACGATCCCGCGCAGGAAGTGCTGCAGCTTCGGCTTGAGCCGGATCGGCTCGGCCGTGCGGACCGGCACGCTCCGCCGGAACGGACGCGCGTGGCCGCACATCTTCCGGATGGCCGGACGCACGAACAGCTCGAACGTGACCATCGTGCTCACCGGGTTTCCAGGCAGCCCGACCCAGGGAACCCGCTCCAGTACGCCGAAGCCGACCGGCGCTCCCGGACGCATGCGGAGCTTCCAGAACCGCAGGTCGGCGCCCAGCTCCTCGATCACCGGTCTGAGGTAGTCATGCTCCCCCACGCTGATCCCCGCCGTGGTGACGAGCAGGTCGGCATCGAGCGCGCGCTCGAGGTGCTCGCGCAGGCTCGCGGGCGTGTCGCGCGCGATGCCGAGGTTGATCGGCTCGCCGCCCGATTGCCGCACCAGCGCGAGCAGCGTGTGGGTATTGCTGCTCGCGGTCTTGCGGCCGCTCAGGATCTCCTCGGGCTGGTCCACGTCCACGATCTCGTCGCCGCTCCCGAGGACGGCCACCCGGGGCCGGCGGTACACCAGCGGATGCGACACCGCGAGCGACGCCAGCACGCCCAGGTGCGCGGGCCCGAGCGCCGTGCCCGCCGTGAGGACCGTACGGCCGCGCGCGATGTCCTCGCCGGCGCGACGGATGTTCACACCCACGTCGCGGTCGCGCACGATGGTGACCGTGTCGGCGCCCTCGTCCGTGTCTTCCTGGCGGATCACGGTGTCGGCGCCCTCGGGCAGCGGCGCGCCGGTGAAGATGCGCGCCACCTCGCCCGGACCGATGGGCCGGGTGGGGAACGCGCCCGCCGGGATGTGCTCGATCACCCGCAGCCGAACGGGACGCTCCTCCGAGGCGCCGCGCACGTCCTCGCCTCTGGCCGCGTATCCGTCCATGGCCGAATTGGTCCAGGCCGGGATGTCGAGCGGGCTCACGATGTCTTCGGCGAGGACGCCGTCGAGCGCGTCGTCGAGCGGCAGGCGGAGGGCCGGCTGCCGCCGCACCTCGGTCAGGATGCGGCGCGCGGCCTCGGCCGCGGTGAGCGGACCGGTCACGCGTCGATCGGCAGTGCGCACTCGAGCGCGAGCCCGGCCAGGAGCTGGAGCCACATCGTGTCCTGGAACCGGACCACCTTGCAGGGAGCCTCGAAGTCGAGATCGTCGGTCACGATCGCGATCCACTGCTGCGCGTGGGGGGAGGCGGGATCGTAGAGCGGCGGGGCGCCGAGGGAGGAGCGGTAGATCTCGATCTTGGGGACCGGCGCGTGCTTGAACCCCTCGGCCAGCACGATGTCGGCGTCGCCGAGATAACGCCGCGCGAGCGCGACCGGGTCGTACTCGTCCGGGCTCCGCTCGAACAGCACGCGCAGTCCCGGCGTGGCCAGGAGCACGCGCTCGGCCCGCCCCTCGTGGAAGTGGCGCCAGCTGTCGGAGCCCTCGCGGTCCACGTCGGCGGGGTGATGACCGTGCTTGATGGTCATCACCCGCCGTCCCCGTCGCGCCAGCTCGCTCGTGAGCGCGACCGCGAAGGTCGTCTTTCCCGCGTTCTTCCGACCGATTATGGAGAGGATGCGCGTCCCCGCCACAGCGCCTCCGCGCGCGCGAGCTCGTCCGCCGTGTTGACGTTGAAGAACATCAGCTCCGGATCGCCGAAGCGGCGGACCTCGGACAGTGGGAGGATACCGAGACGGATGCGCGGGTGGAAGCCGATGGCGCGGAGGTCGCCGGCGTCGAGGCTGGCCGCGATCGCGTCACCGCACGCCGGGCCGTAGGCGCCGCAGAGCGGCTCGACGCCGCGCCGGCCACCGCTTTCGGGAAGGACGGCATCGTGCTCGTCCAACCCCTCAGCCAGGGCGCGGATCAGTTCGGCGGGGACGAACGGCATGTCCCACGCGACCGCCACGACGGGTGCCGGCGCCTCGACGACCGCCGTGTAGATGCCGCCGAGCGAGCCGAGCCCCGACCGAACGTCGGATACCACGCGGAGCTCGGGCCGCCAGGAGGGCGCCTCGGGCGCGTTGGCCACCAGGAGCGGCGGGGCGCCGAGCGCGTCCGTGAGGGCCCGAGCCAGGCGGTCGAGGATGCGGTCGCCCCCCACCATCTCCAGCCCCTTGGGGCGCCCGCCGAACCGCGTCGCGCCGCCGCCGGCCAGGATGGCCCCGCGGGGCGAGCCGCTCAGTAGCGTCTCCCGGGCCGGCGCTCGAGGACCACGTCCAGCCCCACCATGAGCGAGAACAGGTGCTTGTAGGCGGTGTTGTGCGGCGGCACCGTGCCCCGATCGGCCGCGGGCGCGGTGACGCGCTGGATGCCGAGAATGTTGTCCCGGATCTCCCAGCGGAGCTGATACGCCCGACCCACCGCGATCGTGGTGCCGACGCCGAGCGCGAACGCGGGGCGCAGGCGGGTGCCGTGCTGCTGATCGTCGTAGATCGTGAACTCGGCGCCGTCCTCGGACTCGGCCACCACGCGGATCGGGCTCTGATTGTTGATGAGGAGCCCGGCACTTGCGCGCGCGAACGGAGAGATGAATTCACCGGGGGAGATGCGGTAGATGGCGCCGGCCGAGAGGGCCACCGCGGCGGCAGAGCGGTCCAGCCGCTCGAGCGAAGCGCAGCGCTCGGCGTTCAGGGCCGACAGGCTCGGCTGCCGAAGTGCGCACGCGTCCTCGTAGCCGAGCCCCAGGAGCATCCCCTCACCGGTAATCCCGAGGTGGGCGCCCTTGAAGTAGCTGCCGGAGAACGCCGCACCGAGCGAGCGCTTGACGCTGCGCGTGATGGCGAAATGATCGGTCAGGCCCTCGCCGCCGCCGCTGAGGTCGGTGATCGGCTGGTCGGCCACGTGCCAGAGGCCGACGCCGTCGATGTACGCGCCGGAGACGGTGAAGACCAGGATCGGCCGTTCGCGCCGTGCCTGGGCTGCACCGTCGGCCGCCCCGGCCGCGAGGAGCGCCGCGGCGAGTGTCAGCGCTGCTCTGATCCGCATCAGCCCCCCAGCGTAAGGTGTTCCACGGCCAGGCACCGGTCCATCACGACCGGAATCCCGGCGGCCTCGAGCCGTCCGGCGGTGGCGTCGTCACGGACACCGACCTGCATCCAGACCAGCCGTGGCCGCACCGCGAGCAGATCGGGGAGCAGCGCCGCCACGAACTCCGACCGGCGGAAGATGTCGACGATGTCGATCGGCCCCGTGGCGGCGGCGGCCCGGAGGTCGGGCTGGACCGGCTCGCCCAGAATGCTGGTGCCGGTCGGGCGGACCGGGATGATGGTGTATCCGGCCCGCTGGAGATACGCCGCCACGCCGTGACTGGGCCGCTGGGGTTTGGGGCTCAGCCCCACCACCGCGATGCGCTTCGAGGCGCGGAGGAGTCCGGCGATGCGCTCCCGCTCATCCGGCATCGGTCTGCCCGGCGCCGTGGCGCTGGGGCGTGCCGCTCACCGCGCGGCCCACCAGCACCATCCCGCTCCGCCGCGCGATCTCGATCGCGAGCGTGGACGGCACCGACGGCGTGGCCACCCAGCTCACCCCCGCGCGTGCCGCCTTGAACGCCAGCTCCGCCGAGATGCGGCCGGTGACCAGAAGCCCGAGCCTCTCGATCGCGCGGCCCGTCAGTAGCGCCCCGCCGATCGCCTTGTCCACCGCGTTGTGCCGGCCGATGTCTTCCGCGTGCGCCAGGAGGGCGGCGCCGGGCTCGTCCTGCGCGGCGTCCACCAGCGCCGCGGCATGGATCCCGCCGGTGTCCTTGTACCGTTCCCCGCGGGCGAACAACACCTTGAACAGCGCCCGAAGCCGCTCGGCCTCGGGCGGCAGCCCGCGCAGCGGCTGCGCCTCGACGGTGGCAGGCTCCGCGAGAAACGTGGAGACGGCCCCGCAGCCCGACGCCAACACAGGCCGGCGGCCCTCCGCCTCCACCGCCGCCACGCGGTCCGGGGGCACCTCGGCCCAGAAGCCGAGATCGGTGGCGCAGGGCCGCAGGTGCACCTCGTCCAGCCGGTCGATGTATCCCTCGCCGTGCAGCCAGCCGATCGCCAGCTCCTCGAGCAGCTCGGGCGTGCACATCCAGGTGACCGCCGGGCGGCCGTTCACCTCGAGCCAGACGGGGACTTCCTCGACCGCGGCGAGGGCGGACATGCGGCCGCCGCGCTTGGCGGGGCGAACGACTTCAGGGGAGTCCGGTGCAGTCGGCATACAGCGTGGGGTCCTCCACGATACGGACGCGCTCGAGTGCCACGCCGGCGGGCAGGCGGGCGGCCACGCGGGTGTAGACCTGCGCGGCGATCGCCTCGCAGGTGGGGAGCATCCGCCCGTCCGCGAACCCGGCGACGTGGTTGAGGTGCTTCCCCTCGAACGGGGCCACCACCTCTTCCTGAAGGATACGGTCGAGCGCCGTCAGGTCCATCACCATCCCGTGCGATCGATCGAGCGACCCTCGGACGGTCACGACGCAGCGGTAGTCGTGCGCGTGCCCCGCCGGGTCGGAGAGCGGGCCGAAGACTTCGCGGTTCCTCTCCGGCGGCCAGTCGGCCCGGGACAGATGATGACGCGCGTGGAACCCGACGACGCGGGAGAGCGAGACGGCCATGGATCAGGGCGAGAAGGAGTAGCCCAACCCCACCTGCAACCACGAGCTGGTGGTCCACTCGCTCAGCACGCCGTCGGTGATCACCGCGTTGGGGTGCTCCGGCGTGCCCGGCTCGAGCGGCGGCTCGGCCTCGAAGGTGTTCGGATATTTCAACTTCCAGAAGGTCGCCCGGGCCTCGCCCCGGAGGTGAATGCGATCGGTGAGAAACACTCGCACGCCCGCGTTGGGCGCAAGGTAGATCTTGCGCCCGAACTCGAAGTGGCTGGTGTCCTGCGCCGTACCGCTCGGGAAGGTGAGCCCCACCCCCGCGCCGACGAACGGTGCCAGCCGGTGCCACGATTTGCCGCCGGTCACGTTGAACTGCAGGTTGATCTCGGCGAAGGTGACCGTCTGCTGAACCGGCCCCGACACGCGGTCGGCGAGCGCCACGAACGGGTCCACGATCAGCCGCTCGAGGTCGGCCCGCGCGAAGCCGAGACCGACCTGAATGGTGGAGCCCGACCGGATGTCGTAGTGCAGCCCGTACACCGTCCCGCTGTGCGGAGCGATGCCGAAGTTCCCTCCGTCGCCGCCGAACCGGCCGATCAGCGCGGTGACGGCATGCCCCTTCCGGATGTCGGTGTAGGGCGACGACGCCGGCGGGTGCCCCACCTGCGCCGCCACGGGGCCGGCCAGGCGCACGGTCGCCAGCAGCGCCGCCGCGAGCCCGACGATGCGGGGCCTCACCTCAGCACTCCCTCAGGTCGCGCCCGGTCATCTCGGACGGCGGCTCGATGCCGAGCAGCCGGAGCACCGTGGGCGCCACATCGCGCAGCGAGCCGCCGCCGCGCAGCGCCTTCACGCCGGAGCGGACGGCCACCAGCGGCACCGGGTTCGTGGTGTGTGCGGTGTGCATTCCGCCGGTGGTCGGATCGATCATGAGCTCGCAATTCCCGTGGTCGGCGGTGATGAGCACGCTGCAGCCCGCACGCTCCGCGCTGGCCAGCACCCGCTCGAGGCATCGGTCCACCGTCTCCACCGCCTCGATCACCGCCGGCAGCACGCCCGTGTGGCCCACCATGTCGGCATTGGCGTAGTTGCAGAGCAAAAAGTCGTGGTCGCCCTGCTCGATGGTGCGGCAGAGCGCCTCGGTGATCCCCGCCGCGCTCATCTCGGGCGCCAGATCGTACGTCGCCACGCGCTGGGACGGAATGAGGCAGCGCTCCTCGCCGCGGTAGGGCGGCTCGTAGCCGCCGTTGAAGAAGTAGGTGACGTGGGGGTACTTCTCCGTCTCCGCGGTTCGGAACTGGGTGCGCCCCCGGTCGGCCAGCACCTCCGCCAGAATGCGCGCCAGGCTGAAGGGCGGAAAGGCCTGCGGCAGGTCGAACGTCTGATCGTACTGGGTCATGGTGACGCAGGCGAGCTCGGGCCGGCGGCCGAGATCGAACTCGTCGAACCCGTCCACGGCGAGGGCGGCCACGATCTGCCGCATCCGATCGCTGCGGTAGTTGAAGCAGAGGACGCCGTCGCCGTCGCGCATGGTGGCCACGGGCGCGCCGTTCCGGTAGTGGACCAGGGGGTGGATGAACTCGTCGGTCTCACCGCGCTGGTAGGCGGCCTGCACGGCGAGCACCGGATGCTCCACGGGGACCCCCACGCCGTGCACCATGGCGTCGTAGGCCTGTTTGGTGCGCTCCCACCGGCGGTCGCGGTCCATCCCGTAGTAGCGGCCGGTGAGCGTGGCGACATCCACCTTGCTGCCGGCGATGCGCCGCATGTCGAGCAGCAGCGTGCGGACCACCTCGGCGCCGAGCGTCGGCGGGGAGTCGCGGCCGTCGAGAAAACCATGAATGGCGATCGCGGGCACCCGGTGGCGCACCCCCAGCTCGACGCAGGCCAGCAGGTGCCGGTCGAGTGCGTGCACCCCGCCCGGACCGAGGAGCCCGACCAGGTGCAGGGTGCCGCCGCTCTCGCGCACCCTGGTACAGAGATCCACCAGCGGCGGCAGCTCGTAGAACTCGCCGCTGCGAATGCTTTCGGAGATCCGTACCAGGTCCTGCGGCACCACCCGGCCGGCCCCCAGGTTGAGGTGGCCGACCTCGCTGTTGCCCATCTGGCCCCGGGGCAGCCCCACCGCCAGGCCGCTCGCGTCCAGCAGGGTGCGGGGGCAGCTCTCCCAGAGCCGGTGCCACACCGGGGTCGCGGCCAGCTCGATGGCATTCCCTTCGCGCTCGGCGCGATACCCCCATCCGTCCAGAACGACCAGGACGACCCGGTCCCGGGCGGTGCCGTTTGACATGAGTCTCCGCGTGTTCTACAATGCCGGACTGTGAGTTACGCGCCGCAATCTAGTCCTGGCCTGCTCCGCCTTCCAGCCTGCGCGCTCGCCGTCTGCCTGGTGCTCGCGACGCCGGCAGCGGCCCAGGAGGAGCAGGCGCTGGTCGAGTCGGCGAGCCTGCACCGCGAGCCGGAAGGCACGCCGCTCGTCTCCCTCCCGGCCGGTGCCGAGGTCGAGACCGGCCGCCGGCGCGGCGAGTGGCACCAGGCGACGGTCGAGGGCTGGATCTTCACCGCCTCGACCAGCCGCACCAGCCGCAGCGGCTTCGATCTCGTGGTCACGCCCGACGATGGCGAGAACCTGCGCGCCTCCCCCAACGGGCCGATCGTCGGCCGCGTGCGCGAGGGCACCCTGCTCAAGCGCCTGGGGCAGAAGGGCGGGTGGTCGCATGTGCGCCGCCGCGGATGGATCCCGCGCGACGCGATCGCGAAACCCGC
>DASUXW010000238.1:0-11848 GCA_036377715.1 Gemmatimonadales bacterium
TGAGGGGCGCGCCGACGTCTATCCGCGCCTGGGGCCCACGATGGAGTGGGACGTGGCGGCGGGCGATTGCGTCTACCGCCAGTCCGGGCGTGACGGGGAGCGGCCCTCGCCGCTCACCTACAACAAGCCCGACCTCCGCAACGCCAGCTTCGTCATCGGGCTGTGACGGCGGCGCCGGTGCTGTGGTTCACCGGGCTCTCGGGCTCGGGCAAGAGCACGATCGCGGTGCGGGTGCACGAAGAGCTGGCGCGCCGGGGGACCGACGTGGAGTACCTCGACGGCGACGCCCTGCGCGAGGTGTTTCCGAACACGGGCTTCACGCGGGAGGATCGCGAGGAGCACCTTCGGCGGACCGGATACATGGCCGCCCGGCTCGCCGCCCACGGCGTCACGGTGGTGGCTTCATTCGTCTCGCCGTATCGCGACTCGCGCGACTTCATCCGGCGGCTCTGCCCCGACTTCGTCGAGATCTACGTCTCGACCCCGCTGGACGAATGCGAGCGACGAGACGTCAAGGGGCTCTATGCCCGCGCGCGGCGCGGGGAGATTCGCAACTTCACCGGGATCGACGATCCCTACGAGCCGCCGGAGCATCCGGAGCTGACCCTCGACACCCGCGTGCTGAGCGTGGACGAGTGCGTCGCCCGGGTGCTCCAGCGGGCTGGAGGACGGCGCTGATGGCGGCAGGCCTGGATCATCTCGACGAGCTGGAGAACCGGAGCGTTCACATCCTGCGGGAGGCGTACGCCAGCTTCAAGAACCTGGGGATGCTGTGGTCCATCGGGAAGGACAGCACCGTTCTCCTGTGGCTGGCCCGGAAGGCGTTCTTCGGCCACGTGCCGATCCCGCTGATCCACATCGATACCTCGTTCAAGATCCCCGAGATGATCGAGTACCGGGACCGGCTGGCCCTGGAGTGGAACCTGACCATGATCTACGGCCAGAACCGCCAGGCGCTCGAGGCCAAGCGGACCTATCCCGACGGCGCGATCGACCGGATCGCCTGCTGCAAGGCGCTCAAGACCGACGCGCTCAAGTACACCCTGAGCGGCGAGTGGCCCCGCTACCGGCTGAATCACGCCAAGCGGGTGTACGAGGTCGACCGCAACACCGAGGCGTTCACCGGCGTCATCGTGGGGGCGCGGGCCGACGAGGAGGGGAGCCGGTCGAAGGAGCGCTACTTCTCGCCGCGCGACGCGCAGTCGCACTGGGACGTCGGCGACCAGCCGCCGGAGTTCTGGAACCAGTTCAAGACCGAGTTCGCGCCGGGGACGCACCTCCGCATCCACCCGCTGCTCGACTGGACCGAGCTCAACATCTGGGAGTACATCAAGCGGGAGAACATCCCCACCGTCTCGCTCTACTACAACAAGGGCGACGGCAAGCGGTACCGGTCGCTCGGCTGCTGGCCCTGCACGCTGCCGGTGGAGTCGGACGCGCGGAACGTGGACGAGATCATCGAGGAGCTCCGGTCGGGCAAGTTCGCCAACATCGCCGAGCGGTCCGGGCGGGCGCAGGACAAGGCCGGGGGCGGCGGGCTCGAGGTGCTGCGGCGCGACGGCTACATGTGACCGCGTTCCAAACCCGCCTACTTGGTGCCGACCAGTCGGACCCCCAAAAACGCGCGGCCGATCGTGCGGCCGAGCCTGAGTCGGGCGCGGGTCGGCAGGCTCGCCAGGATCGCCTCGCACGCGATGACCGGAGCCGCCGGGACGGTCAAGCCGTGGCCGCGCCAGGCCAGGAAGCTCTGCACCCGCCGGAAGCCCACCTGCCGAAAGAGTCCGGCGAGCTCGCCGACCGTGTACTCCTTGAGGTGGGTGCCCGTGGCCACGGAATCGAAGTGCTGCGAGATGTCGTGGGGGCCGTTCAGGCGGTTCGGCGTGATGCAGATGTAGACGCCGCCCGGCCGCAACGCGCGCCAGATGCCCTGCAGCTGCTCCATCGCGTCGTCCGGGTGCAGATGCTCCATCAGCTGGTTGCTGAACGCCACGTCCACGCTGTCGGCGGGCAGCGGAACGCTGGTGCCGTCCGACAGAATCAGCTTGAAGTTGGGGGGCAGGGAAAGGCGTTGGGTGATGGTCTCCGAGACGTCCAGACCGTAGACCTGTTGCACCCGCCGCGCCAGCTCGATCGACAGTGCGCAGTCGCCAGGGCCGATTTCCAGCAGCCGGGTCTCCGGTCGCAAAAAATGTCCCAGGATCCGGAGCTGCGGCCCGAGGGCCTGCCGGGTGAGCTCCGGGGACACCTTGCGGGTGAGCTGCGGATGGTGGGGTACCCGGGCGTACAGCTCGTCGTACACCGGACCGTAGAGCGCGCGGCGCTGCTCAGGCGGCGCGTTGCGCAGCCGGTCGGCGAGCTCCCGCTCGATTTCGTAATGCTCGCGCAGCTGCGCAGGAGACCTGTGCTCGGCGGGACGGGGCATGGGCCTTCCTCCTCGGGGAACGATGAACGGCCAGGACGAGAATCTACCCGGATCGTGATCCGATACGACAGGCGCCGAGAGCTCTGATGCTGCCCAACTTTCTCGTCATCGGCGCGGCCAAGGCCGGCACGACCTCGCTGCACTGGTATCTCGGCGAGCACCCGGACGTGTTCATGAGCCCGGCCAAGGACCCGAGCTTCTTCGCCTACAATGTGGATGCCCAGGGGCGGCTGCTCTGGGGAGAACCGGAGTTGCACTCATTCCCGGTCCGCACGCAGGCCGAGTACGAGCGGCTGTTCCAGGACGTCGGGGGTGCCACGGCGGTGGGCGAAGCCTCGACCATGTATCTCGAGTGCCCCCAGGCCGCGGAGCGGATCCGGCAGTTGCTTCCCGACACGCGGATCATCTGCAGCCTCCGCCAGCCGGTGGACCGGGCCTACTCGGATTACGTGATGTACCTTCGGCAGGCCGGCCGGCGGTTCGAGCCCGCCCGTGACCTGGATCCCGGGGCGGCCTGGGCCGACCCGGGATCCCGCTGGATGAAGATCGGCCGCTATCACGAGCAGCTCCTCCGCTACTACGAGCGCTTCCCTCGGCAGCGCATCCAGGCGGTCCTGTTCGACGACCTCCAGCGTGACCCTCGCGGATTCATGGCCGAGCTCTATGGCTTTCTCGGCGTGAATCCGGCCTTCGTGCCCGATCTGGACCTGCCGCACTCGGCCGGTGGACTGCCGGCGAGCCCGCTGTTCGAGCGCCTGCTCGTGCGCGGCGCCCAGTCGGCGGTGAAGCCGTGGGTGCCACTGCGGGCGGCCAACTGGATGCGCCGGCTGCGGAGCCGAACCATGCGCCCGACACCGCCGCTCCCCGCGGAGATGCGGCAGCAGCTGACGGAGCATTTTCGTGCCGACATCGTGAGCACGTCGGAGCTGATTGGGCGCAGTCTGGAGCATTGGCTCTAGCGCCCGGCCCGGTTGGCTAGGCCCAGTGGCTCAGGTCGCGCTCGAGCAGCCGCGACAGCAGCTGCACCTCACCGCGAAAGGTCTCGACCAGCTCGGCGCGGAACTGCGGCGACAGTGTAGGCCGCCGCTCCCGCACGGTGTTGAGATCGACGATCCACTGCTTGACGGCGGCGACCTCGTCGGCGCCGAGGGCCTGCTTGAGACCGCGGAACGCGCGACGCAGCGCGGAAGGCGGCTTCCGATAGAACCGGCCCAGCCACTCCAGCCGGGCGCGTTTGTTCTCGTTGATTCGCGGGAATCGGGTCTGTCCAGTGGGCGGCAGCTCCAGGAACTCCAGAACGTCGTCATACACGCGCTGGGGCGAGGCGGCGAAGTCGTCGTAGAGGATGAGCTTCGCCCGGGACCGGGGAAAGGACGCGAGCAAGCGCTCCAACTGGGTCCCCAGTCGCCCCACCTCCTCGTACTGGACCAGCAGGGGGGAGCGGATGCCGGGCGGCAGATCGAGGCCGCGACGGCGCTGCTCCTGCAGCCGCCACGCCGCCTCGAAGTCGTTCACGTTCTCCTCCGACACATAGAGCAGCTGCGAGTGGAGTGCATGGACCATGTCCACCGGATTCCGGAACATGGCCAGGATCCGCGCGTCGGGGTTGAACGCTCTGATGTTCGAGATGGCCACGGAGGAGCGGAGGTAGTACACCGACGCCTCCCCCACGGCGAGGTGCTGATCGGTAGCCGGGGCAAACAGGGCCGCGTACTCCTCCGGAGTCTTGATCCGGGGATAGCCGCCCATGTCGCGGGCGAAGTAGTGGGGCTCCTTGATCTCGGGCATGAAGATGTGCGGGTGCGGTCTCAGGTACTCGTAGAGCGCCGTCGTGCCGCATTTGGGCGCGCCCACGATGAAGAAGTTCGGTATCCCAGCCACGATCGTAGAACCCCCGGGTTTGGAGTTACCCTGTCGCGTCGGTGCGACATGTGGTGCGGCCCACGACCGCAACTTCCGCGGCCGCAGGGGCTTGTCCTTCGGACCGCGGGCCGTGGTAGATTGCCTGACGCCGGCATTGAGGTCAAGCCGCACCGGCACGGGGCGGGCCCGTGGCGGGGCATGGATCGTGCTCGCCCGACCACGGATTCCCGTACAGCGATCCGCGCCGTCTGTGAGGGGTACCAACCATTCGATGACCGAACTCGTCACGCCAATGAGTGGGCTCCGGTCGCTGGCTGCCGGGACACGGTCAGCACCTAGGTGAGCGAGCCGTCGCAGGAAGCGTCCGCCGGTCCGGTGGGTGGGCTGACCGGGCGGGCCATCGGTGGAATGGTCTGGACCCTCACCGGCACGGCGGTGCAGGCCGCGGTGCAGCTGGTCGCCCTGATGGCGCTCGGCCGGCTGCTCACGCCCGCCGAGTTCGGGCTCATGGGCGCCGCGACCGTCGTGGTCGCCGCCTCGCAGATCGTCTCCCAGATCGGGGTGGGACCGGCGATCGTCCAACGCCGCGAGCTCACGCCGGCGCACGTACGCGTGGCGGTGACGCTCTCCTGCACGCTGGGACTCCTCCTCGGGGTTCTGGTCTACGCGGGAGCTCCCTGGATCGCCGGCTTCTACCGGATGCCCGAGCTCGTTCCGGTGCTCCGCGGAATCGCCTTCCTGTTCCCACTCGACGGCCTGAATACCGTCGGCAAGTCGCTCCTCGTCCGCGACCTGCGCTTCCGCCTGTTCGTGGTGCTCGATGTCGGAAGCTTTATCCTGGGATACGCCGCGGTCGCCGTGGTGCTCGCCTGGATGGGGTACGGTGTGTGGGCGCTGGTCTTCGCGAGCCTGGCCCAGGAGGCGCTGCGGACGCTCGCGATGTATTTCGCGACGATGCATCCGGTGCGACCGAGCGCGAGTGTCCGGGCCGCTCGGGACCTGCTCAGCTTCGGCTTCGGCCACTCGGTGGCGCAGATCGGGACGCTTGCCGCTCAGGAGGGCGACAACATGGTGGTCGGCCGGTGGCTCGGGCCGGCCGCGCTGGGTGTCTACGACCGTGCCTACACGCTGATGGTCATGCCCGCCAACATCTTCGGGAAGATCGTCAACCGGGTGCTGTTCCCCGTCATGTCTCTGGTCCAGGACGAGCGGGCGCGACTCGCGGCGGGCTACGAGCGCGCCCTCGCCGTGGTCGCGCTGATTTCGCTTCCCGTCAGCGCCTTCCTGTGGATCGTCGCGCCCGAATTCATTCCGGTGCTCCTCGGACCACAGTGGGCCGCGGTAGTTCTGCCGTTCCGCCTGTTCACCCTCAGCCTGCTGTTCCGGATGAGCTGCAGGATCAGCGACGCCGCCACCAAGGCGGCCGGCGTGGTGTACTCACGCGCCCTGCTGCAGGGCCTCTTCGCGGGCCTGGTCGTCGCGGGGGCGGTGTTCGGACAACGGTGGGGAGTCGGCGGGGTTGCGGTCGCGGTCTCCGTCGCCATGGGTGTGAACTGGCTGGCCATGGCGGAGCTGGGTCGCCGCGTCACCGGGCTGACCTGGCCACGTTTCGCGCTCGCGCACGTGCCGGGCGTGCTGTTCGCGCTGCTGATCTTCGCCGTGACGACGGTGGTGGTCGGCGCCGCACGCTCGCTGGCTCTCGGCAGCGTGCTCACCCTGGCGGCGGCCGGACTCGCCCTGGCCGGTGTCGTCGTCGCGGTGGTGCGGAGCCACTCGGAGCTGTTTCTCGGCCGCCACGGCCGGTGGGCGTTTCACCGGGGTGTGGAACTGGTGCAGGGCATCTCCCGGCGCTTTGTCGGGCCCCGCGCGGCGGAGCCGACGGCCTGATGGACCGCGGCCCTGCACCGGTCCGGCCGATGACCGAGCCGCTGCGGCGATTGCGCACGGGCTACCGCACGATCACCGGGCCGTGGCGCGCGCTCCCGTCGGTGCTGATCATCGGCGCCCAGAAGGCCGGCACGACCTCCCTGTTCAACTATCTGACGTCGCATCCCGACGTGTATCCGTCGCTCGGGAAGGAAATTCACTACTTCGACCTGCACTACGCGCGCGGACTCCGGTGGTATCGCGGCCGCTTCCCCTATCAGCGCCGGCTGGGGGGACAGGGAGTGACGATCGACGCCTCTCCCTACTACCTGGTGCACCCTCTGGCCCCGATGCGGGCCGCCCAGCTCCTTCCCGAGGCCAGGCTGATCGCGCTGCTGCGGAACCCGATCGATCGCGCGCTGTCGCACTACCAGCACGAGATGCGGGGAGGGCGTGAGTCACTCTCCTTTGCCGATGCCATCGCGAGCGAGCCGGCGCGGCTCGCCGGCGAGGAAGAGCGGCTGCGGACGGAACCGAGCTACTACAGTGCCGCGCATCACCGGTACTCGTACCTGCATCGCGGCCAGTACGTCGAGCAGCTGCGCCGGTGGGCGCGGCATTTTCCCCGTGCCCAGCTCCTGGTACTGCAGAGCGAGCGGCTGTTCGACGATCCGGCGGGTACCGTCGCGCTGGTGTGCGACTTTCTCGGGTTGCCGCGCCATCCGCTGCGGGACGCGAAACCCTTTCTGCAGGGCGACTACGACCGCGCGATGCCGGCCGAGCTCCGGTCACGCCTCGCCGCGCACTATGAGCCCTGGAATCGCGAGCTGTACGACTGGCTGGGCGAGGATTACGACTGGTCGTGACCGGCCGCCGCCGAGATACGATCGCCTTCTTTCTGCCGACGCTGTGCGGCGGGGGCGCCGAGCGGGTGACGGTCAATCTGGCTGCGGGACTGGCCGGTCGCGGCCACCCGGTCGATCTCGTGGCGGCGGCGGCGTGGGGCGATCTTTCGGGCGAGGTGCCCGAGCCGGTCCGCCTGGTGGATCTTCGCGCCGGCCGCGTCCTTCGCAGCGTCGGCCCGCTCATGCGCTATCTCCGGCGCGAGCGTCCGCGGGCACTGGTCTCGGCAATGAACCACGCCAATATCGTGGCGATCTGCGCGGCTCGGCTGGCCGGCACCGGCACACCGGTCATCGTGACGGTACACAACACGATGTCGCAGTCCATCCCCGAACAGGGACGGTTTGCGGGCGGCCTCTGGCCGCACGCCCTGCGTATCTTTTACCCCTGGGCGGCCGCGGTCGTGGCGGTCTCGCGGGGAGCCGCGGACGACCTCGCCCGCACGTCGGGGCTACGCCGGGACCGGGTGCAGGTGATCTACAATCCGGTGCTTTCCGCCGCGATGCTGGGACGGGCCAGCCACGCGCCGCAGCATCCATGGTTCGCGCCCGGACAGCCGCCCGTGGTGCTGGGGGTCGGCCGATTGAGCGGGCAGAAGGACTTCGCGACGCTGGTGCGGGCATTCGCCCAGCTGCGCCGCGCCCGGCCGGCCCGGCTCATGATTCTGGGCGAGGGCGAGGAGCGACCCCGGCTCGAGGCGCTGGTGGCGGAGCTGGGGGTGGCGGCTGATGTCGCGCTGCCGGGCTTCCGACAGGACGTCCTGTCGTGCATGGCGCACTCGGCCGTGTTCGTGCTTTCCTCGGCGTGGGAGGGGCTGCCGACCGTGTTGATCGAGGCGCTGGCCGTCGGCGTCGCCATCGTGGCGACCGATTGCCCGAGCGGGCCGAAGGAAATTCTCCAGGACGGGCGACTCGGAGTGCTCGTGCCCGTGGGAGACGCGCCGGCAATGGCCCGCGCCATGGAGCGGGCACTCCAGGCCGGGCGGCCGGCGGCCCCGCCCGAGGATGCGCTCACGCCGTTCACCATGGACGCGGCACTGGACCGCTACCTGCAACTGATCGAGAGCGCCTGATGGTCTCGCTCGCGTTCGCCGCCCTGTGGGTTTTCGTCTTCTCCATTCCCTGGGAGCGCATGATCGTGCTGCCGGGCGTCTCCATCGTCGCGAAAGCGACTGGCGCGCTCGCGTTCGGCCTCGCGCTTCTGGCGGTCGTGGTCTCGGGCAGATTTCGGCGCTTGCACGCGTTCCACGTGGCCGCGCTGCTCTTCGTGATGTGGACCGCCGTCGTGCAGTGGATCTCCAGCAACGGCGGAAAGCTTCCCAACAAGTTCTGGACCTGGCCCCAGCTGCTGGTGATGGTCTGGATGATCTGGGAGCTCGCCCCGTCGATCAAGCACCAGCGTAGACTGCTGCTGGCCTACGTGCTGGGCGCCTCCATCGCCGCGGCGGATACGATTCTCATGTTCCGGTCCCGTGGCGCGTCCCTGCAGCGGTTCGCGGCCGGCGGGGGGGACCCGAACGATCTCGCGATGCTGCTCGCGCTCGGCCTGCCCATGGCGTGGTATCTCGCGTCGATCTATCGGCGCCCCGCCCTGCAGTGGCTCTGCCGAGGCTACCTCCCGCTCGCACTGCTCGCCATCGGGTTGACCGGATCGCGCGGCGGCATGGTGGTCACGACCGTGGCGCTGCTGGTGATTCCGCTGACCATGACGGACCTGGCCCCGGGAAAGCTGGCGGCCGCCCTGGCGATGGTGGCCGTGGCCGGTACCCTGGCGGTCGTGTACGTCCCGGAAACTCTGATCGAGCGGCTGGCCACCACCGGCACGGAGCTTCAGGGCGGGCATCTCGGTGGGCGCGGAAAGCTCTGGGTCGCGGGCTTCCGGGCATTCGAGCAGCGTCCGCTGATGGGCTTCGGCAACAGCGCCTTCCGGGCGGCGATCACCCCGTTCGTGGGTAACAACGCCCAGGTCGCGCATAACTCGTTCATTTCGGTGCTGGTCGAGCAGGGACTGGTCGGCCTGATCCTGTTTCTGACATTCATTTTCGCGGTGGTGCCCGGTCTCCTGCGGCTCCCTCGGCTGGAACGACGCTTCGCGCTGGTCCTGCTCGCCACGCTGCTCCTGGCGATGATGCCGCTCACGTGGGAGGACCGGCGGGCGGTCTGGTTCGTGCTCCCGGCGCTGCTCGGACTGGCGAAGGCCTGGCCCGCCGGCCCGAGCGCGGCCGCGCGCGGGTCGCTGGCCGAGCCGCGGGCGGCGACCGGGCGGGCCGCGGCAGGACGGCGCGTGGGCTCGGCAGCGGTGCACGGGTCCCCGGCGCTCCGGAACGCCGCAGAGTGATTCCCAGGGTCAGTGTGGTCACGACCGTCTACAACGGGGAGCCGTACTTCGATCGGGCCATCCCGGGCATCCTGAGCCAAACCCTCGAGGACTTCGAGTTCATCATCGTCGATGACGGGTCGAGCGACCGCAGCCGCGAAAAGCTGCAGGAGCTCGCCGCGCGCGAACCGCGCGTGCGGCTGTTCACGCCCGGGCGGCTGGGCGCCGCCGCGGCGTACAACTACGGCGTGGCCCAGGCCGCCGGAGCGTACATCGCGCGCCAGGACTTCGACGATCGCAGCTATCCCGAGCGCCTGCGGCTGCAGGTGGAGATGCTGGACGCCGATCCGAAGCTCGGGGTGGTGGGAGGCTACTATCTCCTGGTGGACGAGCGCCGGGGTGAGCGCTACGTGCGCAAGCCGCCGGTCGCCCACCGCGAGATTCTCACGGCGATGGCGTGCAACATTCCCGTGGCCCACACGGTGGCGACCTTCCGGCGCCGGGCGTGGGCCGACGCCGGCGGCTATCCCATCGTCGACAATCTGATCGACCTGCGATTCTATCTCCGTGTGGCCAGGCAGGGGTGGGGCTTCGCCAACGTTCCCGAGATCCTCGGCGAGCACTATGTGCACGAGGCCAGCTGGTTTCACCGCACGCTCAAGTATACCGAGCGCCAGCGCGACCTTGCCCGGGTGCAGGCGCAGGCCGTGCGCGATCTCGGGTTGCCGCGCTGGATGTACGTGTTCGCCCTGGGGCGGCACGCCTACGCGTATCTGCCTGCCGATCTCAAGCGCCTGGCCCGCCGCGCCGTCGCCGGTTCGAACGAGCAGGATTCGTGAGGGTTCTCCTGCTCTCGACCAGCATGGGGATGGGCGGTGCCGACAGTCAGCTGCTGTGGGCTGCGCAGGAGCTGCGCGCGCGCGGTCATGAGGTGCGGATCGTCTCGCTCACCGCGCTCGGTCCGATGGGGCATCAGGCTCGAGCCGCAGGCGTGCCCACCGAGTCGCTCGGCATGCGGGAAGGCTGGCCCGACCCGAGAGGGCTGCTCCGCCTGGCATGCATCGTCCGGACGTGGCGGCCGGACGTCGTGCACAGCCACATGGTGCACGCGAACCTCATGGCCCGGGCCCTGCGACTCGTCGCGCCGGTGCCCGCGCTCGTCTCGACCATCCACAACATTTACGAGGGCGGCTGGCTGCGCATGACCGCCTATCGGTTGACCAACGCGCTGGTCGACCACATGACCATCATCAGCCAGGCGGCAGCGGATCGTTTCGTCCGTGATCGCATCGTGCCGCGGGAGCTGCTCAGCGTCGTTCCGAACGGCGTGGATCCCGAGTTGTTTCGTGCGGGGG
This sequence comes from Gemmatimonadales bacterium, assembly GCA_036377715.1. GTDB lineage: Bacteria > Gemmatimonadota > Gemmatimonadetes > Gemmatimonadales > GWC2-71-9 > CAVVWJ01. The sequence continues at coordinate 10,726 of DASUXW010000238.1, forward strand.
CGGTCGGCGACCGCGAGGCCCTGCGCGCCGCGCTCAGCCTCGGCGGCGAGTTCGTGTGGCTGGCGGTGGGACGCTTCGAGGTGGCGAAGGATTACCCCACCATGCTGCGGGCGTTCCGTGCGGTGCATGGCCGGCGCCCGGATGCCGTCCTCCTCATTGTGGGCCGGGGCTCGCTGCAATCCGACACCGAGGCCATGGCGGATCAGCTGGGGCTCGGTGGGTCCGTCCGGTTCCTCGGCGTTCGCACCGACGTGCCGCGGCTCATCGGCGCTGCCGACGGGTACGTCATGTCCTCGGCGTGGGAGGGCATGCCGATGGTGCTGCTGGAGGCGGCTGCGGGGTCGCTCCCGATCGTGGCGACGCGAGTGGGGGGCAACCACGAAGTCGTGCTCGACGGTGCGAGCGGATTGCTCGCGGCCCCCCGCGACGAGGCCGCGCTGGCCGCAGCGATGCTGCGGCTGATGGACACGTCGGAGAGCGAACGGCGGAGAATGGGCGAACGGGGGAGGGAGCACGTGCTGGGCCACTACGCCCTCGCGCGAGTCGCCGATCGCTGGGAGGCCGTCTACCGTGACGTGCTCGCGCGTACCGGCCGCGTGATGCCGGCGGGCTCCTCCGCCGAACGGAGCCCGGCGGGCTAGCCTTCCGGCCGACCTTCCAGTGGCGGGCAGCGGAACACCTGAAGGTACTGTTGCCGGAAATCCATTCGCCCCACCCCCACCGTATTGCGAAGCTGGCAGTTTCCGTACAACCAGCCGACCAGCCCGCCTTCCTTGAGGCTCGGCCGGAACGCGTGCGCCGGCTGGGGCGCCACCACCCAGAGCGCGCGATGGCCGCCGGCCTGCCGGAGCTGAGCCGCGGCGGCAGCCAGCGGCGCCGGCGTGCGCAGCTTCTGCACCGGCGTGTCCGGGAGATAATGCGCCAGGACCATGGGCTGGTCGGAGAACACGACGTCGCCCGGCTGCAGCCGCTGGGCCAGCCACTGTGCGACCCCTCGGAAGTCGAATCGGCGGCCATTGCGATACTGTGAGACGAGGCTGGGAGCACCCGCCGCGAGGATCGCGAGCGTCAGCGTCGCCGGCAGCAGCCACCGCGGACGCACCGGCCAGGCGACGTCGAACAG
>DASUXW010000239.1:0-5252 GCA_036377715.1 Gemmatimonadales bacterium
TGGGCACCGACATCGCGCTGCTCTCCGCGGTGGACGACCCCGACGTATCTACCACCGGCGATCGCCACCCGGTCTACAACCTCCTCAGGCTCCAGCGGGACATCGGCGCGCAGTCGCGGGTCGGGCTGGTATACACCGACCGCGTCGAGGGCGGGGATTACAACCGTGTGGCCGGCGGGGACGCGCGCCTGGTGTTTCGGGAGGTGTACAGCGCGCAGCTCCAGCTTGCCGCGAGCCGCACCCGGCTGAACGGGAGCGCGAGCACGGCGCCGCTCTGGCTCGCGCGGATGGTCCGGAACGGCCGCACCTTCGGGTTCCGCACCATCCTGAGCGGGAGCCATCCCGAGTTCCGGGCCCAGAGCGGATTCCTCCCGCGCGTGGGCTACAACCGGATCAACCTCGACCCCCGGCTCACGCTGTACGGCACGCCCGGCAGCCTGATCGAAAGCTTCACCGGCGACCTCAACCTCGACGGTCTCTACCGCTACGGTCGCCTGCTCGAGGGCGAAGGGATGCAGGAGGAAAAGGTCCACCTCAACGCCAACCTCCGGCTGCGAGGCGGATGGCAGGCCGGCGCGTCGGTGCTGGTGGAGCAGTTCGGCTACCCCGCCGAGGTGTACGAGGGCTACCGCATCGAGCTGCCCCGACTCGGCGGCGGCGCCGATACCGTCGCTTTCACGGGCCGCGCGCGGATTCCCAACCGCGACTACGTGCTGCAGCTCGACACCCCCGAGTTCGCCCAGTTCTCCGCCAGCGTGTTCGCGCTCTGGGGGCACGACGAGAACTACTACGAGTGGGCCTCGGGTGACCTCACGGTGCTCAATGCTGGACTGGACTGGCGGCCGACGGACCAGCTCCGCCTCAACGGCAGCTACCAGCTCCAGCGCGTGGGCCGCCGCACCGACGGCAGCACGGTCAACATCCAGCACATCCCGCGGCTCAAGGTGGAATACCAGCTCTCGCGCCCGATCTTCTTCCGGCTCGTCGGCGAATACGCCAGCGAGCGACAGGATGCCCTGCGCGACCACACCCGGACCGAGGCCCCGATCCTGATCTTCGACGCCGACGCCGGCGACTTCGTCCGCACCACCCCGTTCCGCACCCGCTCGCTCCGCGGCGACCTGCTGTTCTCCTACCAGCCCGGCCCGGGCACGGTGTTGTTCGCCGGCTACGGCAGCACCCTGCGGGAGCCGGTGGAGGAGGACGAGCGGGTGCGGACGGGGATGCGGAGGGTGGAGGACGGATTCTTTCTCAAGCTGAGCTATCTGCTGAGAATGTAGACGGAGAGACGGCGCACCTGTTGCCTCCGTCTCTCCGTCTCTCCAACCGTCGCGTTAGCTTTCCCCCATGCGCATCCCCCGCCTCTTCCTCCGCGCCCTGCTGCTGCGCTGTCCGAACTGCGGCGGGAGGAATCTGTTCTCCTCGTGGCTCCGGATGCGGCGGCGCTGCCCCACTTGCGGCCTCGAGCTCGAGCGCGGGGAGTCGGGCTACCAGGTCGGCTCGTACATGTTCAACATCATCGCGTCCGAGCTGCTGTTCGCGGCGGTGTTCCTCGCGGTGGTGGTCGTCATGTGGCCGTCGCCGCCCTGGACGCTGCTCGAGTACGGCGGGATCGTGATGATGGTGCTCGCGCCGCTGTTCTTCTTCCCGTTCTCCAAGACGATCTTCCTCGCGTTCGACCTCGTCTTCCGGCCCGCGGCGCACCACGAGCTCCTTCCCTCGGGCGCCGACCAGGCGCCCCGGTCCTGAATGGAGCTGGCCGTGCCGGGCTGCCGGATCCGGAGCTGGCGGCCGGACGACGCGTCCTCGATGGCGCGGCACGCGAACAGCCGCCGAATCTGGCTCAACGTGCGCGACCACTTCCCTCACCCCTACACCCTGGCCGAGGCCACCCAATGGGTGGCTCGCGCCGCGTCGATGGACCCGGAGACCCAGTTCGCCATCGAGATCGACGGTGAGGCGGCGGGGGGCATCGGCCTGTTCCTGCAGGAGGATGTCACCCGCTATTCCGCTGAGCTCGGCTACTGGCTGGGCGAAGCGTACTGGGGCCGTGGAGTCATGACCGGTGCGGTGCGGAGCTTCACGGAGTACGCGTTCGGCGCCTTCGAGCTCTGCCGCATCTACGCCGTCGTGTTCGAGTGGAATCCCGCTTCGCGCCGCGTGCTGGAGAAGGCGGGGTACGATCTCGAGGGCCGGATGCGCCGGGCCGCGGTCAAGGACGGGCAGGTGATCGACCAGTTTCTGTACGCCACCGTTCGGGACTTCGATCCCGAACCCTTTGTCGGTGGCGCGCCACACCAGCCGGGCTGATCGAACGACGCGCAATCGTTCGCACTCCCGTCGCCGGCCGTCTCTCTAACACACCGTTTTCCCGCGCCTTAAGCGCGCAGTCCCGGAGGCCTTCTCCGGGCCCTCTGGAGCCGCCCTGCGTGGCCCCCGACTTGCGCCTCCGACCGGCGCACTCGTTCACACGCTCGACCACTGCGCCAACGAACCGTCCAACGGTCCGGCCGATGCCCCTGCGCATACTGCTGCTCAACAACGAGTACCCGCCCTACGGCGGCGGCGCCGGCGTGGCGACCGAGATGCTGGCGCGCTCGCTGGCGGCTCGCGGGCTGAGAGTGGACGTGGTGACCGGCGGCTCCGACAACGACGTGAGCTCGGAGCTGCTGTGGGATGGCGACGCCGACGAGGAGGGAGTGCTGACCGTGCACCGGGTGCGGTGCCGCCGCACCTCGCTGCACCAGGCCGGCATGCTCGACGCCGCGAGCTACCTTGTCGCCGCGCGCCCGGTGATCCGCCGGCTGCTCCGCGAGCACCACTATCAGGTCGCGCACTTCTTCTTGTCCCTTCCCACCGGCGCGCTCCTCCCGTTTCTCGATTTGCGCGACGTCCCCGTGGTAGTCTCGCTCCGCGGCTCCGACGTGCCGCCGCGGCCGCTGACCCGCTGGATCTGGCGGCGCGCCGACCGCGTGGTGGCGTCGAGCGACGACCTGGGGACGCTTGCCCTTCGGATGATGCCCGGCCTTCGCTACTCGGTGATCCACAACGGCGTGGACCTGCAGCGCTTCCGGCCGTCGCACCGGCGCCGGTTCGCGAGCGATCGCATCCGATGCCTCGCGGTGGCGCGGCTCGTCGAGGGGAAGGGGCTCCGCGACCTGCTGCGCGCCATGGCGCTGCTCGAGCGCGGACGCTTCGAGCTCGACATCGCGGGCACGGGCCCCGACGAGCCGATCCTGCGCAGGATGGCCGCGGAGCTGGGCCTCGGCGGTGAGGTACGGTTCCTGGGCGCGCTCGACCGCTCGGCCGTCGCGCGCCGCTATCGCGAGGCCGACCTGTTCACGCTGCCTTCCCGAGCGGAATCGACCGGCACCGTGTTCGCCGAGGCGCTCGCGTCGGGACTCCCGATCGTCGGCACCGGCGTGGCCGGCATCACCGATCTGGTGGAGCACGGGCTCCACGGGCTGCTGGTGCCTCCTTGCGAGCCCGTGGCTCTCGCGGAAGCCATCCGCACCCTCGCCGACGACCCGAAGCGAAGGCGCGAGATTGCCCGCCGGAACCGGCTCCGGGCCGAGGCCGCGCTCGATTGGAGACACGTGACCGCGCGGTACCTGTCGCTCTACCGCGGGATCCAGCGGCTCCGTCCCGCCCGTGCCCTGGCCGCCGAGCTTCCCTCAGGTACCTGGTGACTGCAATCCGGCGGCTGTACGTCCATTGTACCAGCGCACTCTCCTCCCTGGGCCCTTCGGATGGGCTGACCCACCCCGCCTGGTTACCCGAGCGCGCGCTGGCGGCCGCTGTTCCCGGCGACCTGGTGTGTCTCCCCAGGCCCGTCGATGTCGACCACCTCACATTCCTGAATCTGCTGGGAGTAGGCCCCGCGCCGGACGACGTGCTCGTGCCCGACGGGCTCGCCGCGTCGGACGGCGGCGATTCGACGCTCGCTACACGGGTGTGTGCCGACCGCTCGCTGGTGGAGAGGATCCTGCGCGCAGTGCCGCCCGGTGGTGTGCTCGAGCTGCATGCCGGCGCCAGCACTCCCGACGTGCTCGCGCTGGCCAGGTGGCTCGAGAGGGAGGGTGCGACGCGGGTGCGGGTGCTCGGCGGCAGCCCCGCCGACAGCGAGCGGGCCGATCAGAAGCATGTCGTGCGAGCCAAGGCCATCGAGCTCGGGGTACCGGTCGCGCCCGGCGAGGTCGTGGAGCTGCCTTTCGCCGGCGGGCGCCGCCGTCGCGACTTCGATGTGATGCGGGCTGCGATCGAGCGCCAGCTCCGTCTCACGGGACGCGTGCTGGTCCGGGGGAGCGTCGCCGCGGGCCGGTGCTCGAGCTTCGTCGTGAGCGATAGCGGCGGCGGGCACCCCGACGAGGTCATCTACCATGTCAGCGCCGGCGCCGACAACCGAGTCTACTTGATCGAGGCGATGGTCGACCCGATCGTCTCCCCAACCATCCACTTGCACATCGAACGGAGCGGCACGGTCTCCCGGGGCGCCGCCACCGACCGGCGGTCGGGCCGGCCCCCACAGGGCGTCGACCTCTTTCCTTCGAGTGCCCATCTTCTCGGGGCCATGGAGCAGTGGGCGCATACCATGGCGAGCTGGATCGGCTCGGAAGGGTATGTCGGCGACCTGGGGCTCGACTTCGTCGAGTACAGGGACGAAGGCACCGGCGAGCCGGCAGCCTTCCTCGCCAGGGTGAACCCTCGCATAAAGGGCGCGGGCTACTCCCTGGCCCTGCGCAACCGGCTCAACGATGAGCGGCGCGGCCGAGATCTCCCGCCGATCGAGGCATTCGCGTCGGCTCCGCTTACCGCGCGGCTCCGGAGCTTCGGCGACCTTGCCGATGCGCTGGGCGTACTGCTCTTCTCGCACGAGGAGGGGCGGGGGATCGTGCCCTGCGCGACCGGCTTGGTCGCGCTGGCGCCCACCACCCGCGAAGCGCTGGCGTTGCAAGCCGAGGCCCGCGCCGCGCTGGAGGACACGTGCGCGGTGGGCTGATTCGATGGCCCGCGGTTGACATTCCGGCCGGCCGAGCCGTAAGTTGACAAGTCCACTCGGAATAGGGATCCGTCCGATGCCGCAGGCGCGCGCGTTCTGTAACTGCTCCTGTATTTGCTGCTGTACCGGTCTCGCGGCCGCCGGCCGGGGTGCAGGCGCCGTACCGCGCTAGCGCTGGACAATCCTGTCGAGTACTGGCCGGCCGCGCTCCCACCCGGATGCCGCGGCCGGCTCATTTGTGTTCCCCTTGTTT
>DASUXW010000240.1:0-3722 GCA_036377715.1 Gemmatimonadales bacterium
GGCTCCTTCACCGGCTGCCGGACGATGATGCCCGGCGCCACCATCTCGACCTGCCGGGTGGAGGTGGTCTGAATCGAGCCGCGACCGTCCACCGGCCGGCCCAGCGCGTCCACCACCCGCCCTACCATCGCGGGGCCGGCGGGGACCTCGAGCAGGCGGCCGGTCCGGCGCACCTCGTCGCCTTCCTTGAGCTTGAGGTAGTCGCCGAGAATCGCGGCGCCCACGTTGTCTTCCTCGAGGTTGAGCACCAGCCCCGCGACCGTCTCGCCGGTCTCCTGGGCGGTGAACTCGAGCATCTCGCTCTCGGCGGCCGACTTGAGGCCGTAGATGCGCGCGATCCCGTCGCGCACCTCGAGCACGGTGCCGACCTCGGCCACGTCGGTGGTCGTCAGATCGGCGGCGGCGATCTCCCTCAGCAGGATGTCCTTCAGCTCGCCGGGTCGGAGCGTCGTATCGGTGGCCATGTCGTGGGCAGCCTGGCGAAAGGGTTCAGGAGGTCGGTCCAGAGCTTGTGAAAATAATCACAATTGGCACCGACCGGCAAGAGCTTCAGTCTCTCCGACTTCTCGTATTCCCCCGCACGAACGCCCGCAGCACTCCCCCCGGCCCGAGCTCCCCGAGCCCGCGAGTGGGGACGCTGGCGATCCGGCGGGCGGTGCTGCTCAGGTGGCTGGCGGAGGCGAAGTTCAGGACGCGAACGACGACCGGCACCGCGTAGCCCGGGTGGCTCAGCAGCTGCGCCGCACAGGCCACGCGGGTGAGATCGATGACGCGTTTGAGATTGGGGGCGCCGCCGGCGCCGAACTGCCGGGAGAGGTGCTCACGGCTCACGGCGAGGCGGCGGGCCAGCGTGGTGGTGCGCATGGGCCGCTCCACCTCGCCCACGAGGACGCTCCAGGCGGCGCGCTGCAGCGGCTCGGTCAGGCGGAGCATGCGGGGGGCGTCGGCCAGGGCGCGGCGGCGTTCGGCTTCGAGCGAGGCACGCATGACCATGTCTCCCACGACCGCGTCGTCCACGCCCTCGACCGCCACCGAGACGACCGCATGACGACGACAGGCCAGGAGCAGCTCGCCGTCGTCCGGACGGAACGGTCCGTAGGCGACGACGGGCACCCCCGGGAGCTCGCGCCGCAGCTCCGCGAGATCAGGGAGCCCACCCGCATTGGGATAGAGCACCACCGCATCCACCAGACGGCGTTGGAGCAGCCTTCGCAGGGCGGCCGGGCTCCGGCAGGCGACCACGCCGGGCCCGGTCTTGGGCAGGGTGCGCCGGAGTGCCAGCAGCGCGGCGCGACTCTCGAGCAGGGTGGCGATCGCGGCCACCGTCAGCTCCCGGCCCGGGGCTCCGCGGCGGGACGCGGACGGCCGGCACCGACCGCGACCAGCGTGCGCACCATGTCGCCGGCTCGCTTGAGCACGCCGCGCGCGTTGTCGTAGCTCAGCGTCTCGAGCGCGTGGTCGAGCGCGCACCAGCGGCACTCGGTGATGCCTTCGTCCGATTGCGGTGAGGGCTCCCCCTCCGGACTCTCGAAGAGAAAGAAGTGGCAGTACTTGTGAATGTGCCGGCCGCGAAAGCGAAAGTGCCAGTCGATGACCCGGATGGGTCCGTGCAGCACCAGCTGCTCGAGCCCCGTCTCTTCCACCGTCTCGCGGTGCGCCGCGGCAGCCGGCGACTCGCCGTCCTCGAGATGTCCCTTGGGAAAGCCCCAGTTCCGGTACGAATCGCGGATCAGCAGGTAGCGCGTGCCCCCGTCCGGAAGCCGGCGGAATACGATCCCGCCGGCGCTCACCTCCAGATCCGCCCGGCGCTTGGTCATCAGAAGACCGAGATCTTGAGGTACTTGCGGGGATTGGCCTGAATGTCGGTCAGGAGCTCGCGGAATTGGATCACCGTCGCGGTCGTCTCCCGGTAGAGCGTCGAGTCGGTGGCCAGCATGCCGAGCGTCCCATCGCCGCTCTGAATCCGGGTCACCAGCGAGTCGGCCTGCTGGATCACGCGCACGAGGCTCACCTGGTTGTCACGCGCCGCCGCCATCACCGACCGGAGGTCGGCGGCGGCGCGGCGCAGATCGGCGCTCGAGGCGCGGCCGTTCTCCAGCACCTCCTGCAGCTGCCGATCGTTGGTGGCGGTGTCGAGCCGGGCCACCGCATGCTGGAAGCTCCTGGCCACATCCGCGAACGCATCGGACGTGGTCGCGACGTTTCGGCTCACGCGGTCGATCCGCGTGGTCTGGGCGTCGGCGAACTTGACGAGCCGGCCCGAGATCACCGCCAGATCCTTGACGCTCTGCTGCATGTTGCGAAGCGCGGTGCTGTCGAACGCCTGGCTGATGCGCTGGGTCACCACGCCCACGTCGCCGGCGATGCGGCTCGCCTGCGCGGTGAGCTGCCCGATGTCGGGCAGCGTCGCGCCGGGCCACGCGTCCCCGCCCGCCCGGTCCGACTCCTCGAGCGCCAGGCGGAGGTTGGGATCCGCGGGCGGGGCGTCGTACGGGACGATGGTGGCCCCCCATTCGCCGAACAGGCTCGCCGACGCCGAGATCACCGCCGGCCGCGCGGGGAGCGCCACGGTACGATCGAGGCTGAGCTCGGTCTCGACCCACTCGTCCTCGACCAGACGAATGGCTTCGACCCGGCCCACGCGCACCCCGCGCAGCGTCACCGGCGCCCCCACGCCCAGTCCGCCGACGGTGCGGAACCGCGCCCGCGCGGTGACCTGCTTGCGGTTGACGTCCGTCCCGCTGAGCCAGAGCGCACCCGCCACCACCAGCGCGATCGCCAGCAGCACCGCGAGGCCGACCGCGAATTCGTTGGAGCGCTTCATGCCCGGGCCCTCCGCACGGCCGCCGGCGACGGATCGCCGGGCCGGCCCTCGATGAACTGCCGGACCACCGGATCGTCGGTGGCCTGAAACTCTTCCCGCGTGCCGACCTGCCGGATGCGCCCCTCGTACAGCATGGCGATCCGGTCGCCGACGCAGAACGCGCTCCGCATGTCGTGCGTGACGACGAGCCCCGTTACGCCGAGATCGCGGGTGCGCATCATCAACTGGTCCATGACGGCGGAGGTGACGGGGTCGAGCCCGGCCGTGGGCTCGTCATACAGAATGTAGCGCGGCTTGAGCGCGATCGCCCGCGCGATCCCGACCCGTTTCCGCATCCCGCCGCTCAGCTCGGCGGGGTAGCGGTCTTGCGTGCCCGGAAGCTCCACGACGTCGAGACTCTCCTCGACCCGCCGCGCGATCGTCGCGCGGTCCTGCCCCCGCTTCTTGAGGCCCAGCGCGATGTTCTCCGCCACGGTCATGGAGTCGAACAGCGCCGCGAACTGGAACACGTACCCGATCGTTCCACGCAGCTCCGCCAGCTCGTCCCGGTCCATCTCTGCCACCACCATCCCATCCACCACCACACGCCCCGCATCCGGTTGGATCAGCCCGACGATGCACTTGAGCGTGACGCTCTTGCCGCTCCCGGAGTAGCCGATGATGACGGTATTACGCCCGTCCGGCACCTCGAGGCAGAGTCCGTCGAGGACGCGGTGGGCGCCGAAGGATTTCGTCAGCTGGTCGAGTCGGATCACGGACAGCCGACGGAGCGGCGGAGAGACGGAGGGACGGAGAGGAACTGCAAGGCACACCGGCGAGGCGTGCTGTTTCTCTCCGTCCCTCCGTCTCTCCGTCTCTCCACCCTCACAGCAGCACCACCGCCCAGAACGCATCCAGC
>DASUXW010000241.1:0-4790 GCA_036377715.1 Gemmatimonadales bacterium
GAACCTTCCACCGCCTCGCGGATGTGGACCGGCCGGCTGTCGAGGCCGCCGCGGCCCTGCGCTCTGATCTCCCACCCGAATTCCGTGGCCACGACGGCGCGGTCGCGCCGGCCTTCGAGCGCCCGGCCGAGCAGCGACTCGTTGGTGTACGGGCCATACACCTCGGCGGTGTCGAACAGCGTCACGCCCAATTCGAGCGCGCGGTGGATCGTGGCGACGGACTCATCGTCGTCGGGAGTGCCGTAGGACTGGCTCATGCCCATGCAGCCTAGACCGAGGGCGGAGACGTTGAGACCGTGGGTGCCGAGGGAACGGGTGGGGAGCATTGGCGAAAGATAGACCGGGCGCGGCATTTGCCGGCAACGAAGGCACGCATGAGGATTCTCGCGCGAATGCTCCCGGCCGCATTGCCGAGCGCGGCGGTTTCCGCAGGATGCGCGCTCGGGATCGTCGTCCTGACGGCCTCGCCGGCGCCGGGGCAGGAGACCATCGCGGGCGCGGAGCACGTGCACTGGCCGCTGATCGAGATCGTGCTCGCGCCCGACAGCTGCGATGGGGTCTGGGTACTCGCCGCGCCGAACCTCGCGACCAGGGACTGGGACCGGCGAAACGGCCTGATCCGGATCTCGACCGATCCGGTGCTCCTGCTCCAGTGGGCTGGGACTGCGAGATCCCTCGCTCATGCACCGGACACCACGGTGGACAGGGGAGGCCCCCGGTTCCGCACCACGCCGCGACTCCAGGGCCGGCCCCAGGGACCCTACGCCCTCCTGGCGAGGAGCACGAAGCCGGCGCCCTTCGAGCGGCGGCTGCAACTGATCCTGGTAGATTCGGTCGAGAAGACGCAATGGAAGACGTCTGCGTCACCCGATCAGGTGGACCGACTCCTCGCCGCGGCCGAGCTGGTCGCGACGCGGGCGATGCCGCTCCGCGCGCCGGTCGATTCGACGCTGCTCAGGGAGGAGAACGCGCCGGGCATCGAGCGCGCGTCCATCGTGGAGATTCCGGCCCCGCACTACCCCTCCGAGCTGCGGCGGAACTACCAGCAGGGAAGTGTCTGGACGGCGTACATCATCGGCGCGGACGGCGCGGCGGAGCCGGGAAGTATCCGGGTGCTCTACGCCGACCATCCCGCGTTCGCCGCATCCGCGGCCGAGGCGCTGGCGCGAGGCAGGTTCAGGCCCGCCCGCTCCCACGGTGTGCCCGTGAGGGAGCGCGTCTTCCAGGTGATCACGTTTCGCATTCGGCGCTGATCGGCTGAATTATCCCCGCGCGATCCGTAGCAGGATCTGTCCCACCGCGCCGACCATCCCGAGCAGGAGCGCCACCCCGAGCACGACGGCGACACGCCTGGTGAGCGCCCGGTCCTGTCCCACCCGCGCCACCAGCGGCAGGTTGATCAGCGCGCTCGCGGCCGAGGCGAGCACCGCGCCCCGGCCCGCCACATCGGGCGAGAGCGAACCCGAGGCGGCGAGCGCGCCCGCGGAGGCCACGGCGCTGGCGCTCGAGACCAGCCCGCCGACCGCGCTTACCGCGTAGAAGCCCGCCTGACCCAGAAAGCGCTCGGCCAGCGTACCGGCGACCTGTAGTGCCAGGAACACGACTCCGAACTTGAGCGCTGCCATGAGCGAGAACGGGGAGGTCATGGTCGGCGGGGCGAGCTCGCCGTCGCCCTCACGTGGGGGCGGGCCCACGAGCCGGCCGCGGCGGAGAAACGCGGCCACGAGCGTGCCGGCGAGCATGCAGCCGAGCGGTAGCGCCGCCGCCGCGAGCGCCGGAAGCGAGAGCAGCCCGAGAAAGATCGCGTTTCGGACCAGCATCGCGGCCGTGGCCAGGACCACGCCCCGATAGGCCACCCCCACGAAGCGCTGCCCATACTCCTGAACGCGCTGCGCGAGATCCACGATCGTGACCGTGCTGTTGATGAACCCGCCCAGAAATCCGGCCAGCGCCACGCCGCGCACGCCATAGAGCTTGAGCAGGATGTAGGTGGCGAAGCCGAGCGCGGCCAGGAGAATGACCGTGACCCACGCCGCGCGGGGCTCGATCAGCCCCCAGGGGTCCACCGGGCCGGTCGGGAGCACCGGATACACGACGCCCGCGATGATCGCGAGCAGGATCGCCGAGCGGAGCTCGGACTCGGTGAGCGCGCGAGTGAAGCCGACCAGCGGCTCCTTCCACGCCAGCAGCGCCGCCGTCGCGATGGCAAGCGCCGTAGGGGTGAAGGTGTAGCCGTGTCCCGCGAGCACGCCGACGAACCCGCTCAGCAGGAGCGCGGCCGAGGTGGTGATCTCGGCACCCTCGCCGGTGCGGATGGTTTCTACATTCAGGAAGATGATGAGGACGCCGAGCAGGGCCAGCGCGAGCAGCGCGTACGACTCCCCGAGCAACCCTCCCACGGCGCCGAGCAGGGTGGCGAAGGTGAAGGTGCGGAGCCCCGCCTCCTTGCGCCGCCGTTCGCGCTCGATGCCCACGAAAAAGCCGAGCGCCAGGGCGAGCGCCAGGCGCGCGAGCATGGGGATGTAGGACCAATCCGGCGCGTCGGGAGTCACTCGGAGAATCTACCCGGTCACGAGGGTGCTCATGAATCCCGCCAGTGCCGCAGAATCCACGCCACGGGCCGCCCTCGTCCGGCAGCTCCGCGCGCTTGGCGTGACGCACGGCGGCGTACTGCTGGTGCATACCTCGTTTCGCGCGGTCCGGCCGGTCGAGGGAGGGCCCGCGGGACTGATCGGGGCCCTGCGGGAGGCGCTGGGGCCCCAGGGGACGCTGGTCATGCCCTCGTGGTCGGGCGACGACGATCGGCCATTCGATCCGGGGGCGTCGCCCGCGGCGGCCGACCTCGGGATCGTGGCCGACACGTTCTGGCGCCTGCCCGGCGTGCGCCGGAGCGCGCACTGCCAGGCCTTCGCTGCCGCGGGCCCCGAGGCGGCCGCGATCACCGCCGACCCGCTGCCGCTGCCGCCACACATTCCGGCGAGCCCGGTCGGACGGGTACACGAGCGGAACGGGCAGGTACTCCTGCTCGGCGTCGGTCACGAGGCCGACACCACCCTGCATCTGGCGGAGCTGCTCGGCGGCGCGCCCTATCGCATTCCGCAGCACTGCACGGTGTTACGGCACGGGCGACCGACGCGGCTCGAATACGGCGAGAACGACCACTGCGGCGCGCGCTTCGCGCTGGCCGACGGGTGGCTCCGGGCCCGTGGGCTCCAGGCCGAAGGGGTGGTGGGGCACGCGCGCTCCCGGCTGGTCCGCGCCCGGGACGTCGTCGATGTGGCGCTCGAGGCGCTGGCCCTTGACCGGCTCGTCTTCCTCCACGAACCGGGCGCGGGGTGCGCCGAATGCGAGGCAGCCCGGCGGAGCCTCCGCGCTGCGGACTCCTGACGCGGGGGTTCCGGGGTTAGTATCCTGCTGCCTTTCGGCCCCACGTTTCCCGCTTCAAGGAGAGAATGCTCATGTCGTTGGGCGCGGGTTTTCTCGAGCAGGTGAATCACGCCTTCGACCGCGCGGCGGCGTACACCAACCACGACCCCAGCCTGCTCGCCAACATCCGGGCGAGCAAGAGCCTGTTCTACACCAGCTTTCCCATCAAGCGCGACGACGGCCGCATCGAGGTCATGCACGCCTGGCGCGCACAGCACAGCCATCACAAGCTCCCCTGCAAGGGCGGAATCCGCTATTCGGAGGCGGTCGACGGCGACGAGGTGCAGGCGCTCGCCGCGCTCATGACCTACAAGTGCGCCCTGGTGGACGTCCCGTTCGGCGGGGCCAAGGGCGGGATCAAGTTCAACCCCAAGAAGTACTCGGTGGCGGAGCTCGAGCGCATCACCCGCCGCTACGTCTTCGAGCTGGTCCGCAAGAACTTCATCGGGCCCGGGGTGGACGTGCCGGCCCCCGACGTGGGCACCAGCATGCGGGAGATGGCCTGGATCGTCGACACCTACAGCCAGCTCAACCCGGGCGAGCTCGACGCGCTCGGCTGTGTCACGGCCAAGCCGGTGAGCGCGGGCGGAATCCGCGGCCGCACCGAGGCCACGGGTCGGGGCGTCTTCTACGGCACCCGGGAGGTATGCGGCGTCGCCGAAGACATGAAAGCGCTGGGGCTCACGCCGGGAATCGCAGGGAAGCGGGTGGTGATTCAGGGGCTCGGCAACGTGGGCTACCATGCCGCCCGGTTCTTCCAGGACGCCGGCGCGATTCTGGTGGGGTTCGCCGAGTCGGAAGGCGCCATCGCGAGCCCGAAGGGTCTCGACGTGGAGCAGGTGATGGCGCACCGGCGGGAGCAGCGGAAGATTCTCGACTTCCCGGGCGCCGCCAACCTGGCGCGGCGCGAGGACGCGCTCGAGCTCGACTGCGACATTCTCATCCCGGCCGCGCTCGAGCGGCAGATCACTGCCGAGAACGCGTCGCGCATCAAGGCGAAGATCGTGATCGAGGCCGCGAACGGCCCCACGACCGCAGAGGCCGACGCCATCCTCGACCGCCGCGGAATCATGGTGGTGCCCGACGCATACGTGAACGCGGGCGGGGTCACTGTCTCCTACTTCGAGTGGGTCAAGAACCTGGGCCACGTGCGGTTCGGGCGGATGCAGAAGCGGTTCGAGCAGAGTGCCTACAGCCGCCTGCTCGGCGCGGTGGAGGAGATCACGGGGCGGCAGTTCACCTCGTCCGAGCTCGAGCGGCTCACCCGGGGCGCGAGCGAGGAGGACCTGGTGAACTCGGGGCTCGAAGAGACGATGATCGCCGCCTACCATCCGATCAGGGAGCGATGGAAGCAGCGCGGGAGC